>NZ_JBJEHY010000122.1:0-10668 GCF_051876515.1 Nocardioides sp. | reverse complement strand
CGGCCCATCCTCGGTGTGGTTCAGCTCTTGACGTACGGCTCGCCGTCGGCGGCCGGCGGGCGGACCCGACCGACGAAGCCGGCGACCGCGATGATGGTCGCGAGGTACGGCGAGGCCCGCAGCAGCTCACCCGGGATCTTGTCCAGGAACGCCAGCTGCGCCTGCAGGGTCCACATCAGGCCGAAGAACAGCGCCGAGATGGAGGCCCACACCGGGTGCCAACGTCCCATGATGACGGCGGCCAGGGCGATGAAGCCGTTGCCGGCCGACGCCCCGTTGTCGAAGGCGCCGGTGGAGCCGACGGTGAAGTAGGCGCCACCGAGACCGGCGAAGACACCACCGAGCAGGACGGCCTGCCAGCGGGTGCGGTTGACCTTGATGCCCACCGTGTCGGCGGCCTTGGGGTGCTCACCGACGCTGCGCACGCGCAGACCCCACTTGGTCTGGAAGAGCAGCCAGGTGACCAGCACGACCGAGGCGTACATCAGGTAGACCAGCAGCGACTGCTCGAAGAGCGAGGAGCC
The DNA here is from genome assembly GCF_051876515.1 of Nocardioides sp. GTDB lineage: Bacteria > Actinomycetota > Actinomycetes > Propionibacteriales > Nocardioidaceae > Nocardioides. Next base: position 10,144 of record NZ_JBJEHY010000122.1, on the reverse strand, counting down.
GATCACGGGGATCTTCGACAGGAACGGGATCTCGATGGGCGGCAGCACCAGCGGGGTGTTGAGGTACTCCTTGTGCTCGGCCGGGATCTGGCTGAGGAAGAAGCTCGTCAGACCGGTCGCCAGGGCGATCAGCACGACACCGAGCACGACCTGGTTGACCAGGTAGCGCATCGCGAAGACGGCCAGCAGGGCCGACATGGCCACGCCGGCGAGGATGCCGCCCACCAGACCCATCTCGGCGCTGTACGCCATCGACGAGGCGACGGAGGCGAAGAACGCGCCCATGAGGAACTGGCCCTCGATGGCGATGTTGATGACGCCCGCGCGCTCGCACATCACACCGGCCAGCGCGCCCAGGATCAGGGGCGTGGCCAGCTTGATGGTCTCCGGCATCGGGTTCTGCATGACGATGTCGCGGCCGGCCTCCTGGTCGGCGTACATCCAGATCATGAAGCCGGCGAAGAACGCGGCACCCACGAGGAGGTACACCACCATCCCGAGCCAGCCCTTGGGCACCCGGTTGACCGCGGCCAGCACGAGGGCGACCACGGCGATGACGAGGGAGATCCAGACCAGCGGCATGCCGTTGAGGGTCTGCGCCGGGTCCTCCTTGGTGACGCGGCGACCCATCGTGTACAGCACGTGGCCGTCATCGATGGTGAGGGCGAACCAGGTCAGCAGCACCGTCACGATCGCGAAGACGACGATCTGCTTGATCTGCCGGGCGATGTCGGCCCGGTCGCGGACGTCGACGGTGTCGACGGTCTCGGCAGTCATGGTGCTCATCCGCCCCATCCCTTCGCCATCACGGTTGACTCCCCGGACCCGCCCCGCATCCGGATCAGGCCACGCACCAGGGCGGGCGCGGCCACGAACAGCACGATCAGTGCCTGCAGCACGCTGGCGAGCTCCTTCGGGGTGCCGGCCGAGGCCTGCATCGCGACGCCGCCGACGCTCAGCGCGCCGAACAGCAGGCCCGCCAGGACGGTGCCGAGCGGGGTGGCGCGGCCGAGCAGGGCCACGGTGATCGCGTCGAAGCCGATGGTCCCGGCCAGGGTCGGGCTGAGCGAGGACTGGTCGCCCAGGACCAGCATCGTCGAGGCCAGGCCGGCCAGCAGGCCCGCCAGCAGCATGCCCATGGTGAAGACCTTCGCGACGTCCATGCCGGCCGTGCGCGAGGCCTCCGGGTTGGCGCCCACGGCGCGCAGCTCGAAGCCGAGCGTGCTGCGCTCGAGCAGCCACCAGACGCCGAACGCGGCGACCAGCGCCAGGATGACGCCCAGGTGGGTGCCCGCGACGCTGCCGAAGGTGGCGCTGTCGTGGACCGGGGGCGAGAGCGTGTTGTCGCTGTTGGGACGCTGGAACGCGTCCTTGCTCAGGGCGAACAGCAGGATCGAGGCCGCCAGGTAGTTGAGCATGATCGTCGAGATCACCTCGTGGGCGCCCGCCTTGGCCTTGAGCAGACCGGCGATCGCGCCCCACAGGGCGCCGCCGACGAGGCCGGCGACGAGGGCGACCAGCATGTGCAGCACGGGCGGCAGGTCGAAGGTGAAGCCGACGTAGCCCGCGCACAGGAAGCCCAGCGTCATCTGGCCGGTGGCGCCGATGTTGAAGAGCCCGGCCCGGAAGGCCAGCGAGACGCCGAGGCCGGCGCAGATCATCGGGGCCGAGCGCTCCAGCGTCGTGCTGATCCGTTCCCAGCTGCCGATCGAGCCACGCACCAGCGAGCTGTACGACGACGAGATCGCGTGCCAGGCGTTGCTGAAGAAGTCACCCGGGTAGCTGAAGAGGTAGCTGGCCGACTCGAGCGTGTCCTGGTCGCTGAGCGCGATCAGCAGGGCACCGATGACCAGGGCCGCCACGATGGAGACGATCGTCTCAACGAGGGTGGGCACCCAGGTCCGGCCGCTCTTGGCCGGCGGCTCCGGGGGCGGCGGCGGGGCCGCTTCCTTCTCGGGGGCGGGGGTCGGGGTGCTCATGCGCTCACCTCGTTCGGGCCGCGCGTGGAGCCGGCCATCAGCAGGCCGATCTCCTCGCGGGGGATGGTGGGGCTGACGATGTCGACGATGCGTCCGTCGTGCATGACGGCGATGCGGTCGGAGAGGGCGTAGATCTCGTCGAGCTCGGTCGACACGATGACCACGGCCGTGCCGCGGTCACGCTCGGCGACCATCCGCTTGTGGATGAACTCGATCGAGCCGACGTCCACGCCGCGGGTCGGCTGGGAGGCGATCAGGACCTTGAGCGGACGGGAGAACTCCCGCGCCACGACGACCTTCTGCTGGTTGCCGCCCGACAGGGAGCTGACCGGCGTCTCGGCGCTCTCGGTACGGATGTCGAACTCCTCGATCCGCGCCTCGGCGTTGGCCTCGATCGCGTCGAGCTTGAGCGCGAGACCGCGGGAGAACTCGTCGGAGCGGTAGAGGTCGAGGATCAGGTTCTCGCGGACGCTGAACGGGCCGACGTAGCCGTCGTGGGAACGGTCCTCGGGGATGTACCCGATCCCGGCGTCCAGCGACTGGCGCGGGCCGTACTTGGAGATGTCCTCGCCGTCGAGCCGGATCACGCCGGCGTCGGGTCGTACGAGACCCATCAGCGCCTTGATCAGCTCGGTCTGGCCGTTGCCCTGGACGCCGGCGATGCCGATGACCTCACCGGCGCGCGCCTCGAAGGAGACGTCCTTGACGACCTGGTGCCCGCGGGGGTCGACCACGGTGAGGTTGTCCACCGTCAGGACCGGGTCGCCGACCTCGGGGGCGTCCTTGTCGACGACCAGCTTGACCGCGCGGCCGACCATCATCTCGGCGAGGTGCGACTCGCTCGACATGGGGCTGGTGGTGCCGACCACCTTGCCGCGGCGGATCACGGTGATCTTGTCGCCGACCGCCTTGACCTCGCGGAGCTTGTGGGTGATGAAGATGATCGAGGTGCCCTGCTTCTTGAGCTCACGCATGATCTCCATGAGCTCGTCGATCTCCTGGGGCGTGAGCACCGCTGTGGGCTCATCCAGGATCAGCACCTTCGCGTCGTGCGAGAGGGCCTTGATGATCTCCACGCGCTGCTGCACGCCGACCGGGAGGTCGCCGACCAGTGCGCTGGGGTCCACGGCCAGGTTGTAGCGCTCGGACAGCTCGCTGACCATGTCGGCGGCGGCCTTGCGGTTGAGCACGCCCAGCCCGCGGGTCTTCTCGCGCCCCAGCATGACGTTCTCGGCTACGGAGAAGACCGGGACCAGCATGAAGTGCTGGTGCACCATGCCGATCCCGGCGTCGATCGCGTCGCGGGGCGAGGCGAAGGTGACGGGCTCGCCGTCGATGAGGATCTCGCCCTCGGTGGGGTCGAGCAGCCCGTACAGCATGTTCATCAGGGTGGACTTGCCGGCCCCGTTCTCGCCGAGCAGGCAGTGGATCTCACCCGGCTCGATCGTCAGGTCGATCGAGTCGTTGGCGGTGAACGACCCGAACCGCTTGGTCAGTCCCTTGATCTCAAGTTTCAAAACAGTCCCTCTCGACGACGCTGTCGATCCCGGCAGCCGGCCCGCCCACACGCGGATGGACGATGTTGCGGGTGCGTTGAGCATAGAACGCCGGGGCGGGCACGTGCTCCCCGCCCCGGCGTCCTTGTGCGCTCAGGAATTCAGCAATCAGCTGAGCTTGATCTCGCCAGCGATGATCTGGGCCTTGAGCTCCTCGATCTTGTCGAGAACCTCCTGGTCCACGCCGTCCTTGATGTCGGCCAGGCCGACGCCGCCGTTCTCCAGCGTGCCGACGTACGGCTCGTTGGAGAAGCTGTCGTCAACCGACGCCTGGATGGAGGCCTCGACGGCCACGTCCATGGCCTTCATGACCGAGGTCAGCAGCACGTCGCAGTACTCGGCGGCCGAGACGCAGCCGTCGGTGTCGACCCAGATGGCCTGGACGTCGGCGTCCTTGGCGGCCTGGAGGGCACCCAGACCGGCGGGACCGGCGACCGGGTAGACGATGTCGGCGCCCTGGCCGATCATCTGGGCAGCGATGTTCTGGCCCTTGGTCTTGTCCTCGAAGTCATCGGTGAACGAGCCACCCTTGCCGTCCCAGCCGAGGAGCTTGACCTTCTCGCCCGAGTCCTTGTTGTACTGCTCGACGCCGAGGCGGAAGCCCTCCATGAAGATGGTCACGGTGGGGATGTTCATGCCGCCGAGGGTGCCGACGGTGCCGGTCTCGGTGGTGGCAGCAGCGAGGTAGCCGGCCAGGAACGACGGCTCGTCGGTGTTGAACGTCAGACCCTGGAGGTTGGCCGGGGCGATGTTCTTGCCCTTCTCGTTGAAGTACGCGTAGTCGACGATGGAGAAGTCGACGTCCTTGTTCTTCTTGGCCGCGGCCAGGGTGGCGTCACCGAGCAGGAAGCCGACGGTGGTGACCGAGTTGCAGCCCTGCGACACGAGCGCGTCGATGTTGTCGCCGTACTCGGAGTCGGAGTGCGACTCGACCTCGGCGGTCTGCACGCCGATGTTGGCGGCAGCCGAGAGGAGACCGTCGTGCGAGGTCTGGTTGAACGACTTGTCGTCGAAGCCGCCGGAGTCGGAGACCATGCACGCCTTGAAGTCGATCTGCTCGGCGGTCTTGGTCGGGGTGGTGGTCTCGTCTGCCTTGCCGTCGTCGTCCGAGGGACGCTCTCCACACCCGGCAAGGGTGATCGCGGCGATAACGGCCACGGCAGCGAATCGAGCCGTCTTCTTCACGGCGCCTCCTGATCGGTTGTTATGGAACGCCCCCGCGGGCGCACATTCGACAGCAGATTAGCCGTGTTCGCAGGAGAAAATCCGGCGCCCTGCCAAACCGTTACCCGCCAGTGACCGGTCTCTCACACGCTCAGCGTCAGGACGGCGACGTCGGCCAGCAGGCGCGCGCCGATCGCGGTGGCCCGCTCGTCGACGCGCAGGTTGCCCTGGTGGAGGTCGAAGGTCGAGCCTCCCGGGGTCCGCGTCCCCAGTCGTGCCATCGCGCCGGGCACCTGGTTGAGGTACCACCCGAAGTCCTCGCCCCCGAGGCTCTGCGGCGTCGGCACCGGACCACGCCGGCCCAGCACCCGCTCGGCGGCGGTGGTCAGCTGGACGAAGGCGTCGCGGTCGTTGACCACCGGCGGCACCCCCCGCTGGTAGGTGACCTCCGCGGTGACGCCGTACGGGGCCACGACCTGGCCGATCAGCGTGCGCACCAGGTGCTCGGCCTCGGTCCAGGTGACCGCGTCGAGCATCCGTACGGTGCCGACGAGCTCGCCGGTGCCGGGGATGACGTTGGCCGCCGAACCGGCAGCGACCTTGCCCCACACCACCGAGACGCCCGCACGGGGGTCGAGGCGCCGGGACAGGATCGCGGGCAGCTCGGTGATCAGCTTGCCCAGCGCGAAGGTGAGCTCCTCGGTGAGGTGCGGGCGCGAGGTGTGGCCGCCGCGGCCGTTGAGGCGTACCTGCAGGAAGTCCGCGGCGCCGGTCAACGGACCCTCGCGCAGCCCGACCCGACCCACGTCGAGGCTGGGGTCGCAGTGCAGGCCGTAGATCGCGTCGACGCCGTCGAGGGCACCGTCCTCGATGAGGTGCAGCGCTCCCCCGGGCATGACCTCCTCGGCGGGCTGGAACAGCAGCCGCACCCGGCCGTCGAGGCGCCCCGCGCGCTGGACCGCGTCGAGCGCCCAGGCGGCACCGATGAGGGCGGAGACGTGCACGTCGTGGCCGCACGCGTGGGCCACGCCCGCGACCGTGCTGCGCCACGGGTCCGTGGTGAGGTCGTCGATGGGCAGGGCGTCGAGGTCGGCCCGCAGGGCCACCAGCCGGCCGCCGGAGCCGAGGTCCGCGACCAGCCCGCCGCCCTCGGGCCGGGTGAGCCGCCAGCCGGTGCCGGCCAGGCTCTCCACGACCCGCTCGGTGGTACGCGCCTCGGCCCAGCTCACCTCGGGGTGGGCGTGCAGGTCGCGGCGCAGCGCCAGCAGCGCGTCACCACGCTCGGCGACGACCTGGTCGATCAGCGCGTGCGCGTCGTAGGTCGCCGGATGGGCGTCAGGGGCCGGGGCATCGATGGACATCACCACGATGCTAACGGCGACCGGTACCGTGCGAGGTCGTCGACTCGTGGAGAGGAACGCCGATGGACGAGTTCGCCGACTGGGCGCTCGTCACGTCCGGCCGCAGCGGGGCCGTGCTGCGCCGCAGCCCGGGCGGGATGGCGTACGCGAAGTCCGGCCCGGACGTCGCCCACGAGCGCGACCGGCTGCTGTGGCTGGCCGGGACCGACGTGGTGGCGCCGCGTGTGCTCGACTGGGTCGAGGGCCCCGTCCCGACCCTGGTCACCGCGGCCCTGCCGGGGGTCCCCGCCGCCAGCGTGCCGATGGCGCTGCGCCCCGTGGCTGCCGAGTCCGTACGGGAGGCCGTGGGTCGGCTGCACGCACTCGACGTGGCAGCCTGCCCGTTCGACCGCCGGCTGCGCGTCACCGTGGCCGAGGCCCGGCGCCGGGCCGACACCGGACTGGTCGACCTCGACGACCTCGACCCCGAGCGCGCCGGCGCAACGGTGGCGTCCCTGCTCGACGACCTGGCCGTACGGCTCCCCCACGCCGAGGAGGCCGAGACCTCCGGGCTGGCCGTCTGCCACGGCGACGCCACGGCCGACAACGTCCTGGTCTCCCCCGACACCGGACGGCTCGTCGGGGTCGTCGACGTCGGCTCGCTGGGCGTCGCGGACCGGCACCTCGACCTGGCCCTGGTCAGCCGTACCGGGCCGGTGTCCGTGGCCCTGGCCGGGAGGCCGTGGACCGCGGACGCCGACCCCGTGCTGCTGGAGTTCTACCGGCTCCTCGACGAGTTCTTCTGAGGCGGCCGGTCGTGGCGGGCCGCCGGGACTATCCGTCGACGGAGGTGGCGGCGCCGCGGGCCCGCGGCGGCAGGGTGTCGACGACCTCGGTGCTGACCCAGGTGACCCAGGCGCCGTCCCCGTCGGGCCCCCATCCGGTCCCCTGCATGCCCAGGAAGCGTCCGGTGGAGGCGTCGAGGACGAAGCGCTGCGTCATCGGGCCGTCACCGGTGGCCAGCACCGTCATCCCGCCCTCCGGGGCCCCGGGGGCGTCGCGCAGCGAGTCGGCGCCCACCTGCTCGATCCCGTCGATGCGCGCCAACGCCTCGAAGACCAGCGCCTTGAACTGCGGCGAGACCCCGTACTCCGTCAGCAGCACGCTCCCGGCCCGCTCCACGGCGGCCGCGTCACCGCGCAGGTCGCCGGAGTCCGTGCGCAACCACGCCAGGACCGTCTCGACGTCCAGGTCGGCACGCAGGGCGATCTCCGGCACCTCCACCCGGCCGCGGTAGAGGATCCCGTCGGAGTCCAGCATGCGCTTCTGCCTCCCGACCGAGCCCGGCACCCAGCTCTCCGTGGTGTCGTCACCGGGCTCGCCGCCGTACCAGCGGGTGGTGCGGTGCACGACGTGCAGGTACTCGCCCGGGCCCCGCGGCCGGGGCGTCCTCGGCGATCGCGGCCGTACGCAGCAGCACCGCCGCTGCCTGCGCCGGCTGGGCACCCTGGGGTCCCGGGAGGCTGACCAGCGTCACCGCCAGGGCGGTGCAGGCGGCGGCAGCAGCGACCCCGGCCACGACCGGCCACCTCCGGCGCGGACGCCGTACGGCCGGAGCGGCCTCGGACAGCACCCGGGACCGTGCCCGGGCCAGGGCGTCCGCGTCCGGCTGGGTCTGGTCACCCACGCGGCTGAGCAGCTCGATCTCGTTCACAGGTCGTCTCCGTTCGACGTCACGACCGCCAGGCGGTCGCTGGGGCGGGGCAGGCGGGCGGGCGTACCGTCCGCTGCCAGGTGGGCCCGGAGCACGCGACGTGCCCGGTGGAGACGCGACTTGACCGTGCCCGCGGGGATGCCGAGCGCCGCCGCCACCTCGGGCTGGGACAGGTCGCCCCAGGCCACCAGCAGCACGACGTCACGGTCCTCGGGTGACATCCGTGCCAGCGCCCGCAGGTGCCGGGCCTGTGCCCGCCGACGGCGGTGCAGCAGGTTGGTGGCGATGCCGTACAGCCATGGCCGCGCCGAGGGCGCGGACGGGTCGTACGACTCCCGCCGCTCCAGCGCCACGACGAAGACGTCGGCCAGCACGTCCTCGGCGTCCGCGGCCCCCACCCGGCGGGTGAGGTGGCGCAGCAGCTCCGGTGCGTACCGGTCGAACAGGATGCCCAGCTGCTCGGGGCGCTCACGGGCCAGGTCCAGGACCTCGGCGTCCGTCAGCTCCCGCGAGCCCGGTGCGTCGTCAACGTTCTCCATGCCCCCTCTTCCCCGATCGGGGCCCAACGGTTCACGGTGCCGCCCCGGGATGGTGCGTGGGGGCTCAGCCCTCGTCGAAGGCGGCGATGATCGCGTCGGCCGCGGCCGGGGCGGAGAGGCGTCCGGACAGGACGTCGTCGGCGACCTGCTGGCGGATCGCGGCCACCGGCTCCGAGCGGCGCAACCGCTCGTTGAGGATGTCGCGGACCAGGGTCCAGGTGAAGTCGAGCTGCTGCTGGGCGCGCTTGGCCAGCAGGCCGTCGTGGCCCAGGTGGTCGCGGTGCGCGCCGATGCGGGCCCAGACGTCGTCGACGCCGACGCCGGTCAGGCCCGAGCAGGTGACCACCGGCGGCGCCCACTCGCCGTGCCCGCGGACCATGCGCATGGCACCGGCCAGCTCGCGCGCGGCGACGCGGGCCTCGGCGCTGCGGTCCTCCGCGGCCCCCTCGGCGTCGGCCTTGTTGACCGCGATCACGTCGGCGATCTCGAGGATGCCCTTCTTGATGCCCTGGAGCTGGTCACCGGTGCGGGCCAGGGTCAGGAAGAGGAACGTGTCCACCATGCCGGCCACGGTGATCTCGGACTGGCCGACTCCGACGGTCTCGACGAGCACCACGTCGTACCCCGCGCCCTCCAGGACACTCATCGCCTGCGAGGTCGCGGCGGCCACGCCGCCCAGGGTGCCGGCCGACGGCGAGGGCCGGATGAACGCGTTCGGGTCGATCGACAGTTGCGGCATCCGGGTCTTGTCACCCAGCACCGAGCCGCCGGTGCGGACGCTGGACGGGTCCACCGCGAGGACGCCCACCCGCTTGCCCTGGGCGGTCAGGTGGGTGCCGAGTGCCTCGATGAAGGTCGACTTGCCGACCCCGGGCACCCCCGAGATGCCGACCCGTACGGCCGGGCCCGCCGAGGAGTCCTCGGCGAGCCGGGCCAGCAGGTCGCGCGCCAGCGCCCGGTGGTCGGGGCGCATCGACTCCACGAGCGTGATCGCCCGGGAGACCGACGCGCGCTGACCTGCGCGGATGCCGGCGTACAGGGTGTCGAGGTCGACAGCCGCCATGGTCTGCTCAGGCCGAACGGAGCTTGGCCAGCAGGTCGAGGGCGGAGTCCGCGATCACGGTGCCCGGCAGGAACACCGCGGCCGCACCCATCTCCTTGAGCGTGGGCACGTCGTCGGGCGGGATCACGCCGCCGATGACGACCATGATGTCGGGACGCCCCTGCTCGGCCAGCGCCGCCTTGAGCGCGGGCAGCAGGGTGAGGTGACCCGCCGCCAGCGACGAGACGCCGACGATGTGCACGTCCGCGTCGACCGCCTGCTGGGCGACCTCCTCGGGCGTGGAGAAGAGCGGACCCACGTCCACGGTGAAGCCCATGTCGGCGAACGCGGAGACGATGACCTTCTGGCCGCGGTCGTGGCCGTCCTGGCCCATCTTGGCGACCAGGATGCGCGGACGGCGCCCCTCGGCCTCCTCGAAGTCGGCGGTCGCGGCCAGCACCTGGCCCAGCTTCTCGTCGCCGGACTCGGCGGAAGTGTCGCGGTACACGCCGGAGATCGTACGGATGACGGCCTGGTGGCGCCCGTACACCTTCTCCAGCGCCTCGGAGATCTCACCGACGGTCGCCTTGGCCCGCGCCGCGTCGACGGCGAGCCCGAGCAGGTTGCCGTCCAGCGAACCGCCGCCGGCGGCGCCGCGCTCGGCGGAGTTCGTCAGGGCCTGCAGGGCCGCGTCCACGTCGTCCTGGTTGCGCTCGGCGCGCAGGCGCTCGAGCTTGGCGATCTGCGCGCGGTACACCTCGTCGTTGTCGACCTTGAGGACCTCCAGCGGGTCCTCGTCGGCCAGGCGGT
>NZ_JBJEHY010000121.1:0-10692 GCF_051876515.1 Nocardioides sp. | reverse complement strand
GGAGACGTCCAGAGAGGCCAGGTAGTCCCACACCTGGTCGTCGGGCAAGGAGGTCGTGCACCCTCAGGTCGATCTCACCCAAGGAGGCGCGCTCGTTGAGCCACCTCGCCAGCTCCGGATCGCGCCGCGCACCGTCGGGTCGAGCACGTCCCGGAGCCCGTTCACCTGCAGCACAGGCACCCACCTCGGAGGGCGGCATTCTCCCACTGGCGCCACCGTGACGGAGGTTCAGCCAGCGTCGGTGAGCTGCTGCTCGAGGACCTCGATCCGGTCCTCCAGAGCCAGCACCCGAGCGATCCCCACGAGGTTCAGGCCGTCGGCGAGAAGCTCGCCGATGCGGCACAGGCGCTCGACGTCGGCGGTGCTGTACCGCCGGCTGCCGCCGGAGGTGCGGGCGGGCTGGAGCAGCCCGCGGCGCTCGTACACGCGCAAGTTCTGGATCTCCATCGAGGCCATCTCGGCGGCAACCGAGATGGCGAAGACACCGTGGTGCCTGTCGGTCACGCCCACCTCCGAAATTCCTCCGCACGTCCGCTTGAACTTCCCTGTCGTCGCCAGTATAAGAAATGTGTAACTACTGATACAGGTTGTGGGAGTTGAAGGAACCCACACGAATCATGAGGAGGAAGTCATGCTGCTGCGAACCACCGACCCGTTCCGCGACTTCGACCGTCTGACCCAGCAGTTGCTCGGCACCACTAACCGCCCGGCGGCCATGCCGATGGACGCGTGGCGCGAGGGCGAACGGTTCGTCATCGAGTTCGACCTGCCCGGGGTGGCCAGGGAGAGCATCGACATCGACGTCGAGCGCAACGTGCTCACCGTCCGCGCCGAGCGCGTCGCCCGCAACAGCGACTGGGAGTCTCTGGCCTCCGAGCGCCCCAAGGGCGCTTTCAGCCGGCAGCTGGTGCTCGGCGACAACCTCGACCTCGATCGTGTCGAGGCCGCCTACACCGACGGCGTGCTGCGGGTCGTCGTACCCGTCGCGGAGAAGGCCAAGCCGCGCAAGATTGAGATCTCCAGCAGCCCGGACATCGGAAAGCCCGCAGAGATCTCCGCCTGAACCGACCGGCACACGGCCGAGTCCCGGAGGGCCTGCACGAGAGCCGAGCCCTTACGCAGTGAGCTGCGGCCCCGTGCAGGCCACCGGAAGGGTCCCGCTTGCCAACAGCCGCGACGAGTGGGAACCGTGGATCGATGCTGCATCGCTCACACCTGTGGAGGTGCCACGGTTCTCCACCTGGCAACGACGGACAAGCGAAACGGCCCGTGGCCTGCGTCTTCGCAGGTCACGGGCCGATTCTCTGGCTCCCCCGGTTGGACTCGAACCAACAACCCTCCGGTTAACAGCCGAATGCTCTGCCAGTTGAGCTACAGGGGATCGCTTGTGCAGCGGGTGGAACAGTAGCAAGGACCCCGGCGAGAGTGGAAATCGGGTCCCCCTCGCGAGCGTCTCTCCTCAGTCGAGCCCGACGTCGTGGCGGGCGCCGGCCAGCGCCTCCTCGGCGGCGGCGCGTACGGCCGGGTCGTCGGGGTCGACGCCCTCGTCGTACTCGTACATCCAGAAGATCTCAGCGGCTCCGCGCGGGGCGCGTCGCGCGATCACGCGCATGTGCTGGCGCGGGGAGAGCTCGACGTGGCGCTGCAGCACGATGCTGGCCGTCACCCGCTCCCGCAGCAGCTCCAGCAGGCGGCCCGGCGTCTCGAGCGCGACCGCGTGCTCGGGACGCTGCTCGCCCCACGTGCCGACCTCGCTGACGCGCAACGTGCCCGACTCGACGTCCCAGCTGGCAGCCTCGACCTGCTCCCACGGCACCCGACGCTGCTCGGCCCCGGGCACGAGCACGTACAGCGCGTCCTGGGACCCGGCGAGCACGGTGCCGTCCTCGCCCGTCGCCCACGCCAGCAGCTTCTCGCCGCGGGGCAGGTCCACCGACGGCTTGGGCGTGCGGGTGGTGCGTCTCATCGTTCTCCCGTTCGTGTGCTCGTACGACCCGTGCGGCGGCCGCACCGGAGTCGGGTCACTGCTCGCCTGCGAGACGGTCCCGCAGCGTACGTCGGTGCTGCTCGAGGACGACGAGCTGCGAGAAGAGCTTGGTGTACTCGTCGGCCTGGGTGGCCTGGTTGGTGCGCTGCAGGCGCGACTTCACGTCGTCGATGCGGCGCGTGGCCGTCAGCTCCTGGAGCTTGTGCACCAGCGCGAGCACGTACTGGACGGTCAGCTCGCTGGCCAGCCGCACCGGCTCCACGCCCAACGCCGTCACGGTCCGCTGCACGAGAGGCTCCGTGGCGCTCGCCAGGACCCGGTTGGCCCAGCCCGGGTCGCCCGCACCGGACTCGACGCCGCCCGCGGCCATCACGGCCGCCCACAGCGCCCGGCACACCGGGTGCGTGAAGTCGTCGACGGTGACGTACGTCGTGGTGCGGCCCACCGTCGTCGGGTCCTGCAGGACCACCTTGAGCAGCTCGCGCTCGATCGCGTACCGCGGGTCGTCGAGGCGCGGCATCGGGCGTCGGGGCGCCGCCGGGGGGCCGTCCTGCTGCCCCGGCACGGCCGGGCCCGCCGGGGGAACGGCCCGGCGCTCGGTGTGCTGCGGCTTCTTCTCGGCCGGACGAGACGCGGCCTTCCGCACCTCGGCGCGGGCCTGCTCGACGTCGACGCCGATCATCTGCGCGATCTCGCGGGTGAACGCGTCCACCTTGGAGGAGTCGCGGACGCTGGAGACCATCTGCGCGGCCGCACGCAGCGCGTCCACGCGGGAGTCGGCGCGGTCGAGGTCGTAGCGGGCGAGCACGTTCTCCATCGCGAACTGGTAGAGCGGGCGCCGCGTCGACACCAGCTCGCGCACCGCCTCGTCGCCCTGCTGGAGCCGCAGGTCGCACGGGTCGAGACCGTCGGGCGCGACCGCGACGTACGTCGGGGAGGTGAACATGTGGTCGTTCTCGAAGACCCGCATCGCGGCCTTCTGCCCGGCCGCGTCACCGTCGAAGGTGAAGATGACCTCGCCGGACTGGTCGTCCTTGACGAACCGGCGCAGCACCCGCGCGTGGTCCTCACCGAACGCGGTGCCGCACGTGGCCACCGCGGTCTTCACGCCGGCCAGGTGGCACGCCATCACGTCGGTGTACCCCTCGACGACGACGGCCTGCCCACTCGAACCGATCTCGCGGCGCGCCAGATCGATCCCGTACAGCACCTGGGACTTCTTGTAGATCGGCGTCTCGGGGGTGTTGAGGTACTTCGCCTCGATCCGGTCGTCGTCGAAGATCCGGCGAGCCCCGAACCCGATCGTCTCGCCGCTGGCCTCGCGGATCGGCCACAGCAGACGACCGCGGAACCGGTCGTACATCGACCGACCCTGGGCGACCAGACCCGCCGCGACGACCTCCTCGTCGGTGAACCGGCGACCCTTCAGGTGCCGGTAGAGCGCCTCGCCGCCGCTGGGGGCGAACCCGACCCCGAACAGCTCGGCCGCGGCGTGGTCGAACCCGCGCTCCTCGAGGAACTGGCGCGCCTTGGCGGCCTCGGGGGTCAGGAGCTGCTCGGCGTAGAACTGCTGGGCGATCTTGTGCCCCTCGAGCAGCCGGCCGCGCGCGGGGCCGCGGGGACGCTCGGGCTTGTCGTCACCGCCCTCGCGGCGCAGCTGGACACCGTACTTCTCGGCCAGACGCTCGACGGACTCGATGAAGGTGAGCCCGTCGATCTTCATCAGGAAGGCGATGACGTCGCCGCCTTCCTGGCAGCCGAAGCAGTGGAACATCTGCCGCGCCGGGGTGACGTGGAACGACGGGGACTTCTCGTCGTGGAAGGGACACAGGCCCTTCAGGGAGCCGCCGCCGGCCCGCCGGAGCGTGACGTACGAGCCGACCACGTCGTCGATGCGCGCCTTCTCGCGCACCTCGGCGATGTCGTCGTCACGGATACGGCCCAGCACGCCTCGGAGTCTACGGCCGCGGCCCCGCGGGCGAGGTGCCGCCGGTGGATCTGTGGAGGACGGCTCAGGAAGTCGTCAGCGCACGGTGGCGCGACTCGGCGCTCGCATCGGTGAGGGACGCGATCTGGTCGACGACCACGCGCACCCGAGCCGCGTCGTCCCCGGCGGCCTCCCAGTCGTCGACGAACGGCCGGTCGAGGGCGTCGGGCCCCCGCTCCAGCATCGTCGTGAACAGGTCGGCCACCAGCTCACGCTGGCGGGCCATCAGGGCGACCCGGTCGTCGGCCTGCATGACGTAGTGGGCGGCGATCCCCTTGAGCACGGAGATCTCCACCTCGGTCTGCCGGGGAACCACCAGGTCTCCCCCGTGCCGCACCCACGGGCCGTCGCCCTGGGCGAACGTGGCCTCCTGCACGCTGCCGCAGAACCGGCCGATGAGGTCGCTGGTGAGGTTCTTCAGGGCCGCCAGCCCGCGGCGGGTGCCCTCGTACGGGGCGGTGGCCCAGCTCCCGATCGCGCGCATCCCCGCCAGCGCCGCGTCGAGCTCGGCGTCGGCGGCGTCGGGGAGGTACCACGAGCGGACGGTGTGCCACAGGGCGTCGGTGTCGAGCGCGGTGAGCTGGAAGCGTCCCGCGACGATGCCGTCCTCGACGTCGTGGACCGAGTACGCGACGTCGTCGGCCAGGTCCATCACCTGTGCCTCGATGCACTTGCCACGGCCCGGTGCCGGCGCCCGCAGCCAGTCGAAGACCTCGCGGTCGTCGTCGTACACGCCGAACTTGACCACGAACCGGGGCGTGCCGTCGGCGTGGACACCCCCGGGCTCCGGCGCCTCGCTGCGCGACCACGGGTACTTGGTGCACGCGTCGAGGGTGGCGCGGGTCAGGTTGAGCCCGACCGAGCGGTCGCGCCCGTCGAACGTCTTGGCCTCCAGCCGGGCCAGCAGCCGCAGCGTCTGGGCGTTGCCCTCGAAGCCGCCGGCGTCGTGGCTGAGCTCGGCCAGGATCCGCTCGCCGTTGTGGCCGAACGGCGGGTGGCCCAGGTCGTGCGCGAGGGCGGCCGTCTCGGCGAGGTCGGGGTGGCAGCCCAGAGCACGGGCCAGGTCGCGGGCCACCTGGGCCACCTCGAGGCTGTGGGTCAGGCGGTTGCGCACGAAGTCGTCGGTCTGCGGACCCACCACCTGCGTCTTGGCCGCCAGACGACGCGACGCGGCGGCGTGGACGACGCGCGCCCGGTCCCGCTCGAAGGCGGTGCGCACGGGGGCGTCGACCCGCTTCGGAGGCTCGGGGACGATCCGCTCGCGGTCGGCGTCGTCGTACAGGTGGTCGGGACTCATCGCGGCGAGCCTAACCGCGGCCGGTGACGCCGACCGGGAACGGGTTGGCTCAGGGCGCACCGTGCCGCAGGGCGACCCCCGCGACCCGGTCCCTCTCGTCGACGAAGAGCGTCACCGCCCACCACTCCATGCAGGAGGAGGCGCTGTCGGTCGGGACGACCAGGGTGACCGGCCTCAACCCCGTCAGCTCCGCGGGAGCCCGGCCGTTGCCGAACCCGCACGTGGGCGTCACGGAACCCTCGACGTCGTAGTAGCCGCCGCTGGCGGCCACGAGGTCCAGGGCGGAGAACGGTCCGCTGAACTCCGCGTAGGATCCCTCGATCTGCCACGCCGACAGGTCCCTGAGGGCGTCACCGGCGACGAGCTGCGAGCGCAGCCCGTCCTCGATGCCGACCCAGACCTCGCCGTCGGCGAACGGCGAGGCCAGCTCCGGGTCGGCCGCGAAGCGGTAGAAGGTCCGGGCCAGCGTGACGTCGGCGTCCCGGTGCTCCCCCGCCGGCTGGTACCCCGGCGAGCACGGCCCGCGGAACTCCGCGAGGTCGAGGGCGGCCATCCGGACGTGGACGACGGAGTCGGTGGTCAACGGCGTCCCGGGAGCCGGGCGCTGCCGTACGACCGTGCGGGGTCGGGCGCCGCAGCGCACCACGACCGGGCGTCCCCACGACGACGACACGTCGAGCTGGCCGAGCTGCTCGATGGCCGCCCCGGCCGTGAGCCCGCGCAGGGAGGGCATCGCCGTGCTCGTCGCGCGCGGGTCGGCGTCTGCCTCCGCGGCCTCCCCGGTCCCTGCGGCGTCACCCGACGACGACTCCTCCGCAAGCCGGTCGGGCTGCGACGTGGACGGCTCCGCCGCGTCGGGCGGGGCGGCGCAGCCCACGCCCAGGAGCAGTGCCCCGGCGACCAGCACGTGGCGTACGTCCATGACGGCCCTCCTGTGTGTCCAAGGAGTCCCGAGCCCCTCCGCGCGCCGCCGGCCGACGACGCGTCGTACCGCTGGGACGCCCGCCGGACGGGTCTGGTTGTCGACCACCCGAAAAGACCGACGCCGCCGCTGCTCGGGGCAGCGGCGGCGTCGTACGGCTCGGAGCCGGTGTCAGTAGACCGTGACGTGCACGTGGTCGTAGTGGTTGGCGGTGACCGACCCACGGTCGGACATGCCGCGCCAGCCCTCGCCGGAGCGTTCCACGGACCAGATCTTCTGCGAGTAGATGATGTACTCGATGCCGAGCGCCGCGTAGTTCTCGCGCAGGAAATCGGCGATCTCCCAGCCGGTGCCGCCGGAGATCATGATGTCGACCGCGCGACCCTGACCGTGCTCGCCGTCGCTGCGGAAGGTGCCGTACGTGGTCACCTCGGGCCAGTTGGCGCACACGGCCGCGTGGACCTTGGTGATCGACGGGTCGACGCCGCTGGGCACCGAGGTGCCGTTGGTGCAGGCGCCGCCGAGGTTGGGGCCCGGGTCGGGCTTCTCCTCGGAGAGGTAGGCCGCGGTGACCCAGAAGGTCTTGCCCTCCTGGACGATCTCGGCGCGCTCGTTGCTCCGGCGCCCGGTGACGAGCACCTTCTCGATCGCGTCGACCAGGCCGACCTGGGTGGCCTTGTCGTCCGGGGCGTCCCACAGGTTGAGGTCTGCGGTGGTCCAGAGCTTCTGCTTGGCCTTGCGGACCGCCGCCTTGGTCTCCTGCGAGGTGCGGGCGAACGGGTCGGCCTTCGCGGTGCGCTGCTGGGAGCGGGAGACCGGGACGTCGCGGGCCTCGGCGGCCTGGGCCTGGGTGATGGACTGGGTGAGCGGAACGTTGCGAGCCTTGTCGGCGAGCAGATCCTGCCCGGACGGGGTCTCGCTGGTGAGAACTCCGAGCCCGACGGCCGAGGCCGTCAGCAGCATCGCGGCCGGTGCGGCCACACTTGCTGCTCGTCGGATGTTCCTGCGGGCATTGGTTTCCCGCTTGTGGCGATGTTGTGCCACAGCGCTGATCCTTTGCTGATTGCTGACAGGGGTGGGTCAGTACGGGGGAAGGCTCGCGGGGACGGGCCGATGCTGACGTCGGACGAGTGAAACACACTCCCGGACGTCAGGGGCAATCAACGCCGAGAAATCTCATCGGTGTCACTCCACCCCTGGGGCGTGACTTACGCGTGACGTGAGCGTTATCCGCCCGTGACCTCGTGAGCATCCTCACGTACGACGCACCCGCGTCCGTCGGCGTCGTCGAGCCACCCCTCGGGGAGCACGACCTTGGCCCGCGGGGCGCCCTGGCGGCCCCGCGGCGCGCCCAGCTCACCGGCCGGGAACGGCTCGTGGGGGTCGAGCTGCTCGAGCATCTCGGCCAGCGAGGCGAGCGAGGTGACCAGGCCCAGCTGCTTGCGCAGCTCTCCCCCGGCCCGGAAGCCCTTGAGGTACCAGGTGATGTGCTTGCGGATCTCCTTGCAGCCCCGCTCCTCGCCCATGTGCTCGCTCAGGAGCTCTGCGTGGCGCAACATCATCGCGCGGACCTCGCCCAGCGTGGGCAGGGCCCGGCTCTCCTCCCCGGCGAAGGCGGCAGCGAGGTCGCGGAAGAGCCACGGACGGCCCAGGCAACCGCGCCCCACGACGACACCGGCGGCACCGGTCTCCTCGACCATGCGCAGCGCGTCGCCGGCCTCCCAGATGTCGCCGTTGCCCAGCACCGGGATGTCGACGTGGTCGACCAGACGGGCAATGGACTCCCAGTCCGCCTCACCGGAGTACGCCTGCTGCACGGTCCGCCCGTGCAGCGCGATCGCGGCGGTGCCGGTCTGCTCGGCGATCCGACCCGCGTCCAGGTAGGTGATGTGGTCCTCGTCGATGCCCTTGCGGGTCTTCATCGTGACCGGCACGTCGTACGGCGTGGCCGCCTTCACCGCGGAGGTCAGGATCTCCTCCAGAAGACCGCGCTTGTACGGCAGCGCTCCGCCGCCGCCCTTGCGGGTGACCTTGGGCACCGGGCAGCCGAAGTTGAGGTCGACGTGCGCGACGCCGTACTCGTTGCAGAGGATCTCGACGGCCTTGCCGATGTACGTCGGGTCGGTGCCGTACAGCTGCACCGAGCGGACGGACTCGAGCTCGTCGAAGACCAGCATCCGACGGGTGCCCTCGTCGCCCTCGACGAGCCCGCGCGAGGTGATCATCTCGCAGACGTAGAGGCCGGCGCCCTGCTCGGCGCAGAGGCGACGGAAGGCGGCATTGGTGACGCCGGCCATCGGCGCGAGGACCACGGGCGTGTCGACGCGCAGCGATCCCAGCTGCAGGTGGGAGGGCACGGCGGACATGGCTCCCATTGTCCGCGCCGTCACCGCAACGCCACAAATCTCATCAGTCCAGCGGCGGAAGGACCGGTCTCATGTGCCGTCCACGTACTGCTCGTACGGAACAGTGACGGGGCCGCCTCGATCGGACGCGCGGGTGCATCGCCCGGCGAGCGTGCATCGGACGAGGAGCGAGCCGCCCTTGTGGGCGAGCTCGAGAACGAAGGCGCGGTTGGACTCGAACCTGGCCGTCTCATCGTCCCGCCCCCCGGACGGCGTCGAGGGGTCGAAGGCCACAGCATCGAGGAGCTCGCCGTCCGACATGCGTCGCACCTCAAGGACACGTCGACCGTCGACGGGTTGGCTGGCGAGGCCGAGAACGAGAGTGCCGTCGGGTGAGACGTCGACCGCTCTGAACGGCGCCACCCAGGCCGGCGTGCCCGGGGCGGCCAACGAGGTGGGGCCGTAGGTGTTCGTGTAGTCGGTGTCGACGAAGATCAGGTCGCGAGCGATGAACCCCGCGTTGGTGTCCTCTGCGACCAGCCGGCGCTCTTGGCCGGGCCGCCACTCGTAAATGTCGGAGGTGAACTCTTCGTACGCCTCGCTCCACACAGACAGCCTCGTCAGGACGCTCCCGGAGTCCGCGTCCAGCGGCAGCGCCCACCAGTCCTGGAGGTCCGCCCTGGCCACGACGTCGCCGCTCACCGCGTCGTGGACTACCTGTCGTGCAGACAGGTCGAACCAGCGCGACTTGACCAACCGGCGCCCGTCCCGGGAGAGTGCCCAGCCGGTGTGGACGCCCGGTGCGACGCGCCACCGGGTGCGGGGCACGACCTGCGGGGAGCGACCCTTACGGACCCGGTAGACACGCCCCCGCGACGTCGCCTCGGCCGCCACCAGCCAGTCGCCCCCGGACCGGCCCAACAGGTGCAGGCGGCCGGGCCGGTGCGGGACGTCCACCCGGAAGGCACCGCTGCCGTCGCCCGGGCGCAACCGGTCGTCCTGGAGGGTGGCGATCCGTGCGTTGTGCCCCCGGTCGAGCTGGCCGGGGCGCAGGACGCGGACGACCTCGCCAGCCGATCCGGCCGTCGGGGACTCCTGACCCGTCACTGGGCCAGCCTGGGCGACGGGTTGCGCCGCCAGTGCCAGCACGACGCCCAAGAAGGCGATGATCGAACTCTTCACCTGTTCCCCCTTCGTTCAACCTGCACGTCGTATCCACCGACTGCCGGTCGGCCCGATCTTGGCACCCCCCGCTGTCGCGCGCAGCGCTATGCGCAAGGGAGGCAGCACCGCAAGCCCGACAACCGAACCCTCTCCTCGACGGGGAAAGCCAACGGCCCCGCCATCCAGGGGCGGGGCCGCAGCGGCGTCCGAGCAGCGTGGAACGAGGGTCAGCAGCCCACGAGCTTGTCGGCGAACCAGCGCGTGATGCCCTCGAGGCTCACCCGCTCCTGGCTCATCGAGTCGCGCTCGCGGATGGTGACCGCGTTGTCCTCGAGGGTGTCGAAGTCGACCGTGACGCAGTACGGCGTGCCGATCTCGTCCTGGCGGCTGTAGCGCTTGCCGATGGAGCCGGCGTCGTCGAAGTCGACGTTCCAGTTGCGGCGCAGCTCCGCGGCCAGGCCCTTCGCCTTGGGCGACAGGTCGGCGTTGCGGCTCAGCGGGAGCACCGCGACCTTGACCGGCGCCAGGCGCGGGTCGAGGCGGAGCACGGTGCGCGTGCGGGAACCGCCCTTGGTGTCGGGCGCCTCGTCCTCGGCGTACGCGTCGACCAGGAAGGTCATCAGGCTGCGCGACAGACCGGCCGCGGGCTCGATGACGTACGGGACGTAGCGCTCGTTGTTGGCCTGGTCGAAGTACGACAGGTCCTTGCCCGAGTGCTCCGCGTGCGTCGACAGGTCGAAGTCGGTGCGGTTGGCGATGCCCTCCAGCTCACCCCACTCCGAGCCGGTGAACCGGAAGCGGTACTCGATGTCGGTGGTGCCCTTGGAGTAGTGCGACAGCTTCTCCTTGGGGTGCTCGTACAGGCGCAGGTTGTCGCGGTCGACGCCGAGGTCGACGTACCAGTTGAGGCGCTCGTTGATCCAGTACTGGTGCCACTCGTCGTCCTCGCCCGGCTTCACGAAGAACTCCATCTCCATCTGCTCGAACTCA
>NZ_JBJEHY010000120.1:0-10775 GCF_051876515.1 Nocardioides sp. | reverse complement strand
CCCTCACCCGGGCCTCACCGGTTGCGACCAGAGTCGTTCCTGCCAGCCGGGAGAACGGCTCCTGGCGCAGCGAAGGAGAACACCATGGCTCGCAAGACCCTCACCGCCCTGCTGACCGGTGGCGTGCTCACCGCCGCCGGCCTCGTCGCCACGGGAGTCGTGTGGCAGGGCGCCGCCGTGGCCAACGACGACGCGGCCAAGCGCGACGACGACGCGGCCGACATCGTCCTGGTCGCCGACGATGACGACGACGACACCAACGACAAGACCGGCGCGACGAACACCCGCAGCAAGAACACCAACACCGGCAACTCGCGCGCCACCAACGACAACACCAACTCGCGCTTCACCGCGGTGAGCCGCGACCGCGACCTCAGCCGCAGCGACAAGACCAAGGACTGGACCCGCGACGGTGGCACCCGCACCCGTGACCACTCCGCGAACCACACCAACGACAAGTCGCGCAACGACACCCGTCGCTGACCCGCGACGGCACTGACGCAGACCCGTTCCGTACGAGGGAAGTGACCTGATGAGCACGCTGTCCAGCTGGGACCTCAGCGAGGGCGAGACCATCGCCGAGGACCTCACGGCCATGAAGCTGCTCGGTGGCGGCAACGCCTACCAGGCGTACCTGGCCTTCGACGAGCAGACCTACGCGCCGGTGGTCGTGAAGGTGCTGCGCCCCGACGAGGTCGAGGACTCCTCGAGCCTGCGGGGCCTGCATCGTGAGGCGGCTGCCCTGGCCGCCGTCAACCATCCCGTGGTGGTGCGGGGGCTGCGTCACGCCGACGCAGGCCCCCGCCCCCACCTCGTCCTCGAGCACGTCGACGGGCCCCGGCTGTCGTCCCTGATCCGGCGGTACGGGCCCCTCACCGAGCAGCAGTACCTCCCGCTGGCGATCGACGTCGCCTCGGCGCTGCACTACCTCGGCCGCCTCGGGTGGACCCACCTCGACGTCAAGCCGAGCAACATCATCATGGGCGCCCCGGCGCGCCTGATCGACCTCTCGGTCGCGCGGACCGTCGAGGACGCGGCACGGCTGCGGGTGCCGATCGGGACCGACGCCTACATGGCGCCGGAGCAGGCGGCACCCGGGGAGTACGGCGAGCCGGGACCGGCCA
This sequence comes from Nocardioides sp., assembly GCF_051876515.1. Classification (GTDB taxonomy): domain Bacteria; phylum Actinomycetota; class Actinomycetes; order Propionibacteriales; family Nocardioidaceae; genus Nocardioides. Next base: position 9,651 of record NZ_JBJEHY010000120.1, on the reverse strand, counting down.
GCGACGTCTGGGGCCTGGGTGCGACCCTCTTCCACGCCGTCACCGGGCGCCGGCCCTTCGCCGCCGGCGACCTGAACTCCACCGAGCTGACCCAGCAGTACCCCCAGCTGCTCGACGAGCCCGGGGCGGTCGCGGACACCGTCCCGGCCGAGGTGGTCGAGGTGGTGCTGGCGATGCTGGCCAAGGACCCCGCCAAGCGTCCCGCCCCCGCCGAGGTGTCCGACGCGCTGGCCCCGGTGCTGGCCCGCCAGCCCGTGGGCAGGCTCACCTTCAAGGTGCGCTGAACCCCGGCGTACGGACGCCTGTGACCTCCCGGCCCCTCGTGGGTCGGGAGGTCGTCGCGTCAGGTGGCGAAGCGGTAGCCGACGCCCCGCACGGTGGCGATGGCGGCGCTGCCGAGCTTCTTGCGCAGGTAGCCGACGTACACGTCCACGACGTTGCTGCCGGGGTCGAAGTCGTAGCCCCACACGTGGTCGAGGAGCTGCTCGCGGGTCAGGACCTGGCCCGGGTTGAGCATGAAGATCTCCAGGAGCGTGTACTCGCGGGCCGACAGGTCCACGTCGGTGCCGCGCACCTGTGCCAGACGGGTACGACGGTCGAGCCGTACGCCGGCGATGGTCAGGACGTCCTCGTACGCGGAGGACCCGGACTCGCTGGCCTGGCGCAGCCGTACCCGCACGCGGGCCATGAGCTCGGCGAAGCGGAACGGCTTCGCCATGTAGTCGTCGGCGCCGCTGTCGAGCGCGGCCACGGTGTCGGTGACCGAGTCGCGGGCGGTGAGCACGATGACGGGCATCCTGCTGCCCTGGGACCGCAGCTGGTCGAGCACCTCGAACCCGTCCATGCCCGGCAGACCGATGTCGAGGACCATCAGGTCGAACCGGTTGGACAGCGCCTCGTCGAGACCGCTGGGGCCGTCGCTGGCGATCGTGGGTTGGTGGCCCTCGGCGCGCAGTCCCTTGGCGACGAACGAGGCGATCCGTGCCTCGTCCTCGACGATCAGGATCTGTGCCACGTGCGTCCTCCTCGGGGTAGGCGGAGCTCGACCCAGGCTCCGATCGTACGAGCCGAGGAGTCGGTGGAGTCGTCGAGCACGAGGGAGCCTTCGTGGGCCTCCGCGATGGCGGAGACGATCGAGAGGCCCAGACCGAAGCCCTCGTCGCCCTCGCGCACCGTGCCGCGGCCGAAGCGCTGCACCACCGTGTCACGCACCTCCGCGGGGATGCCGTCGCCGCTGTCTCGCACCCACAGCCGGACCTCGTCGTCGGTGACCTCGGAGCCCAGGCCGATCTCGCCACCGGGGTCGGTGTGCTTGACGGCGTTGTCGGCCAGCTGGAGCAACGCCTGGGTGATCCGCTGCTCGTCGAGGTGCGCGGTCTCATGAGCCACGTCGTCCAGCACCCAGGCACGGTCGCCGAGCCCCTGGAACTTCGCGAACACGTTCTGGGTGAGGTCGGCGAGGTCGACCTCGGCACGGACCACGAAGTCGGGCCGGCGGGACTTGGTGAGCAGGATGAGGTCCTGGACCAGGCGTGACATCCGGTCGACCTCGTCCAGCAGCAGGTCGCGGGTCTCCCGGGTCTCGGCCGGGTCCTCGCCGTCCATCAGCTCCAGGTGCCCGCGGAGCACCGTCAGCGGCGTCTTGAGCTCGTGGCCGGCGTCGTCGAGGAAGTCGCGCTGCGCGGTGAACGCCTCCTCGAGGCGGGCGAGCATCTCGTTGGTCGTGACGGTCAGGGCGGTGATGTCGTCGTTGCCCTGCACCGGCAGACGGGCCGACAGGTCGGTCGCGGAGATGCGGCGGGCGGCGGCGTTGAGTCCACGGATGGGCCGCAGCAGCGACCCCGCCACGCGCGAGGCGACGGCCACGATGATCCCCAGTGAGAGCAGCGCGACGAGGATGTAGGTCCGCATCAGGTCGCGGAGCTCAGCGCGCGCCTCGTCCATGAGGACGGCGACGACCAGCCCGTCGTCCTGGTTGCCGTCGACGCTGATCGGCTGGACCGTGAGCAGCACGGTTCCGTACCGGGGGCTCTCCACGGTGGCCTGCGAGCCGGAACGCACGAGCTCGGGGATCGCCTCCAGCACCGTGGGGTCACGGGTCAGCGACGCGTTCGACCCGGCCGAGATGTACTGGACACGCCCCACCCACCCGATGAGCACCTCGTCCTGGCCGGGCAGGTTCCGCTCCAGGAAGACGCGCAGGAGGCGCTCGGAGGAGGTGAACGGCTCCCCGGTCTCGGGGTCCTTGCCGTCGCTCTGGAACCGCACCAGCTCGGAGAGCTCCTGGTCGACCGAGGAGTGGACGGCCTGGTCGATGCGGCGCGCCTCCACGGCGTAGATCAGGACGCCCGTGGCGATCTGGGCAGCGACGACCAGGGCTGCGACGGCGGCGGTGATACGTGTACGCACCGAAACGCCCGGCCGAGCCAGCCGGGCGTCACCGTGGGGGTCAGGTGCGGTCAATCGTCGTCCTCGTCGTCATCGTCGTCCCAGTCGTCGTCGTCGCGCCCGTCATCGTCGTCATCGTCATCGACGTCGTCCGGGGTGGCGTGGACGGTCGTGGGCGGGGAGTTCGTGGTCCTCGTCGGGGACCCGGTCGGCCGAGTCGGCTCCGTGGGCGACGTGGTGCCCGGGGTGGACTCGATCACGACCGGGTCGCGGGGCGGCGGCGTCGTGTCGTCGGCGGCGACCCGGCCGGCCACGAAGGCGGCCAGGGGCACGATCAGTGCGACCGCGACGAGCCACTTCCACCACACGTTCATGCCCCCATCCTCCGTGCGATGCGTGGAAACCGGGTGAGAGCCGCATGAGAGCTCTCTCATGAGGCCGTGCGCCACGCACCCACCATTCTCGTCGCTGCCGGCCAGGATGGCGACCGCACCGGCGGGTGGGCGGGCCGGCACGGTCAGTGGCTAGCCTGCTGGCATGCCGAGTCTGCGCGAGGTCGTCGACCTGTTCCACCAGTGGTACCCGCCCGCCACCGCCGAGTCGTGGGACGCGGTGGGCCTGGTCTGTGGCGACCCGTCCGCCGAGGTCCGCAAGGTCGCCTTCGCGGTCGACCCCACGTACGACGTGGCCCTCGAGGCCGTCGCGTGGGGTGCCGACCTGCTGGTGGTGCACCACCCGCTGTTCCTCGGTGCGGTGAGCTCGGTCGCGGCCACCACCCCGAAGGGTAGGGTCGTGCAGACGCTGACCGCCGGTGGCTGCGCACTCCTCACCGCCCACACCAACGCCGACCAGGCGGTCGACGGGGTCTCCGAGGCGCTCGCCCTGGCACTGGGTCTGCAGGACCTTGCTCCCATCCTCCCGGCACCCACGGGTGCGATGGACAAGGTCGTCACCTTCGTCCCGCACGAGCACGCCGACGCCGTGCGGGAGGCGCTGACCGGGGCCGGCGCGGGAGCCGTCGGCGACTACGACTCGTGCACGTACTCCACGACCGGGGAGGGGCGCTTCCGACCGTTGCCCGGTGCGACGCCCACCGTCGGGGAGGTGGGCGAGCTGGAGGTGGTCCCCGAGACCCGCGTCGAGGCGGTCCTGCCGCGTGGACGACGCGCGGCCGTGGTGCGCGCCCTGCTGGCCGCCCACCCGTACGAGGAGCCGGCCTTCGACGTGGTCGAGCTCGCGGACCCGGGCACGGCCACCACCGGCACCGGGAGGATCGGCAGCACCGAGCCGCTCACCCTCGACGCGTTCGCCGAGCGGGTGGCCGCAGTGCTGCCCGCGACCGCGCACGGTGTCCGGGTCGCGGGGGACCCGGGCCGGACTGTGCGCCGGGTGGCGGTGTGCGGCGGCTCGGGTGACTTCCTGCTGGACAGGATGGCCGGCTCCGACGTGGACGTGTACGTCACCTCCGACCTCAAGCACCACCGTGCCTCGGAGTACCTGGAGCAGGTGCAGTTCGACGGTGGCACCGGGCCGGCGCTGGTGGACGTCGCGCACTGGGCGGCGGAGTGGACCTGGCTGCCCGTGGTGCGGGCTCGGTTGGCGGAGGCGTGGGGCGATAAGGTCGACACGCACGTGAGCACGCTCCGTACCGATCCCTGGCAGTTCCGCAAGTGATCGCACGCTCCCACCCCTGAGGAGATCAGGTTGAAGGCCGACCCGTCCGTCCAGCGCAGGCTCCTCGACGTGCAGGAGCTTGACTCGCGCGTGAGCCAGCTGCGCCACCAGCGCGGCAGCCTCCCGGTCCTCGCCGAGATCGCGACGCTGGAGAAGGAGCGGCTCGGCATCGTCGACCAGCTCCGCGACGCCCGCATCGTCGTCGACGACCTGACCGTCGAGCAGAAGCAGGCCGACGCCGACGTCGAGCAGGTCAAGGCCCGCCGCCAGCGCGACCGCGACCGGATGGACCAGGGGCTGATCACCAACCCCAAGGACCTCGAGCGCATGCAGGGCGAGCTGGAGTCGCTGGAGCGGCGCATCGGCACGCTGGAGGACACCGAGCTCGAGATCATGGAGAAGCTCGAGGAGGCCCAGCAGGTCCACGACGGCCTCGACATCCGGGTCAGCGACATCGACGCCAAGCTGGCCGACCTGATCGGCACGCGTGACGAGGCGTGGCAGGGCATCGACGCGGAGCTGACCGAGGTGCTGGCGAAGCGCGCCCCGGCCGCTGAGGGCATGCCCGCTGACCTGATGACCCTGTACGACCGGCTGCGCGACCAGAAGGGTGGCCTCGCGGCCGCCGAGCTGCGTGCACGCCGCTGCGGCGGTTGCCAGCTGACGCTGGACAACGCCGAGCTGGCCCGGATCAAGGCCGTTCCGGCCGACTCCGTGGTCCGCTGCGAGGAGTGCAGCCGGATCCTGGTCAGGACCGACGAGTCGGGTCTGTGACCCCCGGCCCGGGCGTCGCGGAACGGTGGCCCAGGGCGACCTCAGAGGTCGGTGACGACGACGTCGAGCTGGGTGCCCTTGGGCGTGGCCGTACCCATCTCGACCTTCCACCCCAGCGCGCCCAGCGCGTCGGCGAGCGCCGGGACCGTACGCGGGTTGGCGCCGTCCTCCATCAGGGCGCGGACGATACGACCCTTGGTCGCCTTGTTGAAGTGGCTGACGACCTTGCGCTTGCCGCCGACCTCGTGGAGCACGCGCACGGTGGCCGTGCGTCGCGCCACGTCGGCGTCGGGCCGCCAGAAGTTGGCGTAGGTGGTGGAGCGCAGGTCGACCAGGAGCCCGGTGCCCAGCGCGTCGGTCACGGCCCCGCCGAAGGCCTCGCGCCAGACGCCGGCGACGGGGCCGATGCCGGGGAGGCTCACGTCGCCCGACAGCCGGTACGACGGGATCCGGTCGCCCGGCCGGACCAGACCGAAGAGCGAGGAGACCACGGCTACCCGGGTGGTGGCGCGGCGTCGCGCGGCCGTGCTCAGCGTGGGCAGGTCGAGGGCGTCGTACAGCACGCCGGTGTAGATCGACTCCGCGCGCGCGGTCGGTGCGGTACGCAGCTCGGCGTTGAGGTCGACGAGGTGCGCCTGGGTGGCGCCGAGCCCCAGCACGTCCGCCGCGTCGGGGGAGTCCGAGAGGGCGACGAGCGCGTCCAGGACCCTCTCCCGCGCGGGGGTGAGGGACGGAGAGCCGAGGGCGGACAGGTCGAGCGGCTTGCCGCGGGCGGGGACGGACTTGCCCTCACTGGGCGGCAGCAGGATCAGCACGGGCCCAGCGTAGGCGGCACCGGTGGGGTGCTCAGCCGCTAGGGTGCGGTGGTGCCCAGCAACCGCGTACTGACAGTCAGGCCCGCCCCCGACAGCGTGCTCGCCGAGCAGCTGCGCACGGGGATCGAGGAGATCACCGCTGAGCTCGGGGTGCAGGCAGCGTTCCCCGACGAGGTGGAGCGGGTGGCGGCGGCCTCTGCCGCGTCCCCGCGACTGCCGGAGCTGGACCGTACGGACCTGGAGTTCGTCACCATCGACCCGCCGGGAGCCCGGGACCTCGACCAGGCCCTGCACATCGAGCGGGCCGGCGACGGGTTCCGCGTGCACTACGCGATCGCCGACCTGGGCGCGTTCATCACCCCGGGCGACGCCGTCGACCTGGAGGCCAACCGTCGCGGCGAGACGCTGTACGGCGCCTCGTCCAAGATCCCGCTGCACCCCAAGGCGATCTCCGAGGACGCAGGCTCGCTGCTGCCCGACGCGGTGCGGCCCGCGGTCCTGTGGACCATCGACCTCGACGCCGCTGGCGCGACCACGGCCGTACGGGTGGAGCGGGCGCTGGTCAGGTCGCGCGCACAGCTGGACTACGAGTCGGTGCAGGAGCAGCTCGACGCCGGCACGGCGCCTGAGGTCGTCGAGCTGCTGCGCGAGGTCGGCGAGCTGCGGATCGCCCAGGAGCAGGCCCGGGGCGGCGTCTCGCTGCCGCTGCCGGAGCAGGAGATCGCCGAGTCGGAGGAGCACCCCGGACACCTGCGTCTGAGCTTCCGCGGGCTGGTGCCGGTGGAGGACTGGAACGCGCAGATCTCGTTGCTGACGGGCATGGCGGCCGCCTCCCTCATGGTCGGGGCCAAGGTCGGGCTGCTGCGGACGCTCCCGCCGGCCCAGGAGCGCGACGTGGAGCGGCTGCGTCGTACGGCCAGGGCCCTGCGGATCGAGTGGGCCCGCGACGTCGACTACCCCGCGTTCGTGCGGTCGCTCGACCCCACCCAGCCGCACCACGCCGCGATGGTGGTGGCCTGCACCCGGCTGCTGCGCGGATCGGGCTACGCCGCGTTCGACGGGGAGCTGCCCGAGCAGACCAGACACGCGGCCATCGCCGCCGAGTACGCGCACGTGACGGCACCGTTGCGGCGCCTGGTGGACCGGTACGCGACCGAGGTCTGCCTGGCGGTGTCGGCGGGTGAAGAGGTGCCGGCGTGGGTGCGCGTGCGGCTCCCCGCGCTGCCGGAGGTGATGCGGGAGTCGGGGCGCCGGGCCAACTCGTACGAGAACGCCATCCTCAACCTCGCCGAGGCCGAGCTGCTCCAGTCCCGGGTCGGGGAGTCGTTCGAGGGCGTGGTGCTCGACGCCGACGAGAAGACCGGCACACGGGGCACGGTGACGATCACCGACCCGGCGATCGAGGCGACGGTGACCTCGGAGTCCCGCCTGCCCGTGGGCGAGGACGTCACCGTCACGCTGGTGACCGCCGACCCGGTGAAGCGGAAGGTCGAGTTCGCGCTGGGATGAGGGTGGGTCCGGGCCCCCTGACGAACCCGGACCCAGTCACGGTGCGGAGGCGGTCGAGCGCGCCTCGCGCGCTGTCGCCGTTCCGCAGGCGGGGCCCGATCAGGATCCTGGTGGCGCCCTGTCTCGGGCCGAGTCCCTGATTCCAGTGGAGCACCGTCGCCGGTGGTGCGGCAGGGCCCTTCGGCCCGTGTTCGTGGCCGCCCGACTCTGACCTTTCACGGGGTCCGGAGCGCTGGCCAGTGACACCTAGCGGTCGCGGGTGCAGGATGGAGGTTCGTCCACCAGGAGGCACGCATGCCGCACGGAGACATCACCCACATCGACATCCCGGTCGCGGACATGGACCGCGCGAAGGCGTTCTACGGGACACTGTTCGGCTGGAACATCCAGGCACCGCCCGGCTTCGAGGACTACCCGATGTGGCAGGCGCCCAACGAGGTCAGCGGCGGGGGACTGGCGCCGCGCTCGGACGACTTCACCCAACCCCGCTCGTACGTCGAGGTCGACTCGATCGAGGAGACCCTGGCCGCGGTCGTCGACAACGGAGGTCGGGTCGTGATGGAGAAGTCCCCGATCTCCGAGACGAGCTGGTGGGCGATCTTCGAGGACCCCGATGGCAACCAGGTGGGGCTGTACGAGGGGGTCACCAACACGTCGGGGTGACGTCCCGGGGCACGGTCCGCGTGGCGCTCAGGAGGTGAACCCCCGCAGCCCGGCGTACGTCTCGACGCCCACGCGGTCGGTGCGGAACTGGTTGGCCGGGTGCTCGGGGTCGGGTCGGCCGAAGCTGATGGCGCAGACCACGTGGCGGTCCTCGGGCAGGTCGAAGAACTCGCGGACCAGGCCGGACTGGCTGGCGATGGCGGCCTGGGCGACGGTGGCCACGCCGGCTGAGGTCGCCGCCAGCATGAACGTGCTCAGCCAGCCGCCGCAGTCGACCAGGGCGTACGGGCCCAAGGCAGCGTCGGCGGTGAGGACCGCGACGTGGGGTGCGTCGAAGAAGGTGAAGTTGCGCCAGGCCTGCTGCATCCGGCCGGCCTTGTCGTCGCGGGCGACGCCCACGGCCTCGTACAGGGCGAATCCGGAGCCGCGGCGACGCTCGGCGTGCGCGCCCTCGTAGGAGGCGGGCGGGGTGATGTCGTAGCCGCCCGCGGAGGTCGGGATCCGCTCGGCGAGGAACGACCGGAGCTTCTCGGTCTCCTCGGGGCCGGTGACGACCACCTGCCAGGGCTGGACGTTGCACCACGACGCGGAACTGCCGGCGACGTCGAGCAGGTCGGTCACGAGGTCGGCCTCGAGCGGTTCGGGCAGGAAGGCGCGGCAGCTGTGGCGGGCCTGCGCGAGGCGGGTGAAGGCCGACAGGCCGATTTCAGTGGCGGACATGGCCGCAGTCTGGCAACCGCCTCGTGGCTCGGCGCCCTGGGGTGCCGGTGGACGGAAACGTCGGCAGGGTCGCGCGGTGACTCAGCTGCTGGCGCGGGTCCGACGCTCGTGCAACCGCTGCTGGGCCTCGGGCAGGTAGGCCAGGCAGGGCGCATCGGTGCCGGGGTGCCGGTCCACGAGGTGCAGGATCCAACGGTCCATGGCGGCCATGTAGCCGTTGTCCTCGCCGCGCCGGTGCGTGCCCCATGCCCGGTCGCCGCTGCCGGGGCGGGGGCTGGTGCACGCGGTGCAGTGGATCTTGTAGACGAACTGGTCGTCGGCTCCGACCGTGATGCTGACAACGGCCAGGGGCCCGGCGTCAGTCTGCGCCTTGCGCTGGCGGGCGGAGCGGCTGGCAGCCATGGGGCCTCGTTCTGTCGGGATCGTGAGGTCCCAGACTAGGTGGAGCCGCCGACGTCGCGAGCGGCGGTGCGACGCCGCCCCGCCCCACCGGGTCGGTGGGGCTACAGCCGGAACATCTTGCGGAAGGGGCTGGTGACGCGCACCTTGTGGGAGCCGAAGTCGACCAGGACGGCGCTCGGCTCCACCTGGATCACACGCCCCAGCCCGTGGGAGTCGTGGGAGACCGTGTCGTCGAGCTCGAACTGCTCGATGACCGGTTCGGGATCGGGTTGGAAGGGGCTGCTGGCCAGGTGTGGGCGCGCTGAGGTCGTCATCCCTTCGAGTATGGCACTCGATGGGTGGGACAGAGGGCCTTCGGGCGGAATCCCGCACACGGGCTTGGTGGCTGGCTGCCTCCGAACCGTTCGAAGGCAGCCACGTCGTCCACGGTCGTGTCAGTCGACCTGAGGGACGAAGACCACCTCGGCGCGGTCGCGCTGGACGTGCAGGTCCCAGTAGACCGCCGAGATCTCGTCGGCGGTGGCACCGGGCACGCCCTCCGGTGCGCGGTCCCCGATCCAGGCGCCGATGGCGACGTGGGCGGCCTGGATCCCCTCCGGCTCCAGCTCCTTGTGCAGGTTGAGGACCCACGACCGCAGGGCGGCACCCGCGGTGTTGATGTCCCCCAGCATGGGCGTGGGGTCCACCGAGCCGGCCCCGGTCGTGT
>NZ_JBJEHY010000119.1:1322-35903 GCF_051876515.1 Nocardioides sp. | reverse complement strand
CTGCTGGTGCCCTCCAGCTCGGTGGGCAACAACAAGACCTGGCTGGAGCAGGCCGACAAGGTGATCCTCGAGGTGAACTCGTGGCACCCGCGCGAGCTCGAGGGCATCCACGACATCTACTACGGGGCCGCGCTGCCGCCGTACCGGGTCCCGATCCCGTTGACCGACCCCGCCCAGCGGATCGGGGAGCCGTACCTGCGCGTCGACCCGGCGAAGGTGGTCGCCGTCGTCGAGACCAACGCCCAGGACCGCAACTCGGCGTTCACGGCGCCGGACGCCACGTCGCGGGCGATCGCGGAGCATCTCGTGGACTTCCTGCGCGCCGAGGTCGCCGCCGGTCGGATGCCCGCCGATCTGCTGCCCATCCAGTCCGGCGTCGGCAACGTCGCGAACGCGGTGCTCGAGGGGCTCGGTGCCAGTGAGTTCACCGGGCTGACGGCGTTCACGGAGGTCATCCAGGACGGGATGATCGACCTGCTCGACAACGGCACGCTGCGGTTCGCCTCGGCCACCTCGTTCGGGCTGTCCACCGACGGCGTCGCCAAGCTGATGGAGAACATCGACGCGTACAAGGGCAAGGTGCTGCTGCGCAGCGAGGAGATCTCCAACCACCCCGAGCTGGTCCGCCGGCTGGGGATCATCGCGATGAACGGCATGCTCGAGGCCGACATCTACGGCAACGTGAACTCCACGCACGTCATGGGCTCGGCGATCATGAACGGCATCGGCGGGTCCGGCGACTTCGCCCGCAACGCGTACCTGAACTTCTTCGTCTCCCCCTCCACGGCCAAGGGCGGCGCGATCTCCTCGATCGTCCCGATGGTCTCCCACGTCGACCACACCGAGCACGACGTGCACGTCATCGTCACCGAGCAGGGTCTGGCCGACCTGCGGGGCCTCTCGCCGCGCAAGCGCGCCGCCGTCGTCATTGACAACTGCGCCCACCCCGACTTCCGCGACGCGCTGCACGACTACGTGGCCCGTGCCGAGGCCGCCCGCCCCAACGCCCGGCACACGCCGCACCTGCTCGCCGAGGCGTTGAGTTGGCACCAGCGGTTCCTGGACACCGGGAGCATGTGAGGGGGCGCTGGCGCTCTGCCCCGGCGCCGCCCTGCCCTGGCGCCGCCCGCACGGTCAGAGGCCATAACTGCGCGTTACAAGGGAGGAGTGGGGCCAGCGGGGTGGGGCCAGCCGCGGTGGCACGGCGGAGAGCGGCTAGGGGCAGGGCGGTGGCTACGGGAGGAGAGCGGCGCGCCGCTCGCGCCGTCGCCGCACCAGCGGCCGTACGAGCCACGCCACCGCGACGACCACGCCGAGCGCCAGCAGGACCAGGACGACCTTCCGCTCGTCGCTGTACGGCCAGTCGGGGGCGGGGAAGGCGACGGAGGGGACGTCCGCGAGCTGGGTGGCGACGCTGATCGTGGTGGGGGCCCCCTCGAAGAGAGTCAGGTCGCTCCGCGTCCTGCCGTCGGCCGAGCGGGTCTCCAGGTGCCCGGACGCGTCGGCGCCGGCGAGGGCGGAGGGGAGCACCGCGACGACGAACGTGTCCATGGCCGACTGCCCCAGCGGGACGACGGTGGCGTCGATGAGGCCGTTGGCGGTCGAGTTCCACGGCGCCCGCCGGAGCCGGGCCGTCGGGTCGTCCAGAGCGAGGGTGGCGAGCACGGTGCCCGGGTCTGCCCGGCCGGCCGTGAGCAGTGTCCCGTCGCGGCTGACCACTGCGGTCGTCCAGCTCTGCCGGGCCTCGGCCACCCTCCTCCCCGCCGCCTCCCGGCCCTCCACGAGCGTCCACAGGCGTCGCTGGGACAGGACCTGCACGAGGCCAGTGCTGGTGGCGGCGACGGCGCTCGACTCCGGGTGACCGGGCAGGTCCCAGGTGACGGGCTCACCGTCTGCTCCGAGGGTGCCGGCGCTCTGCACCTGCCCTCGGAACGACGTCCCGCCCTCGTCCCACTGCACCGCCTCGTCGCCCAGCCAGGCCAGGCGGGTGCCGTCGGGGGACCAGCTGATCTTCTGCACGCTCACCGGACGGTCGTTGCGGCCGCGCAGCGTGTACTGCTCCACCTCCCCGGTGAGCAGGTCGACGACGCCGACGCCGGCCTCGGTCTCGGCAGTGGTCTCCCCGCGCCGCCACCACGGGTACGCCAGTGCCCGCCCGTCGGGGCGCAGGGCCAGGAAGGAGCCCTCATTCGGATTGAAGGCGTCGGTGTCGGGCAGCTGCACGAGGAGGTGCTTGCCGTCATCCGCGCGGACGAGCAGGGGGGCGTTGCGACCCCGCGACACCGCCACCGAGACCCGCCCCACGGCGAGGTCGGTGACCAGCTTCTTCTCGTCGAACTGCGCGCCGGGCATCCAGTCGCGGGCCGGGTACGTCGGCGCGTGCACCACCGCGGGCAGCGCGCCACCCCGGGGTACCGTGGGCTGGTCCGCCGGAAGCGGGTCCCCGAGGGGCCGCGCCACCGCCCCGAGTGTCACCAGCAGCGCGACCACCGCGAGGGCGGCTGCCAGGCGGGCGGCCCGCTCCGTACGCCGGGCCTTCCGCCCGCGGGCCCACAGGTCCGCCGCGGGCCGGGCGGAAGCGACCGGGGTGTTCTCGGCGAGGTCGCGCAGCGAGGTCTTGAGGTCGTTCATGACGGACTCCCGATCAGCTCGGCGAGGTCGGGGCGGCGTTCACGCAGGCGGGTGAGCGCCTGGCGGCTGGTGGACTTCACCGTTCCCACGGAGATGCCGAGCACCTCGGCCGTACGGGCCTCGGTGAGGTCCTCGTAGTAGCGCAGCACCAGCACGGTGCGCTGCTTGGCGGTCAGCCCGGCCAGGGCGTCGAGGAGCGCGAGCCGGGCCGGGGTGTCGACGTCGGGTGCGCCGCGGTCGTGCTCGAGCGGCACCTCCGGCACCCGGTGCCGCCGCCAGCGCGAGACGTTGGCGGTGTACAGGGTGCGCCGCACGTACGCCTCGGGGGAGGTGTGGATCCGTTCCCAGTGCTTGGCCGCCTGGACCAGCGCCGTCTGGAGCAGGTCCTCGGCGTGCTGGTGGTCGCCGTTCAGCAGGTAAGCCACCCGCAGCAGGGCGCCGCTGCGGGCGCTCACGAAGGCGGTGAACCCGGCCTCGTCCGCTGTCAGCACTGCTTCCTCCGCCTCGTACGGCCGCCACCTCGGCGGCCCTCAGAACGTATGACGCCCGCGGGCCTGCGTTCGGGTGGCACCGGTGCCGACCAACTTCCGGGAACGACGAAGGGCGGGTGGCACGTGGCCAGCCCGCCCTTCTGAAGTCGTACGTCAGCGCGCGCGTCGACCCAGGCGCTCGATGTCCATGATGACCACCGAGCGGGGCTCCAGACGGACCCAGCCGCGCGAGGCGAAGTCGGCCAGCGCCTTGTTGACCGTCTCGCGGGAGGCGCCGACCAGCTGGGCGAGCTCCTCCTGGGTGAGGTCGTGGTGCACGTGGATGCCGTCGTCGGCCGAGCGGCCGAAGCGGTCGGCCAGGTCGAGCAGCGCCTTGGCGACGCGCCCGGGGACGTCGGAGAAGACCAGGTCGGCCACGACGTCGTTGGACTTGCGCAGGCGGGCGGCGAGCTGCGACAGCAGGCCGCGGGCGACCTGCGGGCGGCCGTCGAGCCAGCGCAGCAGGTCCTCGTGCGAGAGGGAGGCGAACGCGGCGTCGGTGACCGCGGTGACGGTCGCCGAGCGCGGGCCCGGGTCGAAGAGCGACAGCTCGCCGAACATCTGGCCGGGGCCCATGATGGCGAGCAGGTTCTCGCGGCCGTCGGCCGAGGAACGGCCGAGCTTGACCTTGCCCTCGAGCACGACGTACAGGCGGTCGCCCGAGTCGCCCTCGTGGAAGAGGACCTCCCCGCGGCGCAGCTTGGTCTCGGCCAGAGAGTTGCGCAGTGCGGTGGTCGCTTCGTCGTCGAGTCCGCTGAAGAGCGGGGCTTGACGCAACACGTCGTTGTCCACGTGGGCTCCTTGTGTGGGCTTTCCTCCGCGCGCGCGTGTGTGCGAAGGCACTTGACGAAACTCGATCCTACCGGTGGCACCGGTCACATGTGCTATTCCCCACCGTGTGGGAGCGAGAAACGGTCCCACTTTCGGAGGTGCGGAGGCGTCGAGTCGATACCTCATGAGGATATGGCAGGCGGCGACGGCACGTACGACTGTCGGTGGCCCCACGTAGGCTGACCGCGTGCCGCTGCCCGTCGTCGAGAAGCCTGAGACCTCACTCGTCCGTCGCGCCCGCAAGATGAACCGGGTGCTCGCCGAGACGTACCCGGACGCCCACTGCGAGCTGGACTTCGACGACCCGTTCCAGCTGCTGGTCGTCACCGTGCTGTCCGCGCAGACGACCGACCGCCGCGTCAACGCCGTGCGCCCGGTGCTGTTCGGCGCGTACCCGGACGCGCGCGCGATGGCTGCGGCCCGCCGCGAGGACCTGGAGACGATCGTCGGCCCGCTCGGCTTCTTCCGGCAGAAGACGACCTCCCTGCTCAACCTGTCCGCCGCCATCGTCGACCGCTTCGACGGCCAGGTGCCCGGACGGCTCGACGACCTCGTCACGCTCCCCGGCGTCGGACGCAAGACCGCCAACGTGGTCCTCGGCAACGCCTTCGACGTCCCCGGCATCACCGTCGACACCCACTTCGGTCGCCTCGTGCGCCGCTTCGGCTGGACCGAGGAGACCGACCCGGTCAAGGTCGAGTTCGCCGTCGGGGCGCTCTTCCCCAAGCGCGACTGGACGATGCTGAGCCACCACGTCATCTGGCACGGCCGGCGCCGCTGCCACGCCAAGAAGCCTGCCTGCGGCGCCTGCCCGCTGGCGCGCAGCTGCCCGTCGTACGGCGAAGGTCCCACCGACCCGATCGAGGCCGAGAAGCTCGTCCGTACGCAGGGGCCGGCGTGAGGCGCTGGCGTACGGCCGCGGTCGCCGGGGCTGCGACGGTCGCGCTGGTCCTGGCCGGCTGCAGTGACGCGGAGACCCCGTTCGTGCCCGCCCCGCCCAAGATCGAGGTCGACACCCCCGAGATGGCCGCGCTCAAGGCCGAGATCGGGATGGAGGACTGTGCCTCCGTAGTGCCGGCTGACCCCGGAGGCCCGGTCGAGGGCGGTCTGCCCGAGGTGACGCTGCCTTGCCTGGGGGGCGGCAGCGAGGTCGACCTGTCCACGCTGCGTGGCCCGATGGTGATCAACCTGTGGCAGGCCTTCTGCCAGCCGTGCATCAAGGAGATGCCGGCGCTCCAGCAGTTCCACGAGAAGTACGGCGACCAGGTGGCCGTCCTCGGCATCGACTTCAACGACGTACGCCCCTTGGCTGCCCTCGAGCTGGCGCAGGAGACGGGGGTGACCTACCCGTCCGTGGCCGACCCCGGCGCTGAGCTGACCCCGCACGAGGCGTTCAAGTACAGCCGCGTGGGGCTCCCGGCGTTCGCCTTCATCGACGCCGACGGCACCGTCGTGGGCGGGTCCAACGGGCTCGACGGCCAGGTCATCACGACGCTCGACGACGTCGTCGCCCTCGTCGACGCGCACCTGGGCATCGACGTCACCGAGTCCGAGCGCGGAGGCCGCCCATGAGTTCCCTGCCCGAGTGGATGCAGCCGGTCGTCGAGGCGACCGAGGAGATCACCGTCCACCACCTCACCCGCTTCCAGCCGCCCGAGGACCACCAGGGCCGCCAGGGCGCGGTGCTGATGGTCTTCGCCGACCGCGAGACCGAGCACGGCATCGACACCGTCGACGACCTCGCCCACCGCGGCGAGCTGCTGCTGACCGAGCGTGCCCACCACATGCGCTCGCACCCGGGGCAGGTCTCGTTCCCCGGCGGCGGCATCGACCCCGGCGAGACGCCGGAGCAGGCGGCGCTGCGCGAGGCGTACGAGGAGATCGGGCTCGACCCCGAGGCGGTCGACGTGTTCGGCGAGCTGCCCCAGCTGTGGCTGCCGCCCAGCGACTTCGCGGTGACGCCCGTGCTGGCGTGGTGGCGCGAACGCACCCCGGTCCGCATCGCGAGCCCCGACGAGGTGCACGCCATCCACCACGTCGCGATCGCCGACCTGCTCGACCCGGAGTACCGGATCAACGTCCGCCACCCGCGCGGCTGGACCGGCCCCGGCTTCCTCATCGGCGACGACAAGGACGTCGTCCTGTGGGGCTTCACGGCCGGCATCATCGCCCGGCTCTTCGACTTCCTCGGCTGGACCTCGGAGTGGGACAAGGCGCGGGTGCGTGACCTGCCGGACCACATGCTGCAGGGTTTGCCCCAGAACACCGCCGACATCCTGCCCAACACCCGCCTCGAGGAGTAGCCAGTGAACGTCCTCGACTGGTGCCTGCTGGCCCTGGTGGGCCTGTACGCGCTCTCGGGGTACTGGCAGGGGTTCGTCACCGGGGCGTTCGCCACCGGCGGCCTGCTCGCTGGCGGTCTGCTCGGTGTCTGGCTGGCCCCGGTGCTGCTCGGTGACGCCGACCCGTCGGTGTGGGTGTCGCTGGGCGCGCTGCTGGTGGTCGTGGTGTCCGCGACCATCGGGCAGGCCACGTTCCAGCTGCTGGGCGCCAGGATCCGGGACGCGATCACCTGGCAGCCCGTCCGGGCCGTGGACGCCGTCGGAGGGGCGGCGTTGAGCGCGATGGCCGTCCTGGTGGTGGCCTGGGCGCTGGGCGTGGCGGTCACCGGAACCCGCATCGGCGCGATCACCCCCCAGGTGCGCGCGTCCACGGTGCTCGGCACCGTCGACCGGGTGCTGCCCGTGGAGGCCGACGGGCTGCTGCGCGGCTTCAACGACGTCGTCGGGACCACGTTCTTCCCGCGCTACCTCGAGCCGTTCGCCCCGGAGCGCATCGTCGACGTCCCCGCCGGGCCGAAGCGCATGCTGACCGACCCCGACGTGGTGGGCGCGGAGGCCAGCATCGTCAAGGTCCTCGGCGAGAACGTCTGCACCGGAGGCGTGGAGGGCAGCGGCTTCCTTTACTCCCCGGGCCGCGTGATGACCAACGCGCACGTCGTGGCCGGCGTCACCCGGCCCACGGTCGAGGTGGGCGGGGAGACGCTCGTCGGCACGGTCGTCGTGTACGACCCGGAGCTCGACATCGCCGTCCTCGCCGTCGACGACACCACCACGCCGCACCTGGTCTTCGACCGTGACGTGGCCGCGGGTGACCCGGTCGCGGTGGTCGGGTACCCCGAGGACGGCCCCTTCGACATCCAGTCGGCCCGCGTGCGGAGCCAGCAGAAGCTGCGGTCGCCCGACATCAACGGCCACGGGATCGTGATCCGCGACGTGTACGCGGTCCGCGGGCTGATCCGTCCCGGCAACTCGGGCGGACCGGTCCTCACCTCCGGTGGTGACGTCGCCGGGGTCGTGTTCGCGGCGTCGGTGTCGGACTCCGAGACCGGGTACGCACTCACCGCCGAGCAGGCCGGCGAGGCGGCCGCTCAGGGCATCAAGCGGGACGACCCGGTCGCGACCGGGACGTGCGTGGGCTGACTCAGATCTGGCCGCGCAGCGCGCGGGGGATCTCCTGGGCCTGGGCCAGCGCCTTCTCGGGCGCCTTGACCTGCTGGACCTTCTTGAAGCCGATGAAGGCGAGCAGGGCGGCGACCAGGACGTACACGCCGAAGACGATCAGGAACGCCCAGTGCAGGCCGAGGCCGGCCCAGTGGATGAAGTACGCGATCGAGACCGACAGCATGATGACGGCCAGCAGCAGCAGGAAGACGGCCGCGCCGAAGAGACCGATGCCGGTGCCGCCGGCCTTGACGCTCACCTTGAGCTCGGACTTCGCGAGCGCGATCTCCTTGCTGACCAGCGTGGAGATGTCGCGGCTGGCGTCGGCGACCAGCTTGCCCAGCGTGGGGTCGTTGTCCTGCGGCGCCATGTCTCGTCCTTCGGTGGTGCGTGCGTGCTGCGGTACTCGGGGCCAACCGTGACCCTACACAACCGGACGCTCGGGTAACATCGGACCCGGTGTGCCGGGAAGTCTGGTCGGCTCGCGTCAGGTCGACGCGGACGACGACTGCCCCTCCCCGGAAGGACTCCATGTCCCAGCCCAGCACGCCCCACCACCGCGACGACATCTGGCTCGACGGCCCGACGTACATCGAGTCCGACCGCGTCCTCGCCCGCGTGGGGCGACCACTGCGTGAGTTCCTCCGGATCGAGGCCGCCGGATCCGTCCTGCTGCTGCTCGCCGCCGCCGTCGCCCTCGTCTGGGCCAACTCGCCGTGGGGGGACGGCTACGACGCGTTCTGGCACGCCACCGTCACCGTCGACCTCGGGTTCGTGGAGATCTCCGAGTCGCTGCTGCACTGGGTCAACGACGCCCTCATGGTGGTCTTCTTCTTCGTGGTCGGGCTCGAGATCAAGTACGAGCTGGTCAAGGGCGACCTGCGCGACCCCCGGGCGGCGGCGCTCCCGGTCGTGGCCGCGCTGGGCGGCATGGTGGTGCCGGCGCTCCTGTACGTGCTCCTCACTTCCGGCGGCGAGGGGGCGCACGGCTGGGGCATCCCGATGGCCACCGACATCGCCTTCGCGGTCGGCGTGCTCGGCCTCCTGGGTCGCCGGATCCCCTCCGCGGCGCGGCTGTTCCTGCTGACGTTGGCGATCGCCGACGACATCGGTGCGATCGTGGTGATCGCCGTCTTCTACACCTCGGACCTGGCGCTCGGGTGGCTGGCGGCCGCGCTCGCGCTGCTCGCCCTGATGGTGCTGCTCCGCCGTCTGCGGGTCTGGACCACCTCGGTGTACGTCGGTGTCGGCGTCGTCCTGTGGTTCTGCCTGCTGCAGTCGGGCGTCCACGCGACGCTGGCCGGCGTCGCGGTCGGACTGCTGACGCCGACCGTGCCGCTGCTGCGTGAGTCGGTCGCCCGCTCGCACCTGCGCCACGCCCTGGCCGACAACCAGCTCGACGCCTCCGAGCTGCGTCGTCTGAACTTCCTGCTCAACCACGCCGTGTCGCCGGCCGAACGACTGCAGACGTCGCTCCACGGCCTCTCCGCGTACGTCGTGCTGCCGGTCTTCGCGCTGGCCAACGCCGGCGTCAGCCTCGCCGGGGCTGGCGAGGCGCTCACGTCAGGGGTCGCGCTGGGCGTGGTCGCCGGCCTCGTGCTGGGCAAGCCGTTGGGGATCACTCTGTGCACCTGGCTCGCCGTACGGCTCGGGGTGGGCCGCCTCCCGCAGGGCACCTCCTGGCCGATGGTGGTGGGGCTGGGATCGGTCGCCGGCATCGGGTTCACCGTGTCGCTGTTCATCACCGGCCTGTCGTTCCCCGGCCACGAGGAGCTGGCCGCCGCCGCCAAGATCGGGATCCTGCTCGCCTCCGGACTGTCGGCCCTCATCGGCATGACGCTGCTGTGGTTGGCCACGCGGGGGCGGGAGCCCGAGGTCGAGGAGGGGGACGTCGCGGCCTGACCCTCAACCGGCGCGCGCGACCAGCACCGCCTGGCCGGTCGACTCCGACCCCATCGCGCCGCGCTCCATGCGGTCCACCTCGTGGAAACCGGTCTCGTGCAGGGCCAGCGCCACCTGGTCCGGGGTCCGGTCGTAGCGGCGCAGCGCGACGTCGTACCCGAGCCGCCGGTAGGTGGCGCCGGTGTCGTGGACGGTCGAGCCGACCTGGAACGCGACCAGCAGGAGGCCGCCGGGTCGGAGTACGCGCCGGGCCTCGGCGCACGCTGCCCGCAGCGCGGCCTCGTCGCCGTGAATGGTGGAGTACCAGGCGAACACCCCGTCGAAGGTCCCCGTACGGAAGGGCAGCGCGCCGAGGTCCGCACAGGCGAGGCCGTGCTCCGGCTGGGCGAGGGCCGCCCCGGCCAGCATCGCCGGCGACAGGTCCACGCCCACGACCTCGCGACCGGCACCCGCCAGCAGCGGCAGCATCCGGCCCGTGCCGCAGCCGGCGTCCAGGACCCGCCCGGCGGCGGGCAGCGAGGCGACGAACCGGGCGACCATCTCCAGGTCGGCGGCCTGCTCCGGCTCGGTCCCCGGGAACCACCGGGCGTACGCCTTGGCCACGGTGTCGTACGTGGCGCGGACGTCCGCGCGGTCGTCCCTGCCGCTGGCCTCGTGGTCCACGGGGCCGAGTCTGGCACCCGTTACGGTGCTGGGATGGTGAGCCCGTGATCCTCCCGCCCGTCCGCGACCTGCGGCTCACGACGGTGCGCCGTGGCGGGACGCTCACCGACGACGAGCACCACCTGCTCGCGCTGTGGGCGGCCGAGTGCGCGGAGCACGTCCTCGGGTTGTTCGAGGCCGTAAGCCCCGACGACCCCCGCCCGCGCGAGGCGATCGAAGCAGCCCGCGCCTGGACGCGGGGCGAGCTGGCGATGATGGCGACCCGGGCTGTGGGCGGGCACGCGATGGGGGCCGCGCGCGACCTGACCGGCGCTGCGCGATGGGCTGCGTACGCCGCCGGACAGGCTGCCGTCGTCGCGCACGTGGCCGCCCACGACCTGGGCGCTGCGGCGTACGCCATCAAGGCCGCCCGTGCCGCGGCGGACCCTCGTACGCCGACCTCGCCAGCGGGTCTGGAGGCCGGGCGGGAGGAGCGGGAGTGGCAGCGCGCGCGGATCCCCGAGGCGGTCCGTGCGCTCGTGCTCGAGGACCAGGAGCGGCGCAACGACCTGTGCTGGGGAGTCTTCCTGGCGTGAGGGCGCCAGCTCCCGCAGGGGGGTCCCCCGAATTGGGGTCACTGGGCGAGGTCGGCAGGCGTCCCGGACCTCTCCCATCGACCCCAACGCGGGCGACTGACCCCAAATCGGGTCAGGTGACCCCATTTGGGGTCACTGGGAGAGGCGCCACCACACGCGGTCTCGGATCCGAGACGACCCCCGACGCCTCCTGATTGACCGCGACCCCGCCGTACCGATGGACTCGGACCCATGGTGGCTGGATTCGAGGAGATGTGGCGCGACCTGGACGGGATCGGTCGTGACGCCCGCTCCGGCGGCTACTTCCGCCAGCCGTGGCTCAGTGCCGAGCGGGAGCTGTCGGCCTGGTTCGCCGAGGCCGCGGTCGCCCGGGGGCTCGAGTTGCACAGCGACGGGTACGGCAACCAGGTCGCGTACTGGCGCCCCGAGGGCAGCAGTGGGCCGGCGGTGCTCACCGGCTCCCACCTCGACTCCGTTCTCGACGGCGGCGCGTACGACGGCCCGCTCGGCGTGGTCTCCGCGCTCGCGGCGATCGACCGGCTCCGCGAGCGCGGTGTCACGCCGGACCGGCCTGTCGCGGTGGGCGTCTTCGTGGAGGAGGAGGGCAGTCGGTTCGGGCTGGCCTGCCTCGGCTCGCGCCTCGCCACCGGCGCCACCACCCCCGAGCAGGCGGCCGCGCTGACCGACCGCGACGGCACCCGGTTCCTGGACGCGCTGGCGGCGGCCGACCTCGACCCCAGCCTGGGCGCCGTCGACCTGTCCGGCATCGGCTGCTTCGTCGAGCTGCACGTCGAGCAGGGCCGCGACCTCGTCGACCGCGACGTACCCGTCGGCGTGGCCTCGGGGATCTGGCCGCACGGCCGGTTCCGGTTCGAGTTCGCCGGCGAGGCCAACCACGCCGGTACGACGCGGATGGAGGACCGCGCCGACCCGATGCTGACGTACGCGATGACCGCCCTCGCCGCCAACAAGCAGGCCCGGCTGTCGGGCCAGCGCGCCACCTTCGGCCGCCTCGACGTCACCCCCAACGGCACCAACGCCGTCCCGTCCCTGGTCCGCGCCTGGCTGGACGCCCGGTGCGAGGACGACGCCACCCTGGCCCGCCTCGTCGAGGAGATCACCCGGCAGGCCGGACAGCGCGCCGAGCGCGACGGGACCACCCTCGAGGTCGTCGCCGAGTCCGTCTCCGGCGCCGTCCACTTCGACCCCGACCTCGCCGCGCGGGTCGCCGCGCCCGGTCAGTGGCCCGTTATCCCCACCCAGGCCGGCCACGACGCCGGCATCCTGCAGGCCGGCGGCATCCCCACCGCGATGCTGTTCGTCCGCAACCCCACCGGCGTCTCCCACTCGCCCGCCGAGACCGCCGAGACCGTCGACTGCCTCGCCGGCGTCGAGGCGCTCGCCGACACCCTGGAGCTGCTGGCCCGTGACTGACGCGTACCTCCTCGAACGGGCCGTCCTCGCCACCCCGGACGGCCCGCACCTCGCCCACGACGTGCTCGTCGAGGTGGTCGACGGCCGCTTCACCCGCGTCGAGCCCGGTGCCGACCCGGCCGCGGCCCCTCACGCCGAGCGGGTCGCTGGCCTGGCCCTGCCCGGGTTCGCCAACACCCACAGCCACGCCTTCCACCGGGCGCTGCGCGGCCGCACCCAGCGCGAGCGGGGCACCTTCTGGACCTGGCGCGACCAGATGTACGGCGTCGCCGCGCGCCTCGACCCCGACGGCTACTACGACCTGGCGCGCGCCACGTACGCCGAGATGGCCTCCGTCGGGATCACCTGCGTCGGCGAGTTCCACTACCTGCACCACGACCCGACCGGCCGGCCGTACGCGGACCCCAACGCGATGGGCCTCGCGCTGGTCGCCGCGGCCCGCGACGTCGGGATCCGGATCACCCTGCTCGACACCCTCTACCTCTCCAGCGGGTTCGGGCAGCCTCCCGCCGGCGTCCAGGTCCGGTACGCCGACCACGACGCCGCCGCCTGGGCGGAGCGCGTACGACGCCTGGTCGACGACACTGCGGGTGAGGCCGGCGTACGGATCGGGGTCGCGGCCCACTCGGTGCGCGCCGTCCCCCGGGACGCGCTCGGGGTGCTCGCGACCTTCGTCGACGACGAGGTGCCGTTCCACGTCCACCTCTCCGAGCAGGTGCAGGAGAACGTCGACTGCCTGGCCGCGTACGGCCTGACGCCCACCCAGCTGCTCGCCGAGCACGGCCTGCTCGGCCCCAGCACCTCGCTGGTGCACGCCACCCACCTGACCGACGACGACGTCGCCCGCATCGGCGGGGCGGGGGCGTACGCCTCGTTCTGCCCCACCACCGAGCGCGACCTCGGCGACGGCATCGGCCCCGGCCGGGCGCTGGCCGAGGCCGGGGCACGGCTCACGCTGGGCTCCGACTCCCAGGCCGTCATCGACCCGTTCGAGGAGATGCGCTGCCTGGAGGGGCACGAGCGCCTCGCGACGCAGCGCCGCGGCCACTGGACCTCCGCCGAGCTGCTCACCGCCGCCACCAGCGACGGCCACGCCAGCCTCGGCTGGGCCGGTACCGGCATCGGCGTCGGGCTCCGCGCGGACCTGGTGGCGGTCGACCTGGGGTCCGTACGCACCGCCGGGGCCGGCGCGGACCTCGACGCCGCCGTCTTCGCCGCCACCGGGGTCGACGTCACCCGCGTGATGGTCGACGGGCGGTGGCTGGGCCTGCACCCGGCCGCGGTCGCGCGGGACCTGCGGGCGGCGATCGACGACCCCACCCACGACACCGGAGGTGCCCGATGACCACGACCCTGCTCACCGGCATCACCGACCTCGTCACCAACGACCCCACGCAGGCCGCGACGGGTGCCGAGGACGCGTTCCTCGGGCGGCTCCGCGACGCCGCCGTCGTCGTCGACGGCGCCCGGGTCGCCTGGGTCGGGCCTGCCGACCGGGCCCCCGCCGCGGACACCCGCGTCGACCTGGGTGGTCGGACGGTGATCCCCGGCTTCGTCGACAGCCACTCCCACCTCGTCTTCGCCGGTGACCGCGCGGAGGAGTTCGATGCCCGGATGGCCGGCCGGGCCTACGAGGCGGGCGGGATCCGTACGACCGTGGCCGCCACGCGTGCCGCCACCGACGAGCAGCTCACCGCCAACGTCGCCCGCCTGGTCGCCGAGATGCACCGGCAGGGCACCACGACGGTGGAGATCAAGAGCGGGTACGGCCTGACCACCCGCGACGAGGCCCGCAGCCTCGCGGTGGCCGCCCAGTTCACCCCCGAGACCACCTTCCTCGGCGCCCACGTCGTGCCCAGCGGCACCACGCCCGAGGCGTACGTCGAGGAGGTCACCGGCCCGATGCTGGCCGCTGCGGCCCCGTACGCCCGCTGGATCGACGTGTTCTGCGAGGAGGGCGCCTTCGACGTCGACCAGGCACGTACGGTGCTGGCCGCCGGCGCCGCGGTCGGCCTGCGGGGGCGTCTGCACGCCAACCAGCTGACGTACGGCGGCGGCGTCCTGCTCGCGGCCGAGCTGGGCCTGGCCGCGGTCGACCACTGCACCTTCCTCAGCGACGCCGACGTGGACGCGCTGGCCGACTCCGGGACGGTCGCGACGCTGCTGCCCGGCGTGGAGTTCTCCACCCGCCAGCCGTACCCGGACGCCCGTCGGCTCCTCGATGCCGGCGTGCGGGTGGCGCTGGCCAGCGACTGCAACCCCGGTTCCTGCTACACCTCCTCGATGCCGCTGTGCGTCGCGCTGGCGGTCCGGGAGATGGGGATGACGCCCGCCGAGGCCCTGCACGCCGCGACCGCTGGCGGGGCGGCGGCACTGCTGCGCGACGACGTGGGGGTGATCGCGCCGGGCCGCAGCGCCGACCTGGTGGTCCTCGACGCGCCCTCGTACCTGCACCTGGCGTACCGGCCCGGCGTGCCGCTGGTCGCCGGAGTGTGGGCCGCCGGTCGGCCGCTGGTGGGGGCCCCGCACACTGGTCGGTGATGACCGACGACTTCCGCTGCTCCTCCGCGAGTGCCGCCGACGCCGAGCCGATCGGTGGCACCGCGCCGACCGCCACCGAGTTCCTCCTCGTCGAGTACGTCGGCGCCTGGGGCCGCCAGGCCGTCGAGCAGAGTCGGATGCCGGAGCCGGTGCGCGAGCACCTGGCCGCGCTGACCGCCACCCGCGGCACCGCGGTCCACCTGATCCGCCGCCACGGCGGCGCACCGGACGGCGCTGGCGTCCGCGTCTTCCGGGCCGTCGCCGACGCGGACGGCTTCGGCGTCACCACCACTGTCCTCGCCGACGCGACCGACCTGCTGACGCTCGACCTCGACGACGCGGCGGCGATGCAGCCGTACGCCGACCCGCTGTGGCTGGTCTGCACGAACGGGTCGCGCGACCGCTGCTGCGCCGAGATCGGCCGCCCCGTCACGGCCGCGCTGGCCGAGCGGTGGCCCGAGGCGACCTGGGAGACCACGCACCTGGGCGGCCACCGCTTCTCCGGCACCCTGATGGCGCTGCCCTCCGGGCACACCCTGGCCCGGCTGGTCGACGCCACCGCCGTCGCGGCGGTCGCCGAGATCGAGGCCGGCGGCGTGCCGGTCGGGCTGTCCCGCGGCCGCGCCGGACGCCCCGGCGCCGAGCAGGTCCTCGAGCTGCACCTGCTCGCCGGCGGCAGCCCCGACGTACGCGTCGTCGCCGAGCCCGGGCCGCCGCGGCGTCAGTCGTGCGGGGACACCAAGGTCAAGGCCACCACGACGTACACGGTGGTGCCGGCCGGCGCCTGAGGTCGGTCAGTACGCCAGCGTGTCGCGTACCTGCGCCTCGGTGAGGCCGTAGTCGGCCAGGTCGTAGGCGTGCTTGGGCGCGCGGGGACCCTGCCGGGAGGCCGTGTGCTCGTCGGCGACGGCCGCCTGCACCGAGTCGTCCCACGGCAGGCCGAAGTGCGCGTAGATGCCGGCCACCGTGCCCACCGGGTCGCCGGTCAGGTCGGCGTAGTCGACGTCGACGATCTGGTCGGCCGGGATCGACGGCCGGGCAGCCGCGAACGCCGCCTGCTCGCGGGCCAGCATGTCGAGCTGCGTGCGGCCGATGGTCCCGCCCGTGAAGACGGTCGACTGGCCCCGCGTGGACGCCTCGGCCAGCGAGCACGAGGAGGCGATGCAGGTGACCGGGTCGCGGTGCGTGACGACGAACAGGGCGTCGGGGAAGACCGTGCGCAGGGCGTCGGCGGCCATCAGGTGGCTCGGGTTCTTCAGCACCCACCGCTTGTCGGCGTCGTTGAGGCCGATCAGCTGCAGCAGGCGACGCTGGGTCTCGTACGCCGGCACCCAGTCCTGGCCCTGGAGCCACTCGGTGTAGCCGGGCACGTACGCCTGCGACTCGAACGAGACCGAGCGCCCCGACTGCTGCAGCAGCCGCCAGCACTCTTCGTGGGAGTCGGCGTCGGAGTAGTGGATGCCGGCCAGCTCGGGGTTGGACTCGTGGAAGGCCGCGAACCCGGCCGCCATCGCGGCGTAGATCGGGTTGTCCGCCCACGTCTCCCGCGGCGGGCGCGGCTGGGGGAGCGAGGTGATCCACTGCTCGATGCCCTGGTGGGACGGGTCGGCGGTGAGCAGCCGCTGCATCATCGTGGTGCCCGACCGGGTCAGGCCCATCACGAAGACGGGCCGCTCGATCGCGACGTCGGCGTACGACGGGTTGGTCGCGTACCCGTGCTCGGCCATGAGTCGGCCGACGAGGAGTCCCTTGAGGTCGCTGCGCTTCCAGCCGTTGCCGAGCTCGGTCAGGCCGGAGCGGTGCGTCCAGTCGTCGACCAGGACGCGCAGGCCCTCCTCGTGGTCGGTGCCGCCGAAGTCGGTCAGACCGGTGGAGCGGACGGCCGCGTCGGCGATCTCCTCGTACGTGCCGAGGGCGGGGCGGGGGTACATGGGTTCTCCTTCTGCCGGCGCAGACTCAGCTGTGGAACTCGCCGCAGTCGACGTTGAGGATCTGGCCGGTCACCGCGGAGGCGAGGTCGGAGAGCAGGAAGAGCCCGGCGCGGGCCACCTCGTCGGGGGTCGCGAGCCGCTTGAGGTCGGTGGGCGCGGCCTTCTCGGCGTACACCTCCTCGTGGGTGCGGCCCGACTCGCTGGCGAGCCAGTCGAAGTACGCCTTGTTGACGTCCTCGTAGATGTACGACGGGGCGATCTGGTTGACCCGGATGCCGCGCGGGCCGAGCTCGGTGGCCAGCGACGAGGACAGGTGCTCGAGCGCGCCCTTGCTCAGCTTGTAGCCGGCGTACTCGATCTCGGAGTGGTGCAGCACGCACGAGTTGACGTTGAGGATGGAGCCGCCGGACGCGGCGAGCGCGTCCGCGAACAGGGCCGAGAGGCGCAGCGGTGCGAAGACGTTGGTCTCGTTGGCGGCACGCAGGGCCTCGACGGTGATCTGCGTGATCGGGTCCATCGGGGGGATGCCGAAGGCGTTGTTGATGAGGCCGTCGACGCGGCCGAACTCCGCCAGCGCCGCCTCGACCAGCGCGGCCCGCTGCTCCTCGTCGTTGATGTCGGCGGTGACCACGAGCGCGCGGCGACCGTTGGCCTCGACGACGTCGGCCATCTTGCGCAGCCGCTTCTCCGTACGGCTGACCAGGACCAGGTCGGCCCCCATCTTGGACGCCTCGTCGCCGAAGGCTCGCCCGAGGCCGGGGCCCACGCCGGAGAGCACGATCACCTTGTCCTGGAGCAGAGTCATGCACGTCACAGTAGAACGTGTTCCAGTCTTTGTCATGGGGGTGTTCGATGACAGAGATATGACACGAATTGTGGGTCGCCTCTCGCGTCGAAGTCCCCGCCTGAGCGGGGACTTCGTCACGTTGTAGGGGTTGCAACAGCCACAACAGGTAAGAGTTCCCCACACCAGGGGGCCCGTGTGGCGGGTGGGACTCGGCTACCTGCGTGTACGCCCCCGCCCCGGCCCCCGCACCGGCCGTACGCCCCAGCCGTACGCCCGGAGCCCCGCCCCGGCGCTACTCCACCCGCACCCGCGTCGGCCACAGCGCCCGGCGTCCCAGCAGCTCGATCGCCGCCGGCACCAGCAGGGGCCGTACGACGAAGGTGTCCAGCAGGATGCCGATCGCCATCGCCAGACCGAACTGGTACAGCTCCCGGATCGGCTGCGTCATCAGGACCGCGAACGTCCCCGCGAGGATGACGCCGGCCGAGGAGATGACGCCACCGGTGCGGACGATCGAGGTGCGCAGCGCCGTGCGCGACGGTGCCGCCGCCAGCTCCTCGCGGTAGCGGGTCATCATGAAGATCGTGTAGTCCACGCCGAGCGCGACGAGGAAGACCAGGACGTACACGGCCACGCGGTTGCCGATGCCCAGGTCGCCACCCAGTCGCAGCGCGACCAGCGCGGTCGCGCCCATCGTGGCGGCGTACGAGAGCAGCAGCGTCAGCCCGAGGTAGAGCGGGGCCAGCAGGGACCGCAGCACCACGCCGAGGATCAGCCCCACGACGAGGAGCATCAGCACCCCCACGACCACCAGGTCGCGGTCCAGCGCCGCCCGCGTGTCGGCGGCGACCGACGATTCACCCCCGACGAGCACCTCGGCGTCCGCCACGCCCGCGTCGGCGGCCGCGTCCTGCGCGGTCCGGGTCAGCCCCGGCAGCAGGTCCATCGCCTCCGGCCCGTACGGGTTGGCGTCGAGCACCACGTCCACCGAGAGGGTGCGCCCGTCCGTCGAGGGGAGCACGGCGCCGGTGCTGGCGACCCCGTCGGCGCCGCCGAGGGCGGTGGCCACGGCGCCGACCTGACGCTCGGTCAGCGGTGTGCCGGCGTGCACCAGCACCTGGCTGGGCGCGGTCCGTCCCGGACCGAAGGACGCCGCCACCAGCTCCTGGCCGCGCTGCGACTCGGTCTCGATGCGGAACCCGGAGACCATGTCGAAGCTCTGCTGCACGCCGACCAGGCCTGCGCTCAGGGCGAGCAGGGCGGCGGTGCCGCCGAGCAGGACGCGGCGCGGGTACGTGGTCACGACGTGCGCCACCCGCGACCACAGGCGGGACTCGGGCACCTCGCCGGAACCGCGGGCCCTGCGCGGCCAGAAGGCGAAGCGGCCGGTGAGCACCAGCAGGGCCGGGGTGAGCGTGAAGGAGACCGCCGCCATCGAGGCGACACCGACGGCGAGGTACGGGCCGAAGTCGTGCAGCGTCGGCGTCACCGCCGCCAGCAGCGCGAGCACCGCGGCGACGATCGACGAGACGCTGGCCAGCAGTGCGCCCGTGACCGAGCGCATCGCCGCCGCCATCGCCGTACCCGGCTCGGGGTGTGCGGCGAGGGCCTCCCGGAACCGGGCGAAGATGATGAGTGCGTAGTCCGTGCCGACCCCGAAGAGCAGCACCGTCATGATCGACGCCGTCTGCCCCGAGACCGAGATGAGTCCGGCGTCCGCCAGCAGCGCCCCGGCCCCCTCGGCCAGACGCATCGCGACCCCGACGCCGAGCAGGGCGACGACGACGAGCACCGGCGACCGGTAGATGGCGAAGAGCAGGACGACGACCAGGCCGACGGTGCCGAGGAGCAGCACCCGGTCGGACCCGCTGAAGACCGCCACGGCGTCCACGACGATCCCCGCCGGACCGGTCACGGCGGTGTCCACGTCGTCACCGGCCGCGTCGGCGGTGAGGGTACGGATCTCCCGGACGCCGTCGCGGTACTCGTCCTCGCCGGGGCTGCCCTGCAGCGTCACGACGACCAGCTGGGCGGTGCCGTCGTCGCTGACGAGCCCGCCGCCGGAGGGATCGGGCACGCGGCTGGCGTCCACGACCCCGGTCACCGCGGGGAGCGCGGCGCCCTCGATGGCGGCGGCCACCTCGCGGGCCGCACGCGCGGCGGCGTCGGGCGTCTCCGCGGTCAGGACGACCACGGCGGGCGGGGCGCCGGCCGATCCGTACGCCTGCGCGGCCAGGTCGGCGGCGCGCATCGAGACCGAGTCGGCGGGCGGGTTGCCGTTGTCGTTGCTCTCCACGTCGTCGAGCGACGGGGCGAACGAGGTGAGCGCGCCCACCACGAGCAGCCACGCGACGACGACCAGCCAGGCCGTACGGCGGGAGATCCGGCGCGCGCGGGAAGGTGGGGTGGGCGAGGGGTCGTCAGGGGCGGGAGCGGGCAGGCCGACGGGCGCAGGGGCGTGGTTCACGTCCTTCATTCCACGCCGCGGACCGGCCCCGCACATCGAACGATGGGCGAGAACCACCTCCACCTTTCGATGGAGGTTCAACGGAGGCTCAGACGGCGGGCAGCAGCCCCTGCTCGCGGGCGCGGGCGACGGCGGCCGTACGGGATCTCACCCCGAGCTTGGCGAAGACCTGCACGAGGTGCGACTTCACCGTGGCCTCGGACAGGTACAGCGTCCGGGCCACCTCACGGTTGGACTGGCCCGTCGCGACGGCCGCGAGCACCTCCAGCTCGCGCGGGGTCAGGGTCGCGGTCGGGGGCGAGCTGATCCGGGTGAGGAGCTTCGAGGCGATCCGGGGCGACAGGGCTGTCTCGCCCCGCGCGGCGCGGGTCACGGCCTGCCACAGCTCGTCGGGAGGGGTGTCCTTGAGGAGGTAGCCGCTGGCGCCGGCCTCGACGGCCCGCAGGATCTCGGCGTCGGTGTCGTAGTTGGTCACCACCAGGACGTACGGCGGGTCGGGCAGTGCGCGGACCGCGCGCGTCGCGTCGACGCCGGTGCGCGTCTCCTCGGCGAACCGCAGGTCCATCAGGACCAGGTCGGGGTGCAGGGCGCTGGCCAGGGTGACGGTCTCGTCCACGCTCGCCGCCTCGCCGACCACCTCGACCTCGTCGCCGCGCTGCTCGAGGAGGGCGCGCAGGCCGGCGCGCACGATGGCGTGGTCGTCGGCGATCAGCAGCCGCACGGGGGGCGCGGTCACGGTGCCTCCTGTGCGGGGACGGAGAGCGGCAGCGCGACCGAGAGGGCGGTGTGGCCGGGCTCGGAGTCGATGCTGCACTCCCCGCCGAGGTCGGCCACCCGCGTACGGATCGTGTCGAGCCCGAAGGAGTGCTGCTCGGGGTCGTCGAGGACGGCCACGTCGAACCCGGCGCCGTCGTCCACGACGTCGAGGCGCACCGCGTCGCGGCCGTGGTGCAGCGTGAGTACGGCCCGGGCGTCGGCACCGGCGTGCCGCTCGACGTTGGCCAGCGCCCCCTGCGCGATCCGTACGAGGGCGGCCTCGAGCGGCATCGGCAACGGCGCAGGGGCCCCGTCGACGACGAGGCGGGCGTCGACGAGGCTGCGCTCGCAGACC
This sequence comes from Nocardioides sp., assembly GCF_051876515.1. Lineage (GTDB taxonomy): Bacteria > Actinomycetota > Actinomycetes > Propionibacteriales > Nocardioidaceae > Nocardioides. The sequence goes on along the minus strand of NZ_JBJEHY010000119.1, from coordinate 14,997 downwards.
CGCTCCAGCGCCGCCACGAGGGTGGCGTCGCTGAGGTCGGCCGGGGCGAGCTCGGCGACCATGCGGCGCGCCTCGGCGAGGCCGGCGCCGGCCGTCGTACGGGCCAGGGCGATCCGCTGGGCGGCCGCCTCGGGAAGCTCCTCGGCCTCGGCCGCGTGGAGCAGCATCTGGATGCTGCTCAGCCCCTGGGCCACGGTGTCGTGGATCTCGCGGGCCAGCCGCTGCCGCTCGGTCGCCTGGCCGGCGGCGTGCTCGGAGGCCGCCAGCTCGTCTCGGGTACGCCGCAGCTCCTCGATCAGCCGGGCCTGCGAGGCGGTCACCTCGAACAGGACGCGGAACCCGAGGCCGATCAGCGTGGAGACGACCATGCCGAGCAGCGGGGCGACGTACACCTCCACCCCGCCACCGCGGACGACGCCCAGGACCAGGTCGACGGTGGTCACCGCGACCACGCCGGCGACGGCCGCCGGCAGGCTCAGCTCGGTGAGGAAGAGCAGGGACAGGGCGACCGAGACGTACGCGGCGTCGGCGCCCAGCAGCGACATCGCCAGCCACAGGGCGACGAGCAGCCACAGGCCCGCCAGCCGTACGTTCGGGCCCGGCGCCGCGGCGGCCCGGGTCAGGTGGACCACGACGAACGCGACCACGAGCGCCGAGACCGCCACCGGGTGTGCCTCGTCGAGCAGCAGGGCCCGCAGCATGACCACCACCGCGAGCGCCACCACGAGGGCGTGCAGCCCGCCGCGCAGCTGGGCGGCGGTGGTCTGGGGGAGGGCCGGGGTCACGTCCGCGAGTCTAGGAGTGGTCGCCGAGGTGCCGTCCTGGTCCGCCGCGGCCGGCGCGTGCCCTCGTGACGAAGTCCCCGCCTGAGCGGGGACTTCGTCACGTTGTGGGGGATGCAACGGCCACAACAGGTAAGAGTTCCCCACACCATGGGGCCCGTGTGGCGCGGGTGACGCCGGGCCGGGGCGGCCGCTTCGTCGTACGCAGCCCACGACGTACGACGACCCGGCCGCCACCGCGACCGGGTCGTAGCACGTTGCGGGGAGGCGGTCAGCTGATCATCCGCCGCGCGACGCCCACCTGCCGGGCCTCGATGCGCTCCTTGTACTGCTCCGGCGTCACCCGCTGGGCGTCGAGGTCGGGGCGGGTCGTGAGCGAGGCGTACGGCACGACCTCGACCTGCGGGGCGTCGGCCTCGCCGAGCTCGCGCTCCACCCGCTGCCAGCGCAGCATCATGACGCCGTCGGTGTGCCCGGTGGTCTCCAGCCAGTTGGCCAGGCCGGGGTCGCGCTCGGTGACGACGTACCGGATCTGCCCGTCGGCGTCGACGTGCGACTGGTCCCGGGTCAGGGACGTCTGGTGGTGCTCGTAGTCGGTGGAGACGTACCACTTCGAGCCGATCTGGATCGCCTGGTACGGCGCCGCGTCGCACGCCGGGACGGTCACCACGAGCGCCTCGTCGGGGGTCAGGGCGTAGTGGCCGAGCGAGGAGTACTGCGAGGCCAGGCCGCCGGGGGTGGACCGCGGCACGGTCAGCGTGTTGACCGGCTCGGTGTAGGTGAACCACTGCGGGAACTGGAACCACGTGTGGATGCGGCCGACGAGCATCTTCGCCGCCACGCCCCAGCGCTTCTCCATGTCGGCGGGCAGGAACGGCCCGCGCGGGACGCCGGCGGTGTCGAGCCGCTGGATGCGGATGGTGCCGCGCTCCTCGCCCGCCCAGTCGGAGAAGACCTCCCGGATGATCAGCGTCGCGCCCTTCTTCAGGCCCAGCTCGGGGCCGAAGCGCCACTCGAACGTGCCGTCCTCGGCGACCTCGAGCTCGCGGTCGTCGAAGGCCATCACCGAGGTCGGCGACCCGTCGGCGGAGTACGTGCCGTCCATGATCTGGAAGGACAGGTCGGCCGCCGTGCCGCGGCGCCCGGTGACGACGTACGACGCACCCTCGTCGAGGTAGGCGTTGAAGTAGATCGCGTCGGGGTTGTCGAGGCCCTGGCGGGCGTACTGGTGGGTGGCGTTGACCAGGACCGGGTGGACCAGGTCGTAGTCGAACGCCGCCTGCACCGAGGAGCGCACCGAACCGGCGAGGTACTCCAGGCCCTCCCCGAGCTCCTGCTCGCTGATCTCGAACGGGGGGTTGCGGATCAGTCGCTCGGCCTCGGTGACGGCGGCGGCGAAGGCCTCGACGCTCATCAGGAGACCTTGCTGATGGTGCTCTCGGCGAACTTCTCCAGCAGGTGGATCTTCTTCGCCACCGGCTCGTCGTCGACGCCCTCGATGTAGGGGTTGCGGAACCCGATGATGCAGTCGGTGACGCCCTTGTCCTCGAGCCGCTTGATCGCGTCCGGTCCGGCGTACGCGTCGAAGGAGATCACGTGCACCTCGAAGTCGTCGCGGGTGTCGCCCTCCTCCTTGCGGATCTCGGCGAGGCGGACGAGCAGGCGGTCGAGCTCCTCGCCGTCGCCGCCGGCGTGCATCCAGCCGTCGCCCTTGCGCACGGCGCGGCGCAGCGCGGCGTCGGAGTGGCCGCCGACGAGCAGCGGGATCTTCTCGCTGGGGGCGGGGGTCTGCTTCATCTCGGCGACCTCGTAGAACTCGCCGGAGTAGCCGAAGTACTCGCCGGAGGTGAGGCCGCGGAAGATGTCCATGCACTCGTCCATCCGCTTGCCGCGCTTCTCCCACGGCACGCCCATGGCGAGGAAGTCCTCGGGCCACGGGGAGAGCCCGACGCCGAGGCCGAGCCGGTTGTTCGACAGGTACGCCACGCTGGCGGCCTGCTTGGCGATCAGCACGGGCGGGCGCACCGGCAGCTTGAGCACGAACGGGGTGAGCCGCAGCGTGGTGGTGTGCGCGAACAGGTGGGTCGCGAGGATCATCGTCTCCACGAACTCCTTGTTCTCCAGGAACTCGCGGTCGCCGGTCGCGGTGTACGGGTACCGCGAGTCGGACTCCTTGGGGTAGATCAGGGAGTCCGACAGCGTCATCGAGGTGTACCCGGCAGCCTCGGCCGCCTGGGCCAGGGGCACGTAGTTCTCGGTGCGGGTCATGGCTTCGGCGTATGTGAATCGCATGACACTGGACACTAGAACACGTTCCACTTTCCTGCCAGAGTGATCCCGTGGACATCCAGGAACTGTGTGACCGTCAGGAGATCGTCGACCTGATCACCCGCTACACGCGCGCCGTGGACACCCGCACGTTCGCCGACCTGGCGCACGTGTTCACCCCCGAGGCGACCCTCGACTACTCCGACGTCGGCGGCCCGGTGGCCCAGCGCGACGAGGTGGTGGCGTGGATCGAGAAGGGGCTGGCCGGGTTCGACCGCTTCCAGCACACGATCGGCCAGGTCGCCGTCGACTTCACCGACGCCGACCACGCCACCGCGACCGCCTACTTCATCAACCCCATGGTCGGCCGCGCCCCGGACGGCACCGAGACCCTGTGGGAGGTGGGCGGCTACTACCACCACGCCGTCGCCCGTACGCCCGAGGGATGGCGCTCGGTCGCACTGCGTGAGCAACTCGTTTGGACCCGTTGAGCCCCTCCCGCACAATGGGACCGTGATCGACACCGAACAGCGTCCCGTCCTCTGGGGTCTCGCCGCGCTCGGCGTGGCAGCCCTGGCCGCCGGCCTCGTGGGCGGCCTCGCCCTCGTCTTCGGCATGGGCCTGTTCGGGCTGGGCGGTGGCGACGCGGAGAGCACCGGCGAGCCGGCCGCCAAGGAGACGCTCTACCTGCCGACCCCCACCCCGACGGAGACGGAGAAGCCGTCCGACTCCTCCGAGGAGCCGGCGCCCGACGCCCCCGAGGAGACCGAGGAGCCGGAGAAGGAGAAGGGGATCCAGCTCGAGACGGCCCAGACGACGGTGTCGCCCATGGCCGCGATCGACATCTCCGGCACCGCCGACTCCGCCGACGGCTCCGTGCTGCGGGTGCAGCGCCTCGAGGACGGCGCCTGGAAGGACTTCCCGGTCACGGCCCTGGTCAGCGGCAAGCAGTTCAGCACCGTCGTGCAGACCGGCCGCGCGGGCATCAACAAGTTCCGCATGATCGACACCAACACCGGGGTCACCTCCAACCCCGTCGAGGTCACGATCGCCTGAGGCCCGGCCTCCGTACGACCTGCCCGAGGGCGACGCCCCCGAGCACCAGCGCCATCCCCACGGCCTGGGGCAGGCCGAACGCCTCGCCGGCGAACGCCACGCCCAGCACGGTCGCCGACACCGGGTTGACCAGGCTGACCAGGGCGACGCTTCCGGCCGGCATGAGGCGCAGCGCGGCGAACCAGCAGACGTACGCCAGGCCGGTGCCGATCACGCCGATCCACAGGTAGCCGGCGACCGCCTTGGCATCGAGGTGCGGGGCCGCACCCTCCACCAGCAGCGCCACCGGCAGCAGGAACAGGCCGCCGACCACGAGCTGCCACGACACCAGCGTGACCATGTCGACCGGCGGCTGCCACCGCTTGGTGAGCACCGATCCGACGGCTGTGCAGAGCACCGAGCCGGCAGCGGCGGCGAGGCCGAGGACCGTCACCCCCGTCGTGGTGCCCAGCACCAGCAGGGCGACGCCGGCGAACCCGATCACCGCGCCGGTGACCCGGAACACGGTGGGCCGCTCGCGCAGCAGCAGGTACGCGACCACCATCACGACCATCGGCAGCAGGGCCTGGACGGTGGCGGCCAGGCCGCCCGGCAGGTTGTACGCCGAGAGGTAGATCAGCGGGAAGAAGAGGCCGATGTTCAGCATGCCCAGCACGACGGTGCGGACCCGCCACCCGGCGGGCGGCAGCGTACGGCGCCACGCGAGCATGACGAGGCCGATCGGCAGCGCGCGCAGCAGCGCCCCGAACAGGGGACGGTCCGGCGGCAGCGCCGTCTCGGTGACGATGTAGGTCGTCGACCACAGGAGTGGCGCGACCGCGGTGAGGAGCAGCAGGGCAGGTCGCGAGGTGCGCCAGCCCGTGCGGGCGGGTGCTGCGACGACCGCGGTCTGGTCGTGCTGGTCGGTGCTCACCCGGGGTGAACGCCGACCGGCACGTCCAGTGTTCCCGCTCCTCCTGGCCCGCCCGTGCTCAGCGCAGGGAGGCGGGCAGGCCCATCGACTCCACGTCGGGGTGGAAGAGCGACTCGTTGTGGCCTCGGCGAGCTCGACGATGCAGCCGGGCGCCAGCTCGAGGCGACCCTGAGCACCCATGGTGTTCTCGGTGCGCGGCTGCAGGACCGGGATGCCGGCAGCCTCGGCCTTGCGGTACACGGCGTCGATGTCGTCGACGACGTACATGATCCGGGTCGCCTGGATGAAGTCGGGCAGCTTCACGCGGTTCTCGGGCTCGAAGAAGACGCGCTCGTACGGCCCCGAGATCAGGTGGCCCTCGAACAGGGTGCCGGTGCCGGCCGCCGAGATGGCAGTGGCGGTCGTGGGGGTGCTGGTGCTCATGGTGGGTGGTCCCGACAGGCTCGACCGGCGCACCGGTCGGGGTGCGGCGCCGGTCGTTGGTCCGGCGCCGCACCGTCCTGGGTGTCAGCCGGCCGTGACGGAGGTGTCGTCGACGACGAAGCTGGTCTGCAGGTAGTAGTCCTCGCTGGAGACGAACTTGATGGTGATGGTCTTGCCCTTGTACGCCGCCAGGGAGTGGCTGTTGAGGGTGTAGGTGGCGTTGGTGCCGACGTTGCTGAAGGTCTTCAGCGTCGTGGTGGTGCCTCCGGAGACGACCTGGACCTTCATGGTGTCGTACGCGGTGGAGCCGGACTCGGCGGTGTCGGTACGGATCCAGTACGACAGCACCGGGTTGGCCGCGTTCGCCGGGATCGTCACCTGCTGCGACCCAGACTCACTGGTGGCCCGCCCGTTGCCGCCCAGCCACAGCTTCCAGGTGCCGGTCCGCGCGGGACGGTTGGTGGAGGACGTGATGGCGCCCGAGGACGCCGTCCAGGCGGTGCTGCCGGACTCGAAGCCCGGGTTGGCCAGCAGGTTGGTGCCCGCCGGGGGCGTCGTGGGCGGCTCGGTGGTGGGCGGGGTGCCGTACGTGGTGTCGGCCTGCAGCCACACCATGTGGCCCACGGCGTCGAGGTTGCGGTCGAACGCCGTGCGGTCGACGTTGCTCATCGTGTCGCACGCCCGGTGGTAGCAGGGGTCGTACGGCTGCCCGGCCGTGCCGCCCCACTTCGCCGCCTGCGCGCTGGTCTTGGTGCCCTCGGCGCCGGAGAAGATGCCGCCGGTGGGGATGCCGTACGACCGGAACGACGCGTGGTCGGAGCGTCCCTGCACGTCGATGTACTCCCAGGCGATCGACTTCGAGTCGTAGTACGCGGTGATCTGGTCGCGCACGCCGTCGCCGGCGGCGTTGTCGTCGTACACGAAGTAGCCGGGGTTGACCGACCCGAGCATGTCGAAGTTGAGGTAGACCTCGATCTTGTCCTTCTCGGCGGTGGCCAGGTTGCGCATGTAGTGGTTGGAGCCAAGCAGCCCCTGCTCCTCCGCGCCCCAGAAGGCGAAGCGGAGCTTGTTGCGCGGGGTGCGCCCCTGCTCGGCCCAGGTGAGGGCGGCCTCGAGGACGGCCGCGGAGCCGGTGCCGTTGTCGTTGATACCCGGGCCCGCGGAGATCGAGTCCAGGTGCGCGCCGGTCATGACGACGTGGTTGGCGTCGCCGCCGGGCCACTCGGCGAGGAGGTTGTACGAGGTCCCCGACGACGTCGAGAACTGCTGGACGGTCGTGGTGTAGCCGGCCGCGTCGAGCGTGGCCTTGACCCAGTCGACCGAGGCCTTGTAGCCCGGGCGGCCGGTGGCGCGGTTGCCGCCGTTGGCCTGGGCGATCGAGGAGAGCTGCTGCAGGTGGGCGGTGGCGTCGTCGACCGAGAGGTCGGGCGAGGCCGCCGTCGTGGTCGTGTCGGCCTGGGTGGGGCCGGCGAGCATGCCGGCGGTCAGGGCGGCGGTGGCGAGCGCGGCCAGGGCGCCTCGCCGCAGGGAGGGGCGCCGCAGGGTGGGGCGCAGGAAGGTGTGCACGAAGTGCCTCCGAGGTGTGGGAGGGAAGGGCGGACGGGGCCCGGGCGGGCGTGCCCGGGTACGCCACGAGGCGGGACGGAAGTCGGCCCGCCTCGTGGGTGGTGGTGTCGACTCAGCCGTTGGTGACGGTGGTGTCGTCGACGACGAAGCTGGTCTGCAGGTAGTAGTCCTCGCTGGAGACGAACTTGATGGTGATGGTCTTGCCCTTGTACGCCGCCAGGGAGTGGCTGTTGAGGGTGTAGGTGGCGTTGGTGCCGACGTTGCTGAAGGTCTTCAGCGTCGTGGTGGTGCCTCCGGAGACGACCTGGACCTTCATGGTGTCGTACGCGGTGGAGCCGGACTCGGCGGTGTCGGTGCGGATCCAGTACGACAGCACCGGGTTGGCGGCGCTGGCCGAGATCGTCACGTTCTGGGTGGCCGACTCGGTCACCGAGCGGCCGTTGCCGCCCAGCCACAGCTTCCACGACCCGGTCCGGGCGGGACGGTTGGTGGAGTTGTTGATGGCACCCGAGGTGGCCGTCCAGGTGGTGTTGCCGGACTCGAAGCCGGGGTTGCCGAGCAGGTTGGTGCCCGTCGGCGGCTCCGTGGTCGGCGGGTCCGTCGGCTCGGTGGTGCCACCCGTGGTGCAGGTCGGGTCAGCGGTCTGGGCGGGCACGTTGACCGCGTCCCAGGCGGTCTTGACCTTGTTGAACAGCGCGCAGTCGTTGGGCGTCAGGTTCTTCGCCGACGTCAGGGTCCAGGTGCGGTACTTCAGGTAGGACGAGGACGACGTCTTCATCAGCATCGCGTTGTACAGGACCTTGATCGCCTGCTGCTCGCCGATGCCCGTCACCGCGGTGCTGTCGCAGCGCGACGTGCCGCCGCGCGACAGCAGGTAGAACCAGTGGTCGCCGGGAGCGGCGGCCGCGTGCACCTCCTGGCTGGGCGTGGAGCTGGTGTAGCAGGGGTTGTCGCCGACGTTGGCGGGGTTGGCGCCGTCGCGGATCGGGCCCTGGCCGACCAGGTCGACCTCCTCGCCGACGGTGTGGTCGGGGGAGTCGTAGCCAGAGGGCTGGTTGTCGTAGTACTCGGTGGCCGCGGCCAGCGCGTCACCGATGAACTCCTGCGTGCCGCTGCGCGAGATCCCGCCGGGCGTGTGGTCGTCGACGCCGTGGCCGAACTCGTGGGCCACCACGTCCATCGAGGAGATCCAGCGGCCGCCCGACTGGCTGTGGCCGATCTGGACCTGGGAGCCGTCGTAGTAGGCGTTGACGTCGTTGAGGCCGACCCGGATCGGCAGCCAGCCGCCGGAGCCGTCCATGCCGTTGCGCCCGATCCAGCTCGACATCATCGCCTTCATCTGCTGGGCGGCGTAGAAGGCGTCGACGCAGCCGGTCTCCCGGTTGGTCGGGTCGCCGTTGCCCCACGCGTCGTCCGTCCCGGTGAAGGTGGTGTTGTTGGCCGCGTCCTGGCACTTCAGCGTGGTGGAGGCCGGGTCGGTCATGTTGTAGCTGCTGCCCGACCCGGAGGTGGCGATCGTCAGCGGGTTAGGGCCGGAGTAGCCGGCCGTGCCGGTGCCGTGCGCGATCTTCTCCAGGGTCTCCAGGACCTTGCCGTTGGTCGCGTCGACCCAGACCGACTGCCAGGTGACCTCGCCCTTCTTGGTGCCGCGGACCTCGACCTCGTACCCCAGCCTGGTCCCGGCGTCGCGGTGCCACACCACCAGCTCAGGGGTGCTGGTGGTGGCGCCGGCGTCGGCCAGCTTGCGGGCGACCGTGGCCGCCCGGGCGGCGGAGAGCGTGGCCGTGGTGGAGGCGAGCCTGACGGGTGCCTCCTGGGCGACGCTGGTGCTGAGCACCTGGCCCTCGCCGTTGCTGAGGACGACGAAGTCGCCACCGACGACGCGCAGGCCCTCGTGGGTCCGCTCGTACGCGACGGCGTACGTGTCGGAGGTGCCCCGCAGGGCCGAGGTGCGCAGCGTCTGGGTCGCGGTGAACGCGTCACCGGCTGCCTTCTCCAGGACGACGCCGTGGCTGGAGACCCAGCTGGCGGCCGCCTCGCGGGCCAGGGCGCGGCCGTCCGGCTGGGCGCCCGCGGAGACCGCGGCGGGTGTGGCGGGGTACAGCATGCTCGCTGCGACCGCGGTCACAGCGATGCCGGCAAGTCCGGCCAGTCGTGTTCTCTTCACTGGGAATCCAATCTGCTTGTCAGGGCGGATCGGGTGCTGCTGACCAAGTGCAATCTTGTGTAGTCGTCGGACGTGGCGGTCAATGACTGGTGCCTTGCAAGTCTTCGCATCGCGCGAACCTGCACGTGGCGTTCTTCTCATGAACGTGCCGTTTGGTCGGAGAACCGTGTGAACGCGCGTGTCTACTACCGAGTACCTTCGGATCTGGCTCCCCGGTTGCCGGGGCTGGTCTGGTCCGGACGCAGTACGGTCGGGGCGTGACGACTGAGCAGCTGCGCGAGGCGTACGACCGACAGCTCCGCCTCGACGGCGAGCTCCTGGGCGCGCTGAGCCGACGCGACCGGCCGCCCCTGGCGTGGGCCGAGTTCGACCACGGAGGCTTCGTCACCTACGAGCACCTCGACGTCGAGGGTGAGGCGCTCGACGCCCTCATCGCCGAGACCGTCGCGTACTTCCGCGACGAGACCTCCGTCGCGTCGTTCGAGTGGAAGACGCGCGGCCACGACCGCCCCGCCGACCTCGGCGACCGGCTCGTCGCGCACGGCCTGGTGGCCGAACCCGTCGAGACCGTCATGGTCGGTCGCGCCGACGCCCTCGTCGACGCCCCGCCCGCGCCGCAGGAGGTGCTGGTGCGCCGGGCCGGCGAGCACCCGACGGCGGCGGTCGACGTGCTCATGGACGTGGCAGCCGTGATGGCCTTCCAGACCGGCGTCTTCGGCACCGACCGCAGTGCCCGGCTCGACTCGGTGGTGGCGTCGGTGCGTGCCGGCGAGCAGGAGTACTGGATCGCCGAGGTGGGCGGCCTCGTCGTCGGCGCCGGCAGCCTGCGGCCCGTCCCCGGCACCGCGTTCGCCGGCATCTGGGGTGGCGGCATCCACCCCGCCTGGCGCGGTCGCGGCATCTACCGGGCGCTCGTCGCCGCGCGGGCAGCCTCCGCGATCGAGCGGGGCGTCGAGCTGATCCACTCCGACTGCACCGACATGTCGCGCCCCATCCTGGAGCGCTCCGGCCTGGTGCCGGTGACCACGACGACGCCGTACGTCTGGACCCGCGCCTGACCCGCCTGGCCGGGAACACGCCCCGGAGGTTCGAGATCGCCCGCGGGAGGGAAGGGTGGACCCCATGCGTCCCGAACTCCGACTCCGCGTGCGCGCGGCCGCGGGGGCCGCGGCACTCGCCGTCGCCGTCGCCACCCTCAGCCCCCTGGCCCCCGCCCACTCCGACGACCGTTCCCTCGCGCGCGAGGCCGCGCGTGCCCAGGACCGGACCTTCCACCGTCCGGACGCCGACGTCCAGATCGACCCCCAGGCCCGCCCCAGCGCACTCGCCGGGCTCCCCAAGGTCAAGGGGTGGACGGCCCCGAAGGCCGTCTTCAGCACCTACAACGGGTTCCAGTCGTACGACATCGCCCGCAACGCCAAGGGTCAGTCCGTGGTCGCCTGGGCGGAGGTGGGCTCCGGCAGCACCGTCCGGATCCGTTACGCCCGGCTGACGCCCGCGAACAAGGTGCTCAAGCGGGTCAAGCTCACCGGGTGGATCACCCGCGACACCGTCGACTCCGGCATCGTCGGCCAGGTGGCCGCCACGATCGACAAGGACGGCAACGCCACCGTCGTGTGGACCCAGCGCACCGGGGAGGCGACCGGCGTGCGCGCCGCCTCGATCGGCGCGAAGGGTCGGACCACCACCCGCTGGGTCACCCAGCAGGGCCACCCGCCGATGAGCGTCTTCGCCAAGGCCTCCGCGACCGGCCACGTCGTGGTCTGGTGGAACGGCTACGACCCCGAGGCGTGGGGCAGCCCCCAGCAGTACGTGCTCTGGAAGGGACGCAAGGCGTTCACGAAAGTCAACTACACCCGCGACCCCGACTGGATGCCCGACGAGGGCGGCACGGCCTCGGTCAGCAACACCGGCCTGGTCTCCGCGACCTGGGTCGAGCGTGGCAGCGGCCAGGGGCGCCTGCGTGCGGTCACCCTCGACAAGACCGGAAAGCTCGTCGAGAAGGTCCCCGCGACCGCCAGCAACCTGATCATGAACTCCTCGCACGCCACGACCGCGAGCGGCAACCTCACCGTGTCCTACATGGACCAGGAGTACGTCGACGAGTGGCGCACCCACTGGTACACGCTGCGTCGCACCAACGGCACGTGGAGCGCGCCCAAGGAGGTCACGCAGCTCCAGCCGTACGGCTACACGTGGAGCATCGCCGGCAACGACACGGGCAAGGCCGCCACGATCGGTCTGGGGTACGGCCCGGGCAACCCGCCCGAGTCGATCGCGGTGACCGCCGGCGTCCAGGCCAAGCCCGGTGCCCGCTGGACCGTCACCGAGGCAGGGCCCCGCGTCTACAACGGGTTCTCGTTCTTCACCCCGCGCGTCCACATGACCGCGAACGGCCGGACGGTGACCAGCTACCGGGGTTCGACCCGTCCGGGCGTCGCCTGGACGAAGAAGGGGACGAACGGCACCTGGGTCCGCTCGGGCGTGGGCACGCAGGGTGACCTGGCGTTCGCCAGCGACGCCCGGTCGCGGGTCAACATGCTCAGCCTGGCCAGCTACAAGGGCTTCACGCTGACCGTCTACCAGAACGACCTCTGAGTCAGGAGCGGGCGGCCTCGACGAGGTGCCGGGCGACGTGGTCCAGGTCGTCGGCGTCCACGAGGCCGCCCGTCACGCGTACGTGCGGTGCCCCGTCGGAGCCGGCGTGGAACGGTGAGCCGGCCGCCGCGCGGATGTCGGCGGCGGCCAGGTGCACCATCGCCGCCTGCTCGTCGCGGACGCGTACCCACAGGTTGATGCCGTCCGGCACGCCCAGCTCGACGCCGAGGGAGGCCAGCCGCGCGACCAGGGCGGTCTGACGGGCGGCGTACACGTCGCGGGCGGCCGAGACCTCCGCGACCGACGTCGCGTCGGTGAGCAGGTCGAACAGGATCGTCTGCAGCATCCTCGACGTCCAGCCGGGCCCCAGCATGCGGCGCGCGATGACCGGCTCCACCAGCGCCGCCGGACCGCCCAGCGCGGCGATCCGCAGGTCGGGGCCGTGGGACTTGGAGTAGCTGCGCACGTGCACCACCCGGTCGGGCAGGTGCACCCCCAGTGAGACCGGCGGACGACCGCTGATCGGCCCGGAGTGGTCGTCCTCGATCACGGCCGGGCGGGCGTCCTTGGCCCGCCGCAGCACGTCGGCCAGCTCGGCCGCACGGGCGGCGGTCATCGACACGCCCGTGGGGTTCTGGGCGCGGGGCTGGAGCACGACCGCGACCGGCTCCTCCTTCAGCGCGGCCCGCAGGGACCGTACGGTGACGCCCTCGCCGTCGAGCTCGAGCGGCACGACGCTGGCGCCCAGCGCCTCGACGAGGTCGAAGATCGGCGGGAACCCGGGTGACTCGACCGCCACCCGGTCGCCGAAGCCGACCACGTGCTCGAGGGTGCGCGCGATCGCGTCGGTGGCGCCGTTGACGATCGTGATCGTCTCGACCTCGTACGGCCACGACGCCTCGAGCTCGGCCCGCAGCGGCGGCAGCACCGGCGCGTCCTGGTAGGCGTCGGTGGTGGCGCGCGCCGAGACGCGGGTGAAGGCCCGCTCCAGCGACGGCAGCAGGTGCGGGTCGGGGGTGCCGCGGGAGAGGTCGAGGCGGAGGTTGCCGGGCGCGGCTCCGCGCAGGCTGAGCACGCGGGGGCTGAGCCACCCGGCGGGCGGGGCGCTGACGTACGTGCCGGCCCGTCCGCGGGTGGTCACCGAGCCGTTGCGCTGCAGCGCCTGCCAGGCGGCGCTCACCGTGGCGGGTGAGACGCCGAGCTGGGCGGCGACCGCGCGGACGGTGGGCAGCCGCGTGCCCTCGGGAAGCTCGCCGCTGCGCATGGCGCGCGCCAGTGCTCCCGCGATCCCCTGGGGGGAGCGGTCCTCCAGCCCTGCCAATACAGAGAGTCCGATAGATGTCAAATCGCACCCTTCCCAAGAAAGTGTGACATCGGTAACCTGCCGTAACGGCGGCGAAATGTTCAAGGGTCAGGATAACGATCCGAGCGAACGACGCCGGCGTCAACGATCACTGACCCAGGAGGACGCATGACCATCGTGAGGGCCGCCATCACCCAGACCACGTGGACGGGTGACAAGGAGTCGATGCTGGACAAGCACGAGCAGTTCGCCCGCGACGCCAAGGAGCAGGGCGCTCAGATCATCTGCTTCCAGGAGCTCTTCTACGGCCCCTACTTCGGCATCACCCAGGACCAGAAGTACTACCGCTTCGCCGAGCCGGTGGACGGTCCCGTCGTGACCCGCTTCGCAGCCCTCGCCAAGGAGCTGGGGATGGTGATGATCCTCCCGATCTACGAGGAGGAGCAGACCGGCGTCTACTACAACACCTGCGTGGTCGTGGACGCCGACGGCACCGTCCTCGGCTCGTACCGCAAGCACCACATCCCACACCTGGACCGCTTCTGGGAGAAGTTCTACTTCCGTCCCGGCAACATCGGCTACCCGGTCTTCGACACCGC
>NZ_JBJEHY010000119.1:0-1222 GCF_051876515.1 Nocardioides sp. | reverse complement strand
CGACGAGGAGATCCTGATCCGCGACCTCGACATGGACATGGTCCAGCAGATGCGCGACGACTGGCAGTTCTACCGCGACCGCCGCCCCGACTCCTACACCGAGATCGCCAAGCCCTGAGGCCGGAGGAGACACCATGACGACCCTCATCACCGGCGGGCTGGTGGTCAACGCCACCGGCACCGTGCACGCCGACGTACTCATCGACGGCGAGAAGATCGTGGCCCTGCTCGAGCCCGGCTCCACCCTGCTCGGCAGCGACCTGAAGTCCAGCGTGGACACCGTCCTCGACGCCAGCGGCAAGTACGTCATCCCGGGCGGCATCGACGCCCACACCCACATGCAGCTCCCCTTCGGTGGCACCTTCGCCTCCGACACCTTCGAGACGGGAACGGTGGCGGCGGCATGGGGCGGCACCACCTCGATCGTCGACTTCGCCGTGCAGCGCACCGGCGAGAAGGTGATGGAGGGGCTGGAGACGTGGCACGACCTGGCCCGCGGCAACTGCGCGGTCGACTACGGCTTCCACCAGATCATCGGCGGGGTCGACGACGACGCGCTGGCGGCGATGGACAACCTGGTGGCCGAGGGCGTCACCTCGTACAAGATGTTCATGGCGTACCCGGGCGTCTTCTACGCCGACGACGCGCAGATCCTCAAGGCGATGCAGAAGGCCGCCGACCTGGGCCTGATGACGATGATGCACGCCGAGAACGGCCCCGTCATCGACGTGCTGGCCGAGCAGCTGGTCAGCGCCGGCAAGACCGACCCGTACTACCACGGCATCGCCCGTGCCTGGCAGGCCGAGGAGGAGGCCACGCACCGCGCGATCATGCTCGGCAACCTCACCGGAGCCCCGCTGTACGTGGTCCACGTGAGCGCCAAGCAGGCCGTCGAGCAGATCGCGGTGGCCCGCGACCGCGGTCAGAACGTCTTCGGCGAGACCTGCCCCCAGTACCTCTACCTCTCCCTGGAGGAGCAGCTCGGTGCGCCCGGCTTCGAGGGGGCCAAGTGGGTCTGCTCGACGCCGCTGCGCTCGCGCGCCGAAGGTCACCAGGACTCCATGTGGCAGGCGCTTCGCACCAACGACCTGCAGATGGTCTCCACCGACCACTGCCCGTTCTGCTTCAAGGAGCAGAAGGAGCTCGGCGTCGGCGACTTCCGCAACATCCCCAACGGGATCGGCACCATCGAGCACCGCATGGACCTGATGTACCAGGGCGT
>NZ_JBJEHY010000118.1:0-10816 GCF_051876515.1 Nocardioides sp. | reverse complement strand
CAGGCGCTAGAAACGCGAAGGTTTCCTCAAGTTTTCCTCAAGAAAGCCTGATTTCTCCCCAATTGTCGGTACTAGGAAGTAGGTTCAACGTGGTTCGCCCCGCAAGGCGACCTGCCTCTCCGAAGGGGCACCTGCGCGCGGCCTAGGGGTAGGTCCGCGCGGTCAGCACATCCGAATACTTGACTGGCTGGACAGCCAGCGATTCCGTGGGGGGATCTCATGTCCGATCGTTTCAACGAGCGCGCCCAGAGCACGCCCGTTCCTTCTCGTCGCGCCGTCGTGCGCTCGGCCGCCTGGGCCGTGCCGGCCGTGGCCGCCGTCTCCGCCGCGCCGGCGTTCGCCGCGACGCAGGTGTGCACCAAGTATCCCGTCAGCCTCGCCCTGACCTCGGGGAGCAGCCAGTACAACTCCGCTCGCACGACCTGGGAGCAGACCTACACCCCGGCGGGCGCCTCGGCGGCCGCCATCAAGATCAGCGCCGCCTTCACGGCCCCGACCGTCGTGAGCAGCGAGCCGAACCAGATGCGTACGCTGAGCTCCTTCAGCGACGGGAACAACCGCACGTTCACCACCGTCACCACGGGCCGCGAGCCGGGCGTGTCGGGGACCACGACGGGCCTCAACCTCGCCCAGCGACGCGGCGGCGGCGAGCACGACACGAACAACCCCACGCGTCACACGGGCGTGTGGACGTTCACCTTCACCCGCCCCGTCACCAACCTCCGTTTCACCCTGTCGGACATCGACAACGCCAGCGGTGACTTCGCGGACCGTCTTTACGTGCTCGCCGGCTCGGGCGCGACGGCCTCGATGGTGGCACGCGGCACCAACGTCCGGGCGGGTCGGCTCGGGACGTCGGCCGACACGTACTTGGACAGCACGTCGAACTCGGGGATCGACCTGACCTCGACCGCTGGTAGCGCCGTCTACCAGTTCTCCGGATCGACGTCGTCGTTCTCCATCAACTACTGGAACGGCCTCGAGAACGCAGGCAGCTGGAACCTCAACAACGACCAGCAGATCGTCATCTCCGGGATCTCGTTCGACTACGAGGTCTGCGTCTGACCTGCTCCCTCCCACAGGACGCCGGCACCCCTTCGGGTGCCGGCGTCCGGTGGTTGAGGAGCACCAGCGGCCCGGGTGGAGCGCTCAGCGCCGCTGGATCCGGGCGGTGCGCGCGGTGGTGACGCTCCGCGTGACGTAGCCCGGGGCGCTGGCGGTGACGCGGAGCCTGTCGAGACCGCGGGAACTGGAGTCGGGGAGGATGGACCCATGAGCACCGACAAGCCCCTGCCCCGTTGGTTCACCGACACCAAGGACGGCCACTCGCAGTGGTACGTCGACCGGTTCAAGGCGCTGGCCGCCGAGGGCGCCGACCTGCTCGGTGAGGCCCGGTTCATCGACGCCATGGCGGCCCGCGGTTCGCGGATCCTCGACGCGGGCTGCGGGGCGGGCCGGATGGCCGGTGCGCTGCACGCGGCCGGGCACACCGTGTACGGCCTCGACGTCGATCCGGTCCTCATCGGGGCAGCGGCCGCCGACCACCCCGGCCCGAGGTACGCGGTGGTGGACCTCAGCGAGCTGACCCTCGCGGACGTCGGTGGGGAGCCGGTGGACCTCGTGGTCACCGCCGGCAACGTGATGGTCTTCGTGGCGCCCGGCACCGAGCAGCAGGTGTTGCGCAACCTGTGCGCCGTCACCCGTCCGGGCGGTCGCGTCGTGATCGGATTCCGCCGCGACGAGGCCTACCCGTTCGAGACGTACGACGCCGACCTCGCCGAGATCGCCGCCGACGGGGTCGCCCACGTCGAGCAGCGGTTCGCCACCTGGCACCTTGACGCGTTCACCGACGCCGCCGATTTCGCGGTGACTGTCCTGCGCGTCGGACCCCGATGATCTCGACGATCCTCGTCGAGCACCCGTGGCTGGTCCGTCTGGGGTTCGCCGCGGTGGTGCTGGTGGGGCCCCTCGTGGGCGCATGGCTGGTGCCGCGCACGAGACTCGCGTGGGGCATGGCAGCTGCTTCGCTGGTACCGGTGGTGCTGGTGACGATGGTGCCGGTCGACCGCGAGCTCTGGTACCGCTGCGAGGTCGCGTGGTCGTGGCCGACGCTGGGGCGGGTCGAGGGGGCGGCCAACGTCCTCCTCTTCGCCGTACCGGTGTTGCTCGCGGCCGTCGCCAGCCGCCGCGTCGTGGCGGCCGTGCTGGCGGGGTCCGCGCTGTCGCTGGCGATCGAGTCGGTCCAGGGGCTGGTCCCGGCGCTGGGTCGTTCGTGCTCGACCGACGACTGGCTGGCCAACTCGCTCGGTGCCGTCCTGGGCGGGCTGCTCGCGATGGTGTCGCTGCGGGCCGCCGCCTGGCGGGAGAGCCGTCGCCCCGTGGCTGTCGGTGGTGCGAACTAGGGTGGGCCCATGGCCGGCCACCGCATCTTCACCACGTCCGTCGCCTCGGTGTACCCGCACTACGTCGCCAAGGTCGAGAAGAAGGGCCGCACGGTCGCCGAGTTGCACGAGGTGATCGAGTGGCTCACCGGTTACGACGAGGCAGCGCTGCAGCGCCGGCTCGCTGACGCGACCACCTTCGAGGAGTTCTTCGGCGCGGCCGAACTGAACCCCCACGTCGGGATGATCACCGGGGTCGTGTGCGGGAAGCGGGTCGAGGAGATCGAGGACCCGCTGATGCAGCAGATCCGCTACCTCGACAAGCTCGTCGACGAGCTGGCCAGGGGCAAGGCGATGGAGAAGGTCCTGCGGGGCTGAGGGCGTGCGCGCCGACCTCGAGTTCACCGGGCCCGTCGTGGAGTGGCGCGGCCCCGCGCCGTACTACTTCGTCGAGATCGGCGAGGCCGAGAGCGACGACATCAAGTTCCTCGCCCAGGGCATCGAGTACTGGGGCCAGGTGCCGGTCGTCGTGCACATCGACGACATCGAGTTCACCACCGCACTCTTCCCCAAGGACGGCCGCTACCTGCTGCCGCTCAAGGACGCCGTACGCCGCCCGGCCGGCTGGGCGTTGGGCGACGTCCTTGACGTCGCGCTGCGCGTCGGCCGGGAGTAGCGCTCCGCTGTTCAGTCGGCGGAGGCGCCCGCGTCGACGACCGTGAACGTGATCCCGGCCTCCTGCAGGCGCCGCAGCAGGTGGTCGCCCATCGCGGCTGCCGTGGTGACCTGGCCCGCGGTGGGCGGGTTGTCGTCGTACGCGAGCGACATCGCGGCCTCGCCGAGCATGACGGCCGTCTCCGTGTACCCGGGGTCGCCGCCACGGACCTGCGTGTGGACGCGCTGGCCTCCGCCCTCGCCGACCATGTCGACGGTGAACCACGACTTGTCGCGCCGCGACGGCGACGGCCCGGTGCCCGCGGGGATGCGGGAGGCCACGGCGCGGCGCAGCGGCGGGACCTGCGCGGCCACCATCAGCCCTCCCAGCCCGACGGCAGAGACGGCCAGCGTGCGCAGCTTCTTCAGGCCGGCGTAGTGGGAGTAGGCGAAGTCGGGACCGTACGACTCCAGCGCCGCCGCGGAACGGGCGACCACGAACGGGTCGACCGTGGGCAGCGGCACCAGCCACAGGCCCAGGTCGTCGTCGCGGTGCACCTTGCCGCTGCGGGCCCGCGCCCGGCGTCCCGCGGGGCGTGCCTCGCGGGTGCGGCGCTCACCCATCGTGGCCCGCATCTGCCGGGCTCGCGCGAACTGGCCGAGCGCGGAGTGGAACGTCCCGCCTGACAGGGAGGCGTTGGAGCGCACCACCCCGGACAGGGTGATCGGTACGCCGGTGGGCAACTGCTGCACCGTGAAGTACGCGCCGAGGTCGTGGGGGACGGAGTCGAACCCGCACGCGTGCACCAGCCGCGCCCCGGTGCGTACGGCCGTCTCGTGGTGGGCCAGCCACATCCGGTCGATGAACTCGGGCTCCCCGGTCAGGTCGGCGTAGTCGGTGCCCGCCTCGGCGCAGGCCGCCACCAGGGGCTCGCCGTGCTCGAGGTACGGCCCGACAGTGGTGGCCACGACCCGTGTGGCCTCCGCGACGCGGCGCAACGAGTCGGGGTCGGTCGCGTCCGCGACGAGCAGGTCGGGTGCTGCCGCGGCGCCCGCGGGGAGGGTGGCGCGCACCTGCTCCAGCCGGCCCTCGTTGCGTCCGACCAGCGCCCACCGTGCGTCGGACGGCAGGTGGCTGGCGAGGTGGGCGGCAGTCAGCCCGCCGGCGAAACCCGTCGCCCCGAACAGCACGACGTCGTAGGTGCGGTCCTCGTGGGTGCTCATGGTCGACCAGTCTGGCACCTGCGCGACGTGCTCCGCTCCGGCCGCCCGGGCGACCGCTCCGCAGCACGTCCTGGCCTGCGTGCGACGAGGTGGTCGCAGGTGACGCCGCTCTCGCCGGAGCCCCTGCGCCCTCGCCCGATGCCGCCCGCTGACCGCCCCGGGGATACCGTCCAGCGGTGAGTGAGAGTTCCGCCCGCCCCACCCAGGGCCGCCTGCTCGTCCTGGCCGGCATCGTCCTGCTGGCCTTCAACCTGCGACCGGCGGCGGTCAGCGTGGGGCCGGTGCTGGAGGAGGTCACCGAGGGCCTGTCGATGTCGCACTCGGTGGCCGGCCTGCTGACCTCGCTCCCGGTGCTGGCGTTCGCCGCGTTCGGGGCCGCCTCTCCCTGGGCGGCGCGACGCTTCGGCGTCCACCGCGTGACGGCGTTCTCGCTGGCCGCGGTCGTGGTGGGGCTGGCGGCCCGCGCTGCGGTCGGCACGACCTGGGCGTTTTTGGTGCTGTCGATGGTGGCGCTGGCCGGCATGGCGGCGGCCAACGTGCTGCTCCCGTCACTGGTCAAGCTGCACTTCCCGACCCGTGTCGGCGCGGTCACCGCGGCGTACACGACCGCGCTCGCGATCGGCCTGACCGCGGCACTGACGCTGACCGTGCCGGTCGCGGAGGCGTTCGGGAGCTGGCGGGCCGGCCTCGGCGTGTGGGCGGTGGTCGGCGCGGTGGCGCTGCTGCCGTGGCTCGGCCTGCTGGCCCACGACCGTACGCCCGAGTCCGCGCCCCACGAGGTGACGCTCGCCCAGGTGGCGCGCACCCGGCTGGGGTGGGCGATGGCGGCGTTCTTCGGCCTGCAGTCGCTGCAGGCGTACTCGATCTTCGGCTGGTTCCCGCAGCTGTGGCGTGACGCCGGCTTCTCGCCGACGGTGGCCGGCGCGCTCGTCGGTCTGCTGGGAGCCGTCAGCATCCCGCTCTCGCTGTACCTCCCCGCTGCGGCCGCGCGCCGCAAGGACCAGCGCGGTCTGCTGGCCGCCGTCATGGCCTGCTACCCGATCGGGTACGTCGGCCTGCTCGTCTCCCCGCACGACCTGGCGGTGGTGTGGGCGGTCGTGGTCGGCACCGGCGCCTGCACGTTCCCGCTCATCCTCACCATGATCGGTCTGCGCTCGCGCACCCCGTCCGGCACGGCCGCGCTGTCCGGCTTCACCCAGTCGGCCGGCTACCTGCTGGCCGCTGTCGGACCGTTCGCCGTCGGCGCGCTGTACGACGCCACCGGCGGCTGGACGGTCCCGTTGTGGTTCCTGCTCCTGCTCTGCGTGCCGCAGTTCCTCGTCGGCCTGTACGCCGCGCGGCCGGTGTACGTGGAGGACGAGCTGGCGCGCTGAGCCGGTCGCGGTCAGCGGAATCGGCCGCGCGGGGGCTGCGACACCCACCTAGGGTGACGCGCATCACAAGCCCAAGCGAACGGAGCAGGAGCCCACATGACTGACGCCCTCGAGCAGGAGATCCCGGTCGAGACCGCCCGCCCGCGCCCCCCGGCGCCCACCACGATCAGCGCCGAGGCGCAGGCGTTCCTCACCATGCTCTCGGCGGCCTCGCCTGCCCGCGAGCCCTGGCCGGCGCAGGGGGACCTGCCCGCGTGGGAGGCGCGGATCGAGGTGATGGACCAGCTGACCGACGGCTTCTACGGGCTGTCGATGCCGCCGGAGGGCAGCATCACGCGGGAGCGTCAGGTGATCGGTGGGGTCCCGACCTGGGTGCTGGTTCCGGCCGGTGTCGAGGAGCCCTCGAGCGTGGTGATCGACATCCACGGCGGAGCCTTGATGTTCGGTGGCGGGGAGCTGGCCTGGAAGTCGGCCGCGGCTGCTGCGGCCGGGCGGGCCAGCGTGACCTGGTCGCCGGACTACCGGATGCCGCCCGCGGCCCCGTACCCGGCCGGGCTGGACGACTGCCTCGCGCTCTACCGCGAGGCCCTCGACCAGTTCGGCGCGGACAACGTCGTGGTCGGCGGGGCCTCGGCCGGGGGAAACCTCGCGGCAGCGCTGCTGCTGCGCGCCCGGGACGAGGGACTCCCCATGCCGGCCGGTCTGGCCCTGCGCACGCCCGAGCTCGACCTCACCGAGGCCGGCGACACCTGGCGCACCAACGACGGCATCGACATCCTGTCCTCGGTGCACGAGGTGAGCGTGCTGTACGCCGACGGGCACGAGCTCGACCACCCGTACCTCTCGCCGATCTACGGCGACGTCAGCGGGTTCCCGCGCACCTTCCTCCAGAGCGGCACCCGGGACGTCCTCCTCTCCGAGACCGTACGGATGCACCGCGCTCTGCTTCGCGTCGGCGTCCCGGCGGAGCTGCACGTCATGGAGGCGATGCCCCACGGCAGGTTCAGCGGCGCCACGCCGGAGGACCGCGAGCTCCTCTCCGAGCTGGTGCGCTTCGAGCGGGAGTGCCTCGGGCTGGCCTGAGCTGCCGCCCCGCCGTGCTGCGTGTCCCTTCGCAGCGCGGCGGGGGCGCTTCCCCCTACGCTGGGCCACCCCGGAGGAGAGGAACGCTGATGGACACCGACCTGCAGGCCGAGATCGAGATCACCGCCGCACCCGAGCACGTCTGGTCGCTGGTCGCCGACCCGGAACGGATGGCGCAGTGGAGCCCGCAGGTGGAGTCGGTGCGCGTCAAGGGGGACGGTGCCGTCGGCGTCGGCACCCGCTTCACCAACCGCAACCGCGACGGCGAGCTGGTCTGGGTGACCCACGGCGAGGTCGTGCGCTACGAGGCGGGCCGTGAGATCGCCTTCCGCATCGACGAGAACTGGGTGACCTGGTCGACCCTCGTGGAGGCCACCGAGGCCGGCACCCTGCTGCGCCAGCGCCGCGAGACCTCCGAGGGGATCTCGCCGCTGTCCCAGGAGCTCGCGGACGGGTTCTACGGTGGGGTCGAGGCGTACGGGCAGGTGATGCTCGCCGGCATGCAGCAGACCTTGGCCACGATCAAGGCCTCCGCCGAGCAGGACGGCGCCGAGCAGGACGGCACCGAGCAGTAGGCACGTCGAGCCCCCGGCCCCGCACTCCGGACCGCTCACAGGAAGTGCACAACCTCACGCCAAGGTCGTGACAGGTCGCCCGCACACAGTGGAGTCTCCACCACCTATCCCGCCGGACCGGCCGGGACCGGAAGGAGCTCCACGATGCGACTCCCCAAGATCCGTCAGGGCCTCGCCGCCCTCACCGCCGTCTGCGTGCTGGCTGCCTGCGGAACCGCCACCGCGACCTCGTCGAGCAGCACGTCCTCCACGAGCGCCTTGAGCTCGAGCAGCTCCACGGTGATCACGGTGGAGGACGCCCTGGCCGACAACATCGAGGTCGTCGAGGGCGAGACCTCCTACGACGAGAGCGACGTCGTCGAGGTCGAGCTCGACGGCGCCACGGCCGACTCCGACTCCGAGGCGGTCACCGTGTCCGACGACGGCACCGTGACGCTCAGTGCGCCGGGTACCTACCGGCTCTCCGGCGAGCTGGCCGGTCAGGTCGTCGTCGACAGTGCCGTGGACGGTGCCGTACGGCTGGTCCTCGACGGTGCGGACATCACCTCCTCCACGGGCCCGGCGCTCAACGTGGTCGACGCCGACACCGTCGTCGTCGTGCTCGCCGAGGGCAGCCAGAACAGCCTCACCGACGCCGCCACGTACGAGGACACCAGCGAGGAGGCGCCCACGGGGGCGCTGTACTCCACCGCGGACCTCACCATCGGTGGGACCTCGGTTCCCTGCACGTGACCGGCCGGTTCAACAACGGCATCGTCGCCAAGGACGGACTGGTCATCTCCGGCGGGACCATCGAGGTCGACGCCGTCGACGACGGCATCA
Organism: Nocardioides sp.; assembly: GCF_051876515.1. Taxonomy (GTDB): domain Bacteria; phylum Actinomycetota; class Actinomycetes; order Propionibacteriales; family Nocardioidaceae; genus Nocardioides. Next base: position 2,704 of record NZ_JBJEHY010000118.1, on the reverse strand, counting down.
TCGGCAAGGACTACCTGGTGCTGCGCGGGGGCGACGTCACCGTCGACGCCGAGGGGGACGGGGTGAAGTCCGACAACGACACCGACGCCGGCAGCGGTTTCGTGCTCGTCGAGGGTGGCTCCCTGGAGGTCTCCTCGGCCGACGACGGGATCAAGGGCCTGGAGGTGCTGATGTCCGGCGGCGAGGTCGTCGTGGTCGAGTCGGTCGAGGCCCTCGAGGGGGCCCTGGTCGTGATCGACGACGGTTCTCTGGAGCTGCACTCCGCCGACGACGGCATCAACGTCGCCTCCTCCGACGACAGCGCCAGCACCGACGGTGCGCCGGGAGGCGAGATGGCCGCCGACTCCTCGCTGCACCTGGTCATCAACGGCGGGACGATCGAGGTCTTCTCCAGCGGCGACGGCCTGGACTCCAACGGCGACGCGGTGATGACCGGCGGCGAGGTGACCGTCCACGGTCCCACCACCGACGGCAACGGCGCGATCGACGTCAACGGCACCTTCCTGGTCTCCGGGGGCACCCTGGTCGCCCACGGCAGCGCCGGGATGATGGTCGCCCCCTCGGCCGACTCCGAGCAGGGGTGGATCGCGACCGCGCTGGCCACGACCGCGTCCGCGGGCGACACCGTGAGCGTCAGCGACGCGTACGGCACCGAGCTCGCCACCTACGTCCTGGACAAGGACAGCGCCTCGCTGGTGCTCTCCTCCTCCGACATCGAGGCCGGCGAGACCTACGTCGTCAGCGTCGAGGGCACCGAGACCACCGTCGTGGCCGACGAGGCTCCGGCCGGGGGCGGCATGGGCGCAGGGCCCATGGGCTGAGCATCCAGACCCGAGACCACCAGACCCGAGACCACCGGCACACACGAAGGGCAATGACATGAACCAGACGTACCCCACCCCCAGCAGCACCGGCCCGTACGACGCGGACCCGTCCGGCAGCCAGACCGACCAGGCCCCGGCTGACCAGACCCCCGCTGACCCGACGCAGACCCAGGGCCAGACCCCCGCCGGCCGGACCCGCCCACGGCGCACCCTGCGCGCGCTGGTCGCCGCCGGCGCCACCGCAGCAGTCCTCGCCGTCGGAGGCGTCGGCTTCGGAGCCGGCTACGCGGTCGGTCACACCGGTGCGGCCACCGAGGGCACCGCCCCGGCCGAGGGCGACCAGCAGTTCACCGGCCCCGGGGGCGGCCAGGGGATGCCGCCCGGCTCGATGGACGTGAGCCAGGCACCCCCGGGCACCCAGGGGCAGTCCGGCACCGAGCAGAGCGCGCCGGACCTGGACGGGGACGGCCAGCCCGACACGGAGACCACGACGCCCGGAGGCACCACCGAGGAGTCCGCCGTCCAGTCGTGAGGTGCGCTGCCCGCGGCGGCGTACCCGAACAGGAAGAACCCCCTCCCAGCAACCCGTGACGGGTCGTGTGAGGGGGTTCTTCCTGTTGGTCTGCGGGAGCCTCAGCCCTTGTTCGCCTTGCGCGCCCGGCTCGCAGCCTTGGCCCGGGTGTTGGCGTCCAGGTCGACCTTGCGGATGCGCACGGTCTCCGGGGTGACCTCCACGCACTCGTCCTCGCGGCAGAACTCCAGGCACTGCTCCAGGCTCAGCTTGCGCGGCGGGATCAGCTTCTCGAAGTTGTCGGAGGTGGCCGAGCGGATGTTGGTCTGCTGCTTCTCCTTGGTGATGTTGACGTCCATGTCGTCGGCGCGGGAGTTCTCGCCGACGATCATGCCCTCGTACACCTCGGTGGCGGGCTCCACGAACATCACGCCGCGCTCCTGCAGCGACGTCATCGCGTACGCGGTGGCAGCGCCGGAGCGGTCGGCGACCAGGGAGCCGGACTGGCGGCTGCGGATCTCGCCGGCCCACGGGGCGTAGCCGTCGGAGATGTGGTGGGCGATGCCGGTGCCGCGGGTCTCGGTGAGGAAGTCGGTGCGGAAGCCGATCAGGCCGCGCGCGGGCACCACGAACTCCATCCGGATCCAGCCGGTGCCGTGGTTGCTCATCGTCTCCATGCGGCCCTTGCGGTTGGCCAGGAGCTCGGTGATGGTGCCGAGGTACTCCTCGGGCGCGTCGATGGTGAGGCGCTCCATCGGCTCGTGGACCTTCCCGTCGACCTCCTTGGTGACCACCTGCGGCTTGCCGACGGTCAGCTCGTAACCCTCGCGGCGCATCTGCTCGACCAGGATGGCCAGCGCCAGCTCGCCGCGGCCCTGCACCTCCCAGGCGTCGGGACGCTCGGTCGGGAGGATGCGCAGCGACACGTTGCCGATGAGCTCGGAGTCGAGGCGGTCCTTGACCAGGCGGGCGGTGACCTTGGAGCCCTTGACCTTGCCGACCAGCGGCGAGGTGTTGGTACCGATGGTCATCGAGATCGCGGGCTCGTCGACGTGGATCAGCGGCAGGGCGACCGGGTTCTCGGCGTCGGCCAGCGTCTCGCCGATCATGATCTCCGGGATGCCCGCGACGGCGACGATGTCACCGGGGCCCGCGGACTCGCCGGGGACGCGGTCGAGGCCCTCGGTGACGAGCAGCTCGGTGATGCGCACGTTCTTGACGTCGCCGTCGCGCTTCATCCACGCCACGGTCTGCCCCTTCTTGAGGGTGCCCTGGTGGATGCGCAGCAGCGCGAGACGGCCAAGGAACGGCGAGGCGTCGAGGTTGGTGACGTGCGCCTGCAGCGGGGCGTCCTCGTCGTACTCGGGCG
>NZ_JBJEHY010000117.1:0-10954 GCF_051876515.1 Nocardioides sp. | reverse complement strand
AGCCGCCCGCCTGACCTCACAGGCCGGCGAGGACCAGCGCTCCACCGCCCAGGGCGGTCAGCAGGAGCAGCAGCTCGACTGGGGGGACGCCACTCACCGCCCGACCGGGTCGAGGCGGTAGCGCGCCTGGAAGAACATGGCGAGCGCCATCAGCACCGCCGGGACGACGGTGAAGCCCACCAGCAGTGCGGTGATCGCGGAGTCGGGCTGCACCACGTCCTGCCCGGCGGTGCTGGAGACGAACCCGCCCAGCGCGAGCGCCGCGGAGTAGACGTACGGCCCGACCGCCGTGCCGAGCGCCTCGGTCGCGGTCCACACGCCGGTGTAGCCGCCGGCCTGCCCGTCACCACCGGCGTCGGCAGCGGCCACGGCGCCCGGGCCCATCGAGAAGGCGAACAGCTGGAGGCCGGCGAAGGCGACGCCCATCGCGACCACCACGGCCACCGAGACGGCCACACCGACCTGCGAGGTGGCGAGCAGGGCCACCGAGCCGACCACGAAGACGGCCTGGGAGATGAGCAGTCCGCGCTGCTTGCCGATGCGGCGCGAGACCACCATCCACGCCGGACCGGCGGCGACCGCCGGGACCAGGAAGGCGCCCATGAAGACGGCCGTGAGTCCGGCGTCGTCGTACACGTAGCGGGTGAAGTACGGCAGCGCCGCCATGAAGAGGTGCGTGGTGGTGCCCGTGAACAGGTACGACAGCACCAGCATGCGGAAGTCGCGGTCGGCCCAGGCGACCTTCACGTCCGCGAGCGCCGAGTGGCCGGCGGTCTCGGCGGGCGTACGGAAACCGCAGGCCTGCGTCAGGGAGCGCACGCCGCGGATCGCGACGATCGCGGAGACGACCATGACGACGCACAGCACCGCGGCCATCGTCGTGTAGTCGGAGCGCCGCTCGCTGGCGACCAGGGCGGGGGCCGCGACCCCGGCGCCGAGGAGACCGACGGTGAGGAACAGCATCCGGAACATGAAGACCCGGGTGCGCTCGTGGTACCCGATGACCAGGTCGGACGGCGTGGTCAGGTACGGCACCTGGAACATGGCGAAGAGCAGGTTGCCGACGATGAACCACGCGCCCACCCAGACGGCGGCCGGCGGACCGGTCAGGCCGGAGGGCACCGTGAACATCGCGACCATCGCGGCGCCCAGCGCGACGCCGCCGACCATCATCCGGCGGCGGTGCCCCAGGCTGCGCGCCTGACGGTCCGAGCGCGAACCGATCATCGGGTGCACGACGACGTCGACGATCTTGGGCACCAGCAGCGTCAGGCCGGCCAGCGCGGCGGCGACGCCGACGACGTCGGTGAGGAAGTAGAGCAGGAGCAGGCCGGGCACGGTGACCCACACGCCCATCCCGAACGAGCCGGACGCGTACGCGGCCAGGGCGCTGGCCGGAGCGCGCACGCCCCGCTCGTCGCCGGTCTCGGTGGCAGCCCCGGGTGCGGTCTCGGCAGCACTCATCGGGACACCTCCTCGGCGTGACGGGCCACGACACCCTCGGCGAGGGCGGCTCCGTCGAAGGCCCCGGAGCGGGCCCGGTCGGCCAGCGTACGCAGCACGATGCGGTCCGTCACCCGCGGAAGGTGGCGGGCCACGAAGAACTCGACGGCCCCCTTGCGGGTGGTCGGCACGTCGCGGCGCGCCCTCACCGACAGCAGCGAGCGCTCGACCGCGTCGACCACGCCCTCGAGGGGCTCGTACGTGCTCATCCCCTCCAGGGAGAGGCCGGCGGCGGCGGTGGAGTCGTGGATCGGGCTGCGGGTGGCCGAGGGGTAGACGCAGGTGACCCCGACGTGGGTGCCGAGCTCGAGGCGCAGCGCGTCGGCGTACGCCACCATGGCGCGCTTCGAGGCGCCGTAGGCGGCGGCCAGCGGCAGCTGCATGACGGCCATCCGCGAGGAGACCATGACGACGCGCCCGCGGGAGGCGACCAGCGCGTCGACGCAGGCGGCGCTCACGCGCCAGGTGCCGAGCAGGTTGATCTCGAGCTGGCGCCGCACCTCGGCGCCCGGCGCGGCCTCGGCCGGGGCGGGGCCGCCGATGCCGGCGTTGTTGACCAGGCCGTCGAGGCCGCCGAGCAGGTCGAGCGCCCGCGGGACGCCGGTCGTCACCGAGTCGTCGTCGGTGAGGTCGCAGGCGATCACCTCGAACCCCTCGTCGCCGCGCGGGGCGACGTCGAGCCCGACCACGTGGGCGCCCTGCTCGACGAGGCGGCGCCCCAGCGCCAGCCCGATGGTGCCGGACGCGCCGGTGATGAGCACCCGCATCCCGGTCGGGTTCTTCACACGCCTGCTCATCGGGTCTCCTCCGACTCGGTCACGGTCCAGGTACGGGCGCCGGCGCGGGCGCGCTCGACACCGGCGGCCACCTCGGCGGGCAGGGCGGCCACGTAGTCGTCGAAGTCGATCCGCATCGCCGGACGCTTCTCGCCCCAGCGGTCCCGGGCGGACGCGAGGGCCCGGTCCACGGCCTGCTGCTGCTCGACCGGGGCGGGGAGGGCGTACCGGCCCGCGAGGTAGGCGGCGGCCAGCTTGGCCTGCGCCTCGACGACCGGCAGGGCCGCGCCGGTCGACTGCATGAGCCCCACGAAGGTGAGGGTGGGGTCGGCGAGGTGGAAGACCCGCTGGAACAGCCCCATCGCCTCCGGGTCGGGGCCCACCAGGCTCTCGTCGAGGAAGGGGATCGAGACTCGGTAGCCGGTGGCCCACACGATGAGGTCGACCTCGTCGCTGGTGCCGTCGACGAAGTGAACCGTGGTGCCCTCGAAGCGGTCGATGCCCGGCCGCGGCAGCACCTCGCCGTGGGTGATGCGGTGCAGGATCGTGTCGCTGATCGTGGGGTGGTTCTGGAACAGGCCGCCGGCCGGGGCGGGCAGGCCGTACGACTGCGGGGTGCCGACGGCGACGCGCAGCATGGTCTCGGCGATCCGCTGGCGCACCCGCCAGGGGAGCTTCTTGAGCAGCGCGCCGGTGGCGTCGGCGGGGCGGCCGAAGAGGTACTTGGGGACCACGTGCACGCCGTGGCGGCCCGAGAGCAGCACCGGCGCCGAACCGACGAACGAGGCGTCGACGGCGATGTCCATCGCGGAGTTGCCCATCCCGACGACCATCACGCGGCGCCCGGCGTACTGGTCGGCGCTGCGGTGGTCGTGGGCGTGCATCTGCTCGCCGGTGAACTCCCCGGCGGGGACGGGGGCGGGCCAGCGCGGGTCCCAGTTGTGACCGTTGGCGACCACCACCGCGTCGACGAGCAGCGGCTCGGAGCTGGCCACCTCGACCTGCCAGCGCTCCCCCTGCTTGGCGACCGAGGTCACCTCGGCGCCGTACCGGATGCGGGCGGTGACGCCGAAGGTCTCCGCGTAGTCGCGCAGGTACCCCTCGATCACGGCCGCGGAGGGGTAGTCGGGCCACGCGGCCGGCATCGGGAAGTCGGCAAACTGGGTGCGGCCCTTGCTCGTGTTGAGGTGCAGCGAGTCGTACGCCGGGGAGAGGCCGGAGGCGTTGCCGCGGGCCCAGAGACCACCGGGGCGGTCGCCCTTCTCGAGGACGACGACGTCGACCTTCTCGTCCAGCAGAGCCTTCGCGGCAGCGAGGCCGGCAGCTCCGGCGCCGATGACGGCGACCGTGGGGTTGTGCACCATGTCAGTCCTTCAGAGTGTGTGGCATTCCTCTCATTCAATCGACTGATGGAGGGAACGTCAAGCCCCTGACCTGCAGCAACTTCTCCATCAAGCGTTGGACAGGGGGTGGTGGGCAGACTGTAGGGTGGCGTTCGTGGGCACCGTGGAGGAGACCAGCAGCAGCCGCGAGCGGATCATCGAGGCGGCCACCGACCTGTTCGCGCGACGCGGGTACGAGGCCACCAGCACGCGCGCGATCGGCGAGGCCGCGGGGCTCAACATCGCCACGGTCGCCTACCACGTGGGCAGCAAGGCCGACCTCTACCTCGAGGTCATGCGCCGCGCCCACGCCGCCCAGGGCGAGGCCGTCGTGGCCGCGCTCGGCCACCTCGCGACCACCCAGCCGACCCCCGAGGCGACCCGGGCGGCACTGCACGAATTCGTCGACGCCTACCTCGGCTTCTGCCTCTCCCACCCCGAGGTGCCGGCCCTGTGGATGCGCCGCTGGCTGGACGAGGGCGAGGAGACCGACGCCATCGAGCAGGAGTTCGCCGGACCGCTGGTCGCCCGCGTCGCCGACGGCGTACGCGCGGTGCTGCAGGCCGGGGGTCTGGCCGACGACATCGACCTGGAGATGCTCGTCTACTCGATCATCTGGTCGACCCACTCGTTCAGCCGTGCCGGCTTCGTCGATGCCTCCGGCACCCGACAGGTCGCCTCCTCGCTGGCCATGACCGACCGCTTCCGCCGGCACCTGCACACGCTGGTCGACGGGTCGCTCAGCGTCGCACCCTGACGCCCAGCCGGCTCTGACGCTGGACCGGCCCGAGGCTCAGGCGCCACCCGCGGTGCGCGCCGCCTCGGCGGCGCGGACCAGCCACGCGGGCTCCTTGCCGTACCGCTGCGGCTTGATCATCCGTCCGGCCGCGCTGTCGGCGACGAGCTCGGCCAGCCGTCGCTCGCGGGTGGCCTCCTGCTTGGCGGTGACCACCCAGTTCTCGGCGACGCTGCGGTACGACGCGGTCGCCACCTCCCAGAACGCGGCGGCGGCCGGGTCGGCGAGCAGCACCGCGCGCTGGGCGTCGTCGAGTGCGGCCCTGGTCTCGTACGAGTAGCCCGAGCGGTCCGGGCGCCGTCGCTCGTACGCCGCGAGTCCCGCCGGACGCATCAGCCCCTGCGCGGTGAGCCGCTCGACGTGGTCGATGTTGACCTGGCTCCACACGCTGGTCGCCTTGCGCGGCGTCCACCGCTGCCGGCGCGCGTCCTCGTCGATGCGCTGCGACACCGAGTCGATCCAGCCGAAGCAGAGCGCCACGGGGACCGCGTCGGCCCAGGTGAGCCCCTGGTCGGCGACGTGCTTCTTGTTGAGCCCCATCCACAGCTCGGTGGCGCTCTCGTAGTGCTCCTCCAGCCAGGCCGCCCACTCGTCGGCATCGGCGAAGAAGAGGGCGGGGCGCTCGGGCGTGCCGCCGGGAGTTCCGGTCATCCCAGCACGGTAGCCGGACGAACTGACACGATGCGGCCCATGTCGACGTACTTCGTGGCCCGCTACGACTTCCGCTCCCCCGGGCTCGAGCCCGCGGCCCGCCAGGAGCTCTTCTCCCGCGCGGTGGCCCAGGTGGCGCACCTCGACGCAGCCGGGTGGGACTCCGTCGTCGTCTCCGAGCACCACGCCAGCGAGGACGGGTACCTGCCCTCCCCGCTGCCGGTGGCCGGCGCCTTCGCGGCGGTGAGCAGCCGGATCCCGATCAGCGTCTCCGCGCTGCTGGCCAACCTGTACGACCCGGTCCGGCTGGCCGAGGACATGTCGGTACTCAGCCACCTCTCGGCCGGACGCGTCGGGTACACGTTCGGCCTGGGCTACCGCGAGGAGGAGTACGCCCACCTCGGCCGTCCGTGGGCCAGCCGGGGCGCCGACCTCGAGGAGCGGATCCAGGTGGTCACGGCCCTGCTGGCCGGCGAGGAGGTCACCTTCGAGGGGCGTACGACGCGGGTCTTCCCACAACCGTTCGCGCTGCCGTTCCTCCTGTACGGCGGCGGCTCGCCCGCCGCGGCCCGTCGCGCGGGGCGCCTGGGCCTGCACTTCCAGCCGCAGCGCCGCGACCGCGACCTGGCCGAGCTGTACCGGGAGACCTGCCGCGAGCACGGGCGCGAGCCCGGCCTGGTCGTCTCCCCGCCGGCCGGCCCGACGTCGGTCTTCGCGGCCGCGGACCCGGACGAGTTCTGGGAGCGCTGGGGCGAGCACCTGCTCGCCGACGCGCGGGGCTACTACCGCTGGAAGCCGCCCACCCGCGGCGAGGGCGCCGTCCTGGACGCGGCCGAGACGGTGGAGGACCTGCGCGCCGGAGACGTCTACCTGGTCGCGACGCCCGACGACCTCGTCGAGCGTTGCCGCGCCGGGGAGATCCGCGCCCTGAGCACCCACCCCGGTTGCGGCGGCCTGCCGACCGACCCGTCGTGGGAGAGCCTGCGCCTGATCAGCGAGTCGGTGATCCCGGCCGTACGGGGGTAGCGGGGTCTCCGGCGGCGCTTGCGTCATACGAACGTGCGCTGGCCCCGCCGGCGTCATGCAAACGCGCGCTGGCCCCCGCGCCCGTCATACGAACCCGCACCTATAGGTGCGGATCCGTATGACGCACGGCCCACCCGCGACTCAGAAGCCGACGAAGACCCGCCCGATGCCGACGAAGAAGGAGAGCACGCCGAGGACGAGCGCCGGCGTGAAGGCCTCCTTGAGCTTCGCGTGGACGATGATCGCGCCGACCATGGTCAGGCCCAGCGCCAGACCGGCGACAGCGGTGAGCGGCTCGGCCACACCGGTCAGGCCGGGCAGCACCAGGCCGAGGGCACCGAGCACCTCGGCGACACCGATCGCCTTGACGACCGGCGCCGAGAAGCTGTCGACCCAGTGCATCCCACCCTCCTTGAGCTGCTCCTTCGACTTCAGCGCCTTCATGGAGCCGGCGCCGAGGAAGGCGACGGCGAGCAGACCTGCGACGACCCAGAGGGCGATGTTCATGGTGACTCCTGGAGTTGTTGTGGCTTCAAGTTCACCCGCGACAACCACGCCCCCGACCACGTCATTCCCGAACGCGAGACATTTCTTGACCGTTCACGTGCGTACGCTGGAGGCATGCCCGAGCCCACCGACGACGTGCGCTGGCTGACCGCGGACGAGCACACCGCCTGGCTGGCGACCGCAGCCCTGATGATCCGGCTGCCGGCGGCGCTCGACTCGCAGCTCGTCCGCGACTCCGGGCTCACCTTCTTCGAGTACATGGTCCTGGTCGCGCTGTCGGAGGCCGAGGACCGGACGCTGCAGATGAGCGTCCTCGCCGAGATGGCCTCCTCCTCCCTGTCCCGCCTCTCCCACGCGGCCTCCCGCCTGGAGGACCAGGGGCTGCTCACGCGTTGCCGTGTGCCGGGCGCGGGCCGGCGTACGGCCGCGACCCTCACCGACACCGGGTACGCCGCCGTGGCCGCGGCGGCCCCCGGACACGTACGCCGGGTGCGCGACCTGCTCATCGACCGCCTCTCCCCCGACGACCTCGCCGCCCTGGGGCGGGCCGGACGCGCGGTCATGGAGGCGCTCGGCGAGGGCGATTGCCGCGAGCAGCAGATCTGAAAACCACGGTGGACCGCGTACGGGCGCCCAGAGACTGGGGCGCCCCTTCCTCCAGCGCACCCGGAGCTTCCCGTGACCCGAGCCTCCCGTCCCCTCACCCGCCTGACCGCCGGCCTGGCGCTCGCCGCCGGCCTCCTGGCCGGTCCGACCGCGCCGGCCCACACCGAGCCCACGTCCGTCCCGGCGGCGGCCGCGGCACAGGCGCCCGAGGCGTTCTACTGCTGGGAGACCTGCGCCTTCAACGACCCGCGCGACGCCAAGGCTCGCGTGGACATCCGCAAGGGCAAGCTGGTCAACGGGCCCGAGCGGTTCACGGTGCGCTTCAAGGTCCGCTCGCTCCCCGCGACCGGCAAGATCGCCGTCGGCGCCGGCCTCAGCGGTTGGGGCGTGAACTACTTCGTCACCAAGACCCGCCGCGGCACGAAGGTCTGGAGCCAGACGATCTCTGAGGTGGAGGTCTACCCGAAGGAGCGCTGCCGTACGGCCAAGGTGTCGTGGAACCGACGCACCGACACCGTTCTGCTGCGCCTCGGGCACGCGTGCACGGGCAGCACCGCGGGCGGCGGCTCGATCATCAACGGCATCCAGTTCCGCTCGGGCGGCCAGAAGGACCTGGCCGGGAAGATCTACTGGGGTCTCAGCTGACCCGGGACCTCAGAGACCCGACAGGTCGTCCGGGACCACGAACTCCTCGTCGAACGACAGCGCGTCGGGGTCGCGGCGCACGGGGAGGTGCTCCAGCGCCACCTTGGTCAGCGCGACCCGGCTGGCCTCGACGACCTTGCGCTTGACCCGGCCGAGCCCACCGTCGGCGATCGTGGCGTGCACCGCCTCGAGGATCTGCTCGTCGCTGAACGCGGCGCGCGTGCCGGCCTCGACCTCGACGTCGGGCAGGGCCGCCATCACCGGCAGCAGCTCGTCGCCGAGGGCGGCCATCACCTGGTAGCGGGCGTACTTCTCCATCGACTGCCAGACCTCGTCGGGGTCGGCCGCACGACGCCGTACGCCTCCCGCCTTGGCGGCCGCGACGGTCTTGGCGGCCCCCGTCAGGGCGGTGGTCAGCTCGTGCTCGGTGAAACGCATGGCTCCAAGCATGACCGACGCCGCACAGCGGTGTCCTCGGGACCCCGCGACGTCGGCCGTGGTCAGCCGCCGCAGACCATCTGCAACGTCGCCAGCTGCTCCATCGCGAGGCCGTCGGTGGGCAGGGTGCAGACGTAGGTGGAGAAGTCGTCGACGCCCTCGAGCTCGTCGACGGCACCGTCGAACGTCTTCACGACCTCGGGGCAGGCGTGCTCGAGGCCGATCCGGGTCGTGGGCACGGAGTCGAGGGAGCCGGACAGCGCGAGGTGCGCACGCCAGGCGTCGCCCTCGGTGCGCTGGCAGTCCTCGGTCGCGCGGCCCACGGCCGCGTCGAAGTCGAAGTCGTCCCGGCCGAGCTCCTGCTCCAGGTCGGCCCGCCACTCCTTCTCGGTCTGCGACATGGCGGGTGCCTGCGTCGTGGTCGCCTCGGCGTCCCCGCCGTCGTCGCCTCCCGAGCACCCCGTGAGGACGAGAACGAGGGCGGCCAGGGGTCCGAGAGAGGCGTGTCGACGCATGGGTCGAAGGCTAGTGACTCACAAGTAGCCTCAGGGGGCATCTGGGCGACCGTGGACGTGATCCTCACCTCACGCCCCCGGTGCCACCTGACGGAACCCCGCACCGAGAGAGTCACCCCATGACCACCGACACCGCCTGCTACCTGCCGCTGGGCAGCCGCGTCGACCCCGACGGCCGTACGGTCGAGCGCTTCCGCGCCACCGCGCACACGGCGAGCGCCTGGAACCTCGCCGACCAGCACGGAGGACCGGTGTCGGGGATCCTCACCCGGGCGATGGAACGCTGCTCCCCGCGCGAGGGGACCCGGCTGTCCCGCATCACCGTCGAGATCCTGGGTGCCGTGCCCGTCGCCGAGATCGAGGTGTCGGCGTGGGTGGAGCGGCCGGGCCGCCGGATCGAGCTGGTGGCCGCCGAGATCCGGGCGACGGGTCCGGACGGCGAGCCGCGCGCCGTGGCGCGGGCCAGCGCCTGGCGCCTGGTCACCCACGCCACCGACGAGGTCGCCTCCTCCACCGACTCCGGCATGGGCGACGCCCCCGCCGACGACGCCGAGGGCCAGGGTTCGGCGATCCTGCCGAAGGCGTGGCGCGCCGGGTTCGTCAACGCCCTCGACTGGCACCTGAGCGAGCTGCCCGGCCCCGAGGGCGGCCCGACGGGCGGCTGGCTGCGGCTGCGCGTGCCCCTGGTCGCGGGCGAGGAGCCCACCCCGACCCAGCGGGTCCTCACCATCGTCGACGTCGCGAACGGGGTCGGGGCCCGCCTCGACGCACGCCACTTCACGTTCCTCAACACCGAGGTGAGCGTCCACCTGTACGAGCCCCCGACGGGCCTGTGGGTGGGGCTGCGCGCGGAGACGTCGGTGGGTCGCGACGGGATCGGGATGAGCGCCGGCTCGATCCACGACGACCGCGGCCCCGTGGGGCGGATCGCGCAGAACGTGCTGGTCGAGCGCCGGGCCCGACCCACCGCGGGGACGCAGCCGGCCTGACCCGTTTGGGGGATGCCGGGGTGGTACGCCTTCCGTCCGTCATTACTCACCGGTAATATCGGTCTGCGCGCCGCACCGGCGCGATCCGTACGTGTCACCACGGCCCGCACACCCGTGCCGGGCCACCCGCACCGCAAGGAGTCCGTGGACGTGAGCCACTACAAGTCCAACCTGCGCGACATCGAGTTCAACCTCTTCGAGCTGCTCGAGCGCGACAAGGTCCTCGGCACCGGCCCCTACGGCGAGGTCGACGGCGAGGCCGCCCGCGAGATCCTGGCCGAGGTCGAGCGACTGACCCGTGAGGACGTCGCGGCGTCGTACGTCGACTCCGACCGCAACCCGCCGGTCTTCGACCCCACGACCCACACCGCCCCGCTGCCGGAGGCGTTCAAGAAGTCGTACCGCGCCTGGATGGACGCCGAGTTCTGGCGCATCGGCATCCCCGAGGACCTCGGCGGCACCCCGGCCACCCCGTCGCTGCTGTGGGCGACCAACGAGATGCTGCTCGGCGCGAACGCCCCCGTGTGGATGTACTCCACGGGCCCGTTCTGCGGCGCGCTGGTCCGCAAGAACGCCAACGGCGTCGCCGCCCAGGAGCGTCTCGGCGAGATCATCGTCGAGCGCGGCTGGAACTCCACGATGGTGCTCACCGAGCCCGACGCCGGATCCGACGTCGGCGCCGGCCGTACGAAGGCCACGCCCAACGAGGACGGCACCTGGAACATCACCGGCGTGAAGCGGTTCATCACCTCCGCCGAGCACGACCTGTCCGAGAACATCGTCCACCTGGTCCTCGCGCGCCCCGAGGGCGTGGAGGGTGCGGGCGGCCCGGGCACCAAGGGCCTCTCCCTGTTCCTCGTGCCCAAGTTCCACTACGACCCCGAGTCCGGCGAGCTGACCGGTGAGCGCAACGGCGTGTACGTCACCAACGTCGAGCACAAGATGGGCATCAAGGTCTCCAACACCTGCGAGCTGACCTTCGGCGACCCGCAGGTCGGCGGCGGCGAGCCCGCCCGCGGCATCCTGATGGGCGAGATCCACGACGGCATCGCGCAGATGTTCCAGGTCATCGAGAACGCCCGCATGATGGTGGGCACCAAGGCCATCGCCACCCTCTCGA
>NZ_JBJEHY010000116.1:0-10955 GCF_051876515.1 Nocardioides sp. | reverse complement strand
CGAAGACGATGTCGATGTCCTCGCCGCCGGTGAGCTCACGGATCTTGGCGCCGAAGCGCTTCCACTCCTTGGGGTTCTGCTGGGTGCCCTCCTCGTTCCAGAAGCGGTAGTCCTCCTCGGAACGGTTGATGATCAGCTCGGCGCCCATCGAACGGGCGATCTTGGCCTTCTCCTCGTTGGAGACCACGCAGACCGGGGTGGCGCCGCCGTTGACGGCGTACTGGGTGGCGAACCCGCCCAGGCCGCCCGAGGCACCCCAGATCAGGACGTTGTCGCCCTGCTTCATGTTGCCGCCGTTGGCGGAGACGAGCTGGCGGTACGCGGTGGCGTTGACCAGGCCGGGGGAGGCGGCCTCCTCCCAGGTGAGGTGCTCGGGCTTGGGCATCAGCTGGTTGGCCTTGACCAGCGCGATGTGGGCGAGACCGCCGAAGTTGGTCTCGAAGCCCCAGATGCGCTGCTCGGGGTCGAGCATCGTGTCGTTGTGGCCGTCGGGAGCCTCGAGCTCCACCGAGAGGCAGTGCGCGACGACGCGGTCGCCCGGGTTCCACTTCTGCACGCCGGCGCCGGTGGCCAGCACGACGCCGGACAGGTCGGAGCCCACGACGTGGTACGGCAGGTCGTGGCGGGCGCCGAGCTCGGAGGTGCGCCCCAGGCGCTCGAGGAAGCCGAAGGTGGAGACGGGCTCGAAGATCGAGGTCCACACGGTGTTGTAGTTGATCGCGGAGGCCATCACGGCCACCAGCGCCTCGCCCGGGCCGAGCTCGGGCAGGGCCACGTCACCGACGTGCAGGGACTTGCGCGGGTCCTTGTCGCGGCTCGCGACGCCCTCGAACATGTCGACCTCGTCCTTCTTCACGAAGGCGGCCCGGTAGTAGTCCGGCAGCTCGAGGCTGGCGAAGTCCTCGGTGGTGGCGTCCGAGGACTGGATGGCATCGAGGATGTTCTGCACTGGTGCTCCTGGGTCTCTGGGCCCGGCCGTGGCCGGGACGTCGTGAGCGGGAGGTTACCCGTTGGTAACCGAGGATGGGAACCACTGTGCCCCAGTTCATACGCGCCCTGGGGACACGTTCACGGGGCGAGGGATCAGTGGGCGGCGTCCGCGGCGGGCTCGACGAGCTCGACCAGCACGCCGCCGGCGTCCTTGGGGTGGATGAAGTTGACGCGGCTGTTGGAGGTGCCGCGCCGGGGTGCGTCGTACAGCAGGCGCAGGCCACGCTCACGCAGCGTGGCGGCGGCGGCCTCCACGTCGGTCACGCGGAAGGCGAGCTGCTGCATGCCCGGGCCGCTGCGGTCCAGGAACTTGGCGATCGTGGAGGACTCGTTGAGCGGGGCGAGCAGCTGGATGCAGGAGCCGGAGTCGCCCACGCCCACCATCGCCTCGCGCACGCCCTGCTCCTCGTTGACCTCCTCGTGGAGCACGACCATGCCGTACGCGTCGCGGTAGAAGGCCATGGCCTCGTCCAGGTCGGCCACGGCGATGCCCACGTGGTCGATGTGGGTGAACAGGTGCTGGACGTCGTCCGGGAGGGAGGGGTGCGCATTCATGGCGACATCGTGGCTGACGGGGATGGTCCAGCGCGAGGCCCTGTGACGGTCGCCTCACCCGGACACCCTCACCCGGACGGGTGCACCATGGGTAGTGTCCGCCGCACACGGACCGCATCTGCATGCGTCACTCTCTACCTCCGGAGGCACCCACATGTCCGAGACCGCACGTCCCACGTCCGTCATCGTCGCCGGGGCGCGTACGCCCATCGGTCGACTGCTGGGCGGTCTGAAGGACCAGTCCGCCGCCGACCTCGGTGGTGTCGCGATCGAGGGTGCCCTCGCCAAGGCCGGCGTGAGCGGCGACCAGGTCGACTACGTGATCATGGGTCAGGTCATCCAGGCCGGCACCGGCCAGATCACCGCCCGCCAGGCCGCGGTCAAGGGCGGCATCCCCATGGGTGTCCCGGCGATCACCATCAACAAGGTCTGTCTGTCCGGCATCAACGCCATCGCCCTGGCCGACCAGCTCATCCGTGCCGGTGAGCACGAGATCGTCGTGGCCGGTGGCATGGAGTCCATGACTCAGGCGCCGCACCTGCTCCCCAAGTCGCGCGAGGGCTTCAAGTACGGCGACACCGCGCTCGTCGACTCGATGGCCTACGACGCCCTGTACGACCAGTTCACCGACCAGCCGATGGGTGGCCTCACCGAGTCGGTCAACGACCTGACCCGCGAGGAGCAGGACGCCTTCTCCGCGCGCTCGCACCAGCTGGCCGCCGAGGCGTGGAAGAACGGCCTCTTCGACGACGAGGTCGTCCCCGTGACGATCAAGTCCCGCCGCGGCGACGTCGTGGTCAGCCAGGACGAGGGCGTGCGCGGCGAGACCACCGCCGAGTCGCTCGGTTCCCTGCGCCCGGCCTTCGCCAAGGACGGCACGATCACCGCCGCCTCCTCCAGCCAGATCTCCGACGGGGCCGCCGCGGTCGTGGTGATGAGCAAGGCCAAGGCCGAGGAGCTCGGTCTGACCTGGCTCGCCGAGATCGGTGCGTCCGGTCAGGTCGCCGGCCCCGACTCGACGCTGCAGCTCCAGCCGGCCAACGCGATCAAGAAGGCCGCCGAGAAGGAGGGCATCGCCGTCTCCGACATCGACCTGTTCGAGATGAACGAGGCGTTCGCCGCCGTCGGCATCTGCTCGGCCCGCGAGCTCGGCGTCGCCGAGGACAAGGTCAACGTCAACGGCGGCGCGATCGCCCTGGGGCACCCGGTCGGCATGTCGGGCGCCCGGATCGTGCTCCACCTGGCTCTCGAGCTCCAGCGCCGCGGCGGCGGCATCGGTGCCGCCGCGCTGTGCGGCGGTGGCGGCCAGGGTGACGCCCTGATCGTCCGGGTCCCGAAGGCCTGACGGCCAGCATGACCACGCAGGCCGGGGGCCGGCGCCGTTCCACGGCGTCGGTCCCCGATCTCGTCTCCCGGGCCCGGCAGGGGCAGCCGGCAGCGGTGGCGCGTCTGATCTCGCTCGTCGAGGACGCCTCGCCCTCGCTGCGTGAGGTGATGTCGGCGCTGGCGCCGTACACCGGACGGGCCCACGTCGTCGGCATCACCGGCGCGCCGGGGGTCGGCAAGTCCACCTCCACCAACGCGCTCGTCGGCGCCCTGCGCGCCCGTGGTCGACGGGTCGCGGTCCTGGCCGTGGACCCGTCCTCCCCGTTCTCCGGGGGAGCGCTGCTGGGGGACCGGGTACGGATGGGCGACCACGCGCTGGACGCCGACGTGTTCATCCGGTCGATGGCGTCGCGGGGACACCTGGGCGGGCTGGCGTGGTCCACCCCGCAGGCGATCAGGGTCCTCGACGCCGCCGGGTTCGACACCGTGCTCGTCGAGACCGTCGGCGTGGGTCAGAGTGAGGTCGAGGTCGCGGGGCTCGCCGACACCACGGTCGTCCTGCTGGCGCCCGGGATGGGCGACGGCATCCAGGCGGCCAAGGCGGGCATCCTGGAGGTGGGTGACCTCTACGTGGTCAACAAGGCCGACCGCGAGGGTGCCGACCTCGTACGCCGCGACCTGCGCGGGATGCTCGCGCTGACCGAGCGGGCCGACGGCGCCTGGCGCCCCTCGGTGCTCAAGACCGTGGCCCAGACCGGCGAGGGGGTCGACGCCTTCGCCGACGCCCTGGCCGAGCACCGTACGTGGCTGGAGGCCACCGGCGCGCTGGAGCAACGTCGCGCCGCCCGGGCCAGGCGCGAGATCGAGGCGATCGCCACGGCCGCACTCCGGGCGCGGTGGGGAGCACTCGGCGCGCGCAGCACGCTGGACGACCTCGCCCACGAGGTGGCCCGGGGCAGCCGCGACCCGTACTCCGCCGCCGACGCCCTGCTCGACACCGTCTGAGGCATCCGCGCAGGGCGGTCGCGCGGGTCAGTCGACCCGTGACGGTCGAGCCGCCGACTCGGCGTCCCGTACGGAGTCAGCGAGGTCCTGCCGGGTGCCGCGCAGCACCCCGCTCAGGGTTCGCGCCGCCACTCCTCGGGCCACCGACAGGCGGAGCAGCAGCGGGGTCTCCGGGGTGCCCACGTCGGCCACCACCACGGCGGTGCCGTCGGAGAGGTGTACGCGTACGTGGTCCACCCCGGTCAGCGCCGACGCGGTGCCGTGCAGGGCGCTGGTCCCCGCCGCCGTGACGGCGACCTGTCCGGACTCGATGCCGTGGTGGGCGACGGGGGAACCGGCCGCCGTGCACACGAGCGCGGTCGCGAACCCGTCGTGCTCGGTGTCGATCGAGCGGAGGACGGCGCGCAGGGTCTCCGCCCACGGCAGCAGGACAGCCAGGTGCGCCTCGTCGCTGGGCGGGGCCGAGCTGGCCGCGGTGGTCTGGCGCCGACGCAGTTCGCTGGCGCCCGGGTTGAGGCCCTGGACCTTGGGGCGACGGGCGTCGGGCCGGCGGGACGGCAGCGCGCGACGCGGGACCGGGGTGCGTGGCGGCCCGGCCGCCGAGTCGGACGAGGCTGCTGCGGGTGCCTCGGACGTGGACCGGGACTCGGGCACAGTCACTCCTGGACAGTCGACGGAAAGTGGCAGGGTCCCGAGGGTGACGGAGGCTCCGGTGATCGGGGGATCCGCGCGGAACCGTCATGGTCCCACGCACCGGTGGGCGACCGTCACGGCTAGAGGGTATTGCCTATCTCACGGGCGCGCCTGCGGACGTTCGACCCTGCGGGCTGGTACCAATGACCCGATCTGTCCACCGATTCTCGGGAGAGTCACACCATGAACGCCAAGAAGGCGTTGCTCGTTTTGGTCGTGCTGTTCGTCGGCTTCTGGCTCTTCACCGACCCCAACGGGCTTGCCAATGCGGGCCGCGACGGGGCCGGCTGGATCTGGGACCTGCTGGTCGGGCTGTTCCGTTCCCTGATCGACTTCCTCGACGCGCTGTAGCCCGATGGGCCTGCTCGCCGCGGTCACCGACCCGGACATCCGGCGCCACCTCCTGCGGGAGGAGGGCGAGGTGATCGTCGACGAGGTGCGCCACCACTGGGTGGTCTACCTCCTGCCCGCGGTCGAGGCGTTGGCCGCCCTCGCCGTGCTGTGCACCCTCCCGTTCGTCAGCCCCCAGCTGGCGTGGCTGCCCTTCCTGGTGGCGCTCGGCCTCCTGGGCCACGGCGGTTGGCGTGCGCTGACTGAGCACATGGACCGGTTCGTCATCACGAACATGCGGGTCTTCCGGGTCAACGGGGTGCTCTCCCAGCAGCTCGCGACGATGCCGCTGTCCCGGATCCTCGACATCACGGTCGTGAAGCCGCTGCACGGGCGGCTGTTCGGCTTCGGGCACTTCGTCTTCGAGTCCGCCGCGCAGGAGCAGGGCCTGCGCGACATCAGGTACGTCGGCCGACCCGACGAGCGTGACCTGTCGATCCAGCGCGTCGTGCAGCGAGCGGGTCTGCGCGGCCCGCGGGTCAACTGAGGGCCGCGCGGCTCAGCTCAGGTAGAGCGTCTGCCCGGTCAGGCGCGCGGCATCCCCGCTGGACAGGAAGAGCACGGCGGCGGCCAGCGCCTGGTGCGTCTCGACGTGCTCGCGCACGAGCAGGTCGCCGCTCATCGTGTTGCTGCGCAGCGAGATCTGGCGGGGGATCCAGCTCGGGGCGGGCTCGACGACCGAGTTGATGCGGGTGCCGATGCGCGCCCAGCTCTCGGCCGCGCGGCGGGTGTCGGAGCCGAGCGAGGAGATCGCGAGCTCCGAGCCGGAGACGAGCGCCTGCCAGCGCAGCACGGCGGCGGTGTTGATGATGACGCCGCCGCCCGGGGCCGGGCTCTGGGCCAGACGCATGCGCAGCCGGGTCATGAGGAAGGCGGGGCCGAGCATCCCCAGCTGGACCGCCTGTCGTACGAACTCCTGCTCCTGGGAGTCCATGCCCATGGGGAGCGTCGCTCCGGCGGCGTTGACCAGGATGTCGACGGGACCGGCGCCCGACACGAAGGTGTCGATGGAGTCCTGGCGGGCCAGGTTGAGCTGCTCGTAGTCGAAGCGGGACAGGTCCGCGTCGTACAGGCTGGACAGGATCATCGTGCCGGTCACCGTGACGTCGGCGCCGGCGTCGGCGAACGCGTGGGCGGTGGCCAGCCCCGGGCCCTTGGAACCGCCGGTCACCACGACCCGGTAACCAGAGAAATCGTGCCCAAGCACGCTCATCGCGTTCCCTCCCAGCCTGCCGGCACGTCCGGGCATGCCGGACTGCTGGCCCCGATAACGGCCATCACCCGGGTGCCGCAGGGGACGGCTCGACCTGAGTGACTGACGGCAGTTCTACCACGGAGTAACCTCCGGGGTATATAGGAGATCCCGATCATTTGCCGGTGAACTGGAGAAATGCCTCCCGGTCTCCGTCAGCGCGGCAGGGAGGGCTCTTCGGGAGCGCTGGAACGGGATCCCTGTCGGTGCACGTCGCGCACCGAGGCAAAGGTCCAGACCTTGTTGAGCAGGAACGTCAGCGGGGTCGTCACCACGATGACGATCAGCTGCGCCCAGTAGAGACGGGTCCGCCACCCAGAGGAGTTGTCGAGCACGTCCGCGGGCAGGCTCAGGAACGAGTGCGGGTGCATCAGCAGGGTGAGCAGGGCCAGACCGATGCCCTGCCCGACCAGACCGACGGCCAGAAACGGCCAGTACTCGCGCCACCAGGCGCTGTGCGCCGCGGAGCGGAAGGTCCAGTGGCGGTTGAGCAGGAAGTTCGACAGGTTCGCCACGAGGAAGGCCACGGTCGAGAAGACGTGGTACCAGCGCAGGTGGAAGCCGCTGCCGCCAAGGGGGAACACCGCGTCGTCGAAGTGGGGACCGATGCGGCGCAGCATGATCAGCACGGCCATGTTGACCAGGACCCCGAGCCCGCCGACGACGACGAACCGGCTCAGCAGCACGATGTTGTGCCGGTGCCGGTCCAGCACCCGCCCGAGGAGTTCGCTCACCCGGCGAGCCTACCCATGAGGTGGCGTTGCTCCGATTCGTACCGTGGCGTCGGTCGGCGCGCCCGGGGCCGCCTCCCTAGGATGGGGCCATGACGCAGCAGCCGTTCAGCCGTCCCGGCGCCCTCGACCTCTCCACGCTCAAGCAGCCGGCGCCCGCACGCGCCGGTCTGGACGCGGGCGCGCCCGCCACCGGCCCGGCCGCGGTGGCGGCCACGTCGTACAGCGTCAACGTCGACGAGCAGAACTTCCAGGGCGTCCTGGAGTCCTCGATGACGGCGCCGGTCCTGCTGGTCTTCTTCTCGCCCACGCGGATGCCCGAGTCGGTCACCCTGGCCAGCGACCTGGCCGCCGTCGCCGGTGAGTTCGAGGGGCGCTACCTGGTGGGGCTGGTCGACATCGACGCGGCACCGCAGATCGCCCAGGCCATGCAGATCCCCTCGATCCCGCTCGTGCTGGCCGTCGTGGACGGGCGCCCGATGCCGCTCCTGCAGGACGTCCTGCCGCCCGAGGAGCTGCGCCAGGCCCTGGAGTCGGTGGCCCAGCAGCTCACCGCGCAGGGGATCGCCGGGCGCCACCAGCCCCGCAGCGCCGCCCAGACGGACGGCGAGGAGCAGGTGAGCGACCCGCGCTACGCCGCCGCCGACGCCGCGCTCGTCTCCGGTGACGTGGACGCAGCCGTCGCCGAGTACCAGAAGCTCGTCGACGCCAACCCGGCCGACGCGGAGGCGGCGGCCGGTCTGGCGCGGGCCAAGGTCCTCAAGCGCACCCAGGGGGCTGACCTCAACGAGGCGCGCGCGGCGGCTGCCGCTGCCCCCGACGACGTGGAGGCCCAGATCCTCGTGGCCGACCTCGACCTGCTCGGCGGCCACGTCGACGACGCGTTCACCCGCCTGATCAACCTCGTCGCCCGGACGGCCGACCCCGAGCGCTCGAAGGCCCGCGACCACCTGATCGAGCTCTTCGCCGCCGTCGGCAACGAGGACCCGCGGGTGCTCGTCGGCCGGCGCAACCTCGCCTCCGCCCTGTTCTGAGGCGGTCGTGGCCACTGGTCCGGCGGACGCGGTCCGGGTCGCGCTGAGCGGACCCGGCCACCTCCTGCGCGGCTTCGGCACCTGGCGCACCCGACCACGCCTCATGGCGTGGGGTGCCCTGCCGGCGCTGCTCGTGCTCGGCGTGCTCGTGGCCGGCTTCGCGGTGCTCGCCCTCCAGCTCGGTGACCTCGCGCAGTGGCTGACGCCGTTCGCCGACGGGTGGGGCGAGAGCCTGCGTGACCTGCTGCGACTCGGCGTCGGCGCGGTGCTCGTGGTCGGTTACCTCGCGGCGTCCGCGGCGCTCTTCGTCGTCCTCACCCTGCTGGTCGGGGAGCCGTTCTACGACCACATCTGGAAGCAGGCGGAGGAGATGTACGGCGGTCAGGCCCCCACCGGCGAGGTGGCCTGGAGCCGGTCCCTGCGGGACAGCGTCGTGCTGCTGGCGCGCGGCGCCGCCGTCGGTCTCGCGCTGTTCGGGGTCGGCTTCGTGCCGGTCGTCGGGACTGTGGTCGCCGCGGTCGGCGGCGTGACCGTCGCCGCGTGGGTCCTGGCGGCCGAGCTGCTCGCCCGACCGCTGGAGGCCCGCGGGATGGACGCGGCGGCCCGGCGGGCCCTGCTGCGGAGCCGTCCGGCCAGCGTCCTGGGGTACGGCTTCTCCGTCCAGGCCTGCTTCTGGGTGCCGCTCGGGGCCGTGGTCACCATGCCCGCCGCCGTGGTGGGAGCCACCTCGCTTGCCCGGCACCTCCTCGACGTCTCGGGACCCGCGGCCCCGCAGGGAGACTCAGGCCGGGGCTGAGGCGCTCAGGGCCTCGACCAGGACCCTGACGGCCGGCGACGGCGCCATCGAGGCCCGGTGGACGACCGCGATCCGCCGGGAGGGGAAGGGATCCACCAGCTCCAGGGCCCGGACGCTCCCGGGCAACGGCGCCCGTCCCAGCCGGGGGACCAGTGCGATGCCCAGCCCGGCGTCCACGAGGGCCACGTGGCTGTCGAACTCGGCGGCGACGTGCGCCACGTCGGTGCGGGTGGGGTGGAGCCGGTCGAGCCAGTCGCGGCAGATGCTGCCCTCGGCGGTGGCGATCCACCGCTCGCCGCGCAACTCCTCCCCGCTGACCCGCGACCGGTCGGACAGGCGGTGGCCCTCAGGCACCAGGACGTCGGCCACGTCGGTGGCGACGACGTGCTCGGTGACGTGAGCAGGCAGGGGGAGGCCGACCTCGCCCCAGCTGTGCACCACGGCGACGTCGGCGTGCCCGCCGGCCACGAGGTCGACGGCGTCCCACGGCTCACGCTCGGTCAGGGTCACGTCGAGGTCGGGGTGCTCGCGCAGGACCCGGCTCAGCGCGGGTGCCACCAGTCCGCGCACGGCGGTGGAGAACGCGGTGAGGCGCAGGTGCCCCTGGACCCGTCCCGACTCCTGGTGCAGGGACGACTGCAGCGACTCCAGGTCGGTGAGCAGGCGCGTGCCGGACCGGACCAGGCGGTGGCCCTGCTCGGTCAGCAGGACCCCGCGACCGACGCGCTCGAGCAGCCGGACGCCGGTCTGACGTTCGAGGCGCTTGACCTGCTGGGAGACCGCGCTGGGGGTGTACCCGAGGGAGTCGGCGGCGCCGACCACCGAGCCGTGCTCGGCGACCGCGCGCAGGGAGGCCAGGGCGCTGAGGTCGATCACGGGGCGCCAGCCGACGCGAAGAAGATCATGAAGAAACGCTACTGGAAACAGTGAAGAACCATTCGCTGGATCTTCACCATGAAGGGGCAGAGACTGACGCACGTGAATCTGCGCGACTCCCTGCTGGCCGCCCTCGTCGCCGCCGTGTGGGGCTTCAACTTCGTGGTCATCGACTGGGGCATGGACGGGGTCTCGCCACTGGTCTTCGTGGCCGTCCGGTTCACGGCCGTGCTGGTGCCGGCCATCCTCCTGGTGCCCCGCCCGGACCTGCCCTGGCGCACGGTGCTGGCCGTGGGCGCGTTCATGTCGCTGGGACAGTTCGGCTTCCTGTACGCCTCGATGGCCGCCGGCATGCCGCCCGGGCTGGCCGCTCTCGTCCTGCAGGCGCAGGTGGTGCTGACCATCGTGCTGGCCGCCGGAGCGCTGCGCGAGGTCCCCACCGCCGTGCAGGTGCTCGGCGTGCTGGTGGGCTCGGCCGGGCTGGTCGTGGTGGGGGTGGGACGTGGTGGGCACGTCCCGCTGTTCGCCCTGCTGCTGTGCCTCCTGGGCGCCCTCTCCTGGGCCGTCGGCAACGTGGTGGCCCGCGCCGCCGGTGCGGCCAGCGGACTGGGCCTCACCGTCTGGTCCGCCCTGGTGGTCCCGGTGCCCGCCCTGCTGCTCGCGGTCGCGCTGGACGGCCCCTCCGTGGTGGCCGCGTCGCTGTCGGCGTTCGGGTGGGAGGCGGCCCTCTCCACCCTGTACACGGCCGGGCTGGCGTCGCTGCTGGGGTACGGGATCTTCAACTCGCTGCTGGGCCGGTGGCCCTCGGCCGCCGTGGTCCCGTGGGTCCTGCTGGCACCGGTCGTCGCCATGGCCAGCGCCTGGCTGCTGCTGGACCAGCGGCCCAACGCGGCGGAGACCGCCGGTGGCGTGATGCTGCTCGTCGGTGCGCTCGTCGCGCTGAGGCCACGCGGCGCCTCGCCCCGCAGCGCGGGCGGAACGCCGCCGGCCCGGCCCTCCGCGGAGGACCGGGCCGGGCGGGAGCGTACGGAGCTGGTGCCCGACGCGTGACGGATCAGCCGAGCGCGGCGCGGCCCGCCTCGAGGCGGGCCACGGGGACCCGGAACGGGGAGCAGGAGACGTAGTCCAGCCCGGTGCGGTGGAAGAAGTGGATGGAGACCGGGTCGCCCCCGTGCTCACCACACACGCCGACCTTCAGGTCGGGCTTCACGCTGCGCCCCTTCTCCGTGCCCATCTCGACCATCCCGCCCACGCCGAGCTGGTCGAGCGACTCGAACGGCGAGACGTCGAAGATCCCGTGCTCGAAG
>NZ_JBJEHY010000115.1:0-10997 GCF_051876515.1 Nocardioides sp. | reverse complement strand
GTTCTCCGCGCTGCTGCTCGCCGGCATCGACGGCATCAAGAACAAGATCGAGCCGGCCGACCCGATCGACAAGGACATCTACGAGCTGCCGCCGGACGAGATGGCGGAGATCCAGCAGGTCCCCACCTCGCTGGGTGCCGTGCTCGACGCGCTCGAGGACGACCACGACTACCTGACCGTCGGCAACGTCTTCACGCCCGACCTGATCGAGACGTGGGTCGACTACAAGCGCACCCAGGAGATCGAGCCGGTGCAGCAGCGGCCGCACCCGCACGAGTTCGAGCTCTATTACGACATTTGATCCATAGGGGCAGGTCAGCGGCGCCATCTGGCCGCTGCTGTCCGATCGCTGTCCTGACCAGCAGCACAGGAGCCCCGTCAGCCACTCCGCTGACGGGGCTCCTTCGTCATTCTCAGGCCTCCGCGTAGCGCTTGTGGAAGGCCGGAGCAACCATTCTGCATCCGATTCCCGAGCCCCTCGCCCTCACTCGTGGCTGCCAGCGTGGTCGTCCCAGACGGCGTTCCCGATGTGGCTCTGGTCGGGCCCGGACAGGCCGAGGAGCGTGCTGGGCGAATCAGTGTTGCGGTCGTCGGCTGCTTGCTGCATCGCTTCCCAGGCAGCGTCAGGGTCGGTGTCGTGCGGGACGACCAGCAGACGAAGCCGCTGACCCGAGACCATCTTCACGACCATCACGTGCGTGTCGTCGCTCGGGAAGGAGACGACCTTCACCAGGCCGCGAGCAGCCCGGATCTCGTGGCGGCCCCGGCCACCGGGGCCTCCGTCCCAGTCGGGTCGGGAGAACAGCAGGAGCTCGATCCGGCCGATGCGGTCCGGGAAGTGGTCGATGAGGTCGGCTGCCTCCGTCTCGAGGTCCCGGGACTGGGGCCACCACGCGCCGTCGACGGGGCCCGACTGGAAGCTGTTGTCGAGCAGGAGACGCAACGGCACTCGGGCTGTCCCCAGACGTGTCGCGGGCCGACGCGTGAACGACGTCGAGCCACTCACCACGAGCCCCCGTCGTCGCTCCAGCGCCCATCCGACGCAGAGTCAGGAAGCGCAGCGGCCTGGTGGAGGATCTCGAGCGCCGTGTGCGCGTTCCCCGGGTCGGCCGAGGCACGAAGCGCCTCGTCACCCTGGTCGGAGCTGAAACCTGGCGGCACGACCAGGACGTGGAGCTCCGTGCGGTCGGACGTCTTGAGGTGGATGAGGTGAGTGTCGTCGTGGGGGAAGGCACCGACCTTCACGCGACGACCTTCCACGGGAACGATGCGCGGATGCGCGTCCCAGTCGGGCGGGGACACCCACACGCGGGCCACACGCCCCGACGCCTCGGGGAAGTGGTCGACCAGGTCGGCCAGCTCCACGGCCAGGTCCCGGCTCTGCGGCCACCAGCCGCCGTCGACCAGGTGCGTGACCCCGTGCTCGGTCATGCGCAGCCGCAACGGTGTGCGGTCCGACGACGCGGGAACGGTCTCGTGAACAGGAACCTTCGACGTCACCATGACGTCCGCCTCTCGACCGGCGACCGGTGTCCGGATGGAGGCCTCATCGCCGGTCAGTCACCACCAACCTACGCCTGGGCACCAAAGCAGGTGGCGGGGCCGTCGGCGTACCTGGGTCAGTAGCTGAACGTGGTGGCTCCCTCGTCGCCGATCCACTCCCACATCGGCACGGTCCCACCGGGGCTCGCCGTCGGGATCAGATCTCCCGCCGACACCTTCTTGGCGTCCAGGCAGATCGGGCAGACGAGGTAGGTGCCACCCGCTGCGGCGTAGCGGTCCATGAGCGACTCCAAGGACGGGCAGCCCTGGCAGCCCACCGCGGTCGCCACGCCCCGAACAGCCAGGCGTACGGCCTCCTTGGTGAGGAACATCAGCGTGTCCCGACCCGACTCGGCCGCCCCGACGGCGACGAGGAACGCGACGGTGACCTTCTCGGCGTCCTCCAGCCCCGTGGTGAGTGAGATGACTGCTTTCGACATGTAGCGCTCCTTGGCCTCGCACGTCCACCGGGCGACGGACGCTGGTGCCTCCACGGCACCACTCGAAGAGGACAGGGCGCACTCCTGGATCTGTAGTGACAGGGCGCACCCACGGCCGTACCGTCGAAGGATGTCCGGGTACGGCCAGTTCTGCCCCGTCGCCAAGACCGCGGAGCTGGTGTGCGAACGGTGGACGCCCTTGGTGCTCCGCGAGCTGATGTGCGGCTCCACACGGTTCGGCGAGATCCAGCGCGGGGTTCCCCTCATCTCCCCCAGCCTGTTGTCCAAGCGGCTCCGACAGCTTGTCCGCGCTGGCGTCGTGGAGCACACCGGCACCGGCCAGACCAGCACGTACGCCCTCACCGCCGCCGGCTGGGAGCTGTACCCGCTGATCCAGGCGATGGGGGTCTGGGGACAGCGGTGGGCGCGCAGCGACTACGGACCGGACGACCTCGACCCCAGCCTGCTCATGTGGGACATGCACCGGATGCTGCGCCCCGGCGGCCTGTCGGAGGACGCCCGGGTCGTGATCGAGTTCAAGATCCGCGACGCGGCACCGCGCAGGTCGACGTACTGGCTGGTCGTCGACGACGCCGTCGACCTGTGCCTCGTCGACCCCGGCCACGACGTGGACCTGCGCGTCAACACCGGCCTGAGAACCCTGACGGAGGTGTGGATGGGCGACCGCACCATGCGGGAGGCGCTGGGCACGGGGCTCGTGGAGCTGTGGGGCCCGCCCCGGCTGACCGACCGGTTCCCGGACTGGCTGGGCCACCATCCCGTGCTGGGCGCCATCGAGCCGGTGGCGCACCGTGAGAGCGGCGATTCCGCGGCCGCACCCTGAGGCGCATGCCTTGAGTCGCAGCCCTCACCTGATCCGGGTCACCCTGACCACGTCCTCAGCCCGGATCTCGTGGACCACGGCCTGGACGTACTCGTCACGGTCCCACTGCGAGCGGTCGAAGACGCCGAGCCAGGATGTCTCGATCTCGGTGCGCAAGTCATCGGGCCACGCCCTGACGTCCTGCATGCCGGAGTTGGAGAACCCTGCTGCGCTGACCCGCGCGGCAAAGTCCTCGATCATCGGCTCCGCGCGCGCCCACCACTCGTCGTTGTCCTCGCCGGCCGTGACAGGGACAAGGAGCGACGAGTTGAGCACGCAGTGCCAGTCGTCGAAGCCGGAGAGCAGCACCCGGTCGCACGGCACCACGACTTCCAGGAGGACCTCTCCCCTGTTCTGCGCGGCCGAGTACCGCACCTCCCCGCGCCGCTGCCAGGCCTACAGCCACAGCATTCCCGGCCCGCAGGTGGTGAGCCGGCGATCAGCCTCGCCCTGCATCCACGCGTAGGCGCCCACGAAGTCCTCCTCGACGAGGGACGGGTCGCCTCGCAGCGACCCCGTCCCGGCGAGGATCGCGTACGCATCCTTGGTCTGCGTCGTCCACATCCGGATCGGGTCCCCGTCGAGGTTGCCCATCCAACGACTGCCCACCGGGTTCACCACCCGCCACGGCCTGCGCGCGGGCATCTCCTCGTACGACGGGAGTCTCCTCGTCTCCGACCCGCTCTCCGGCGATGTCCACTTCATCTGCCACACCTCCGCGCCGCAGGCTAGGTGGGGCCACCGACACTCCTTCGAGGACGGCCCATCGGCTCCCTTGGAACACCGGAAGTGTCAGTCCCCGGTGGCATGGTCAGCCGCAGACCGACACGCGTGCGACCGACCCTGCTGAGAGCGAGATGCCGATGCTGCTTCCACCCGACGACTCCGAGACGGAGCCGTACGACGTACCGCGCGGCACCTGCCCGACCTGTGGCTCGGGCGACGTGGCGCACCTGATCATCGGGATGCCGGCGAGCTTCGAGGACACCCAGTCGGGGCCGGACTGGGTGCACTGGGTCGGCTGCATCCCTCCGGGCTACGACCGGAGGTGTCACGCGTGCGACGCGACCTGGGAGGTTCACCCACTGTGAGCGACCTCGTCATGAGGCGCCGGGTACCCAGCGACCTCGACCCGCTGGCCGAGGTGCTGTTCGCCCAGCAGCCGCGCAGCCGGTACCCGTTCCGCGACCCACTCCCAATCCCCGTCCGCGACTTCCTGCACGCCGACGACGCAGGTGGGGCGTGGACGGCCGCGCTCGACGGCCACCCGGTGGGACACGGCTCCTGGACCGCCCCTTCCGGCGGGTCCGCTGACGCCGACGCGGTCAACGCGGCGTGCGCGGAGGCGTACGGCTGCGAGGTCGCCCAGCTCGCCTGGGTCGGCGCCCTGTTCGTCGGCGAACAGGCGCGCGGGCTCGGAGCGGGACGGCACCTGCTCGACGCCGCGGTCACCGACATCCGCGCCCACGGCCTGCACCCGTGCCTCGAGGTGCTCGCCGTCCACCCCGCGGCCCACACCCTCTACGTGGCCTCGGGCTGGCACGAGGTCATGACGTTCCGGCCCGCGTGGCTGCGCGCGGCCGCCGGGGACGAGGCCCCCGACGTACGGGTGATGGTGCTGCCCGACAGAGACCCGGAAACCTGAGCCTCAGCCCTCCTCGATGCGGAACCCCAGTTTGAGCCCGACCTGGAAGTGCTGGACGGCCCCGTCCGCGACCTGCCCCCGCACCTGGGTGACCTCGAACCAGTCCAGGTGGCGCACGGTCCGGGCGGCCTGCGCTATGCCGTTGCGGATCGCCTCGTCGATGCTCTCCGGGGACGTGCCCACGATCTCTGTGATGGCGTACGTGTGGTTGCTCATCTCTCGACGCTAGACCCGTTCGGCCGCCACGAGAAGGGGCACGACCCGGCCGTCAGCGGTACGCAGACTCCCCCGTCAACGCCTGGCCGATGATCAGCTGGTGCACCTCGCTGGTGCCCTCGTACGTCAGCACCGACTCCAGGTTGTTGGCGTGCCGCAGCACCGGGAACTCCAACGTGATCCCGGCCGCGCCCAGGATCGTCCGGCACTCCCGCGCGATCGCGATCGCCTCCCGGACGTTGTTCAGCTTGCCCAACGAGATCTGCTCCGGCCGCAACGCGTGAGCGTCCTTCAACCGGCCCAACTGGACTGCCAGCAACATCCCCTTGCCCAGCTCAAGCGTCATGTCGGCCAGCTTGGTCTGCGTGATCTGGTACCCCGCCAGCGGCTTGTCGAAGATGGCCCGCTCCCCGGCGTACCCGATCGCCGTCTCCAGGCAGTCCCGGGCCGCGCCCAGCGCACCGAACACGATGCCGAAGCGCGCCTCGTTGAGGCACGACAGCGGCCCCGTCAGACCCCGCACCTCCGGGAAGGCCGCCGAGGCCGGCAGCCGCACCTCGTCGAGGACCAGCTCGGAGGTCACCGACGCCCGCAGCGACAGCTTGTGCTTGATCGCCGGCGCCGAGAAGCCCGGCGTACCCGTCGGCACCACGAACCCCCGCACCCCGCTCCCGGGCCGCGCCGGGTCGCCCTCGTCGGTCTGCGCCCACACCACGGCCACGTCCGCGATCGACCCGTTCGTGATCCACATCTTGTTGCCGGTCAGCACCCAGTCGTCGCCGTCGCGCCGCGCCCGGGTCCGCATGCCCCCCGGGTTGGAGCCGAAGTCCGGTTCGGTCAGCCCGAAGCAGCCGATCGCCTCACCCGCGGCCATCCGCGGCAGCCACTCCTGCTTGTGCTCCTCGCTCCCCCACTTCCAGATCGCGAACATCGCCAGCGACCCCTGCACCGAGACCAGCGACCGCAGCCCCGAGTCGCCCGCCTCCAGCTCCAGGCAGACCAGCCCGTACGCCGTCGCCGACGTCCCCGCGCAGCCGTACCCCTCCAGGTGCATGCCGAGCACGCCCAGCTGACCCAGCTCGCGGGCCAGCTCGCGCGCCGGGATCTCACCGGACTCGTACCAGTCCGCGATCTGCGGCCTCACCGACCGCTCCACGTACGCGCGGACCGTGTCGCGGATGGCGCGGTCCTCCTCATCGAGCAGCGAGTCGATCGAGCGCCAGCTGCTCGACGCTGCCGCACGGCTCATGGAGCGGGAGGGATCCGAGGCGGTGTCGATGCAGGCGCTGGCCGCCGAGGCCGGGGTCAGCGTGGGCCTGATTTACCGCTACTTCGGCAGCAAGGACGACATCCTGCTCGCGGTGATCACCCAGGTCCTCGACGCCTTCGCCACCCAGGTGCCCGCCGCGATCGAGGCAGCCGGCGACGACCCCGTACGCCGCGTGGCTGCCGCCTTCGGGGCGTACTGCCGGGTGATCGACGAGCACCGTCACGCCGCCGTGCTCACCTACCGCGAGTCCAAGTCGCTGGACGCCGACGGCCGCGCCCGGATCAAGCGGCTCGAGGTGGAGACCAGCCAGCCACTGCGCGCCGTCGTCTCCGAGGGGATCGACGCCGGGGTGCTGGTCAGTGACGACCCCGACCTGGTCGCGTACAACCTGCTCCTGCTGGCGCACGCGTGGGCGCTGAAGCACTGGTACTTCGAGCAGACGAAGAACCTCGACTCCTACATCTCCGCCCAGCTCGCCCTCGCCCTGCGCGCCGTCGTTGCGCCGGCGCACCAGCAGGAGTACGCGGACCTGCTCGGCGGCTGACCGACCCGGAACGTGCGACGCCCCGCCTGCCACGGGGGCAGGCGGGGCGTCAGGGTCTCGACAGGCTCGAGCAGCAGGTCGGCTCGACCGTCAGGCGGTCACTTGATGAAGAGCATCTCGCGGTACTTCGGCAGCGGCCACGCGGCGTCGTCGACCTCGGCCTCGAGGGCGTCGGCGTACACGCGGGCCTGGTCCATCAGGCCACGGATCGTGGTGGCCGAGTGCACCATGTGCGCCTCGGTGTCGGCGAAGTCGTGGCGCTCCAGCTCGGTGGCCAGCTCACCCACGGTCGAGAGCAGCAGGTTCGCGTTCTCGGCGATGACCTTGACCTGGGTGGTGTCGAACGAGGCGCCGAGGCCCTCGACGGCGGTGAAGGTGGCGGCCAGGTCGGCGGCGTAGCGCAGGGCGGCCGGGTAGATCACCGTCTTGGCCATGTCGATCACCAGCTTCGCCTCGACGGCGACCGAGTTGATGTACTGCTCGGAGTAGACCTCGTAACGGGCGTTGAGCTCGACCGCCGACAGGACGCCGGTCTTCTCGAACAGCTCGACCACCTCGGGCTCGGTGAACACCGGCAGGGCGTCCGCGCTGGTCGGCAGGTTGCGCAGGCCACGCTCGGAGACCGCAGCCTCGTGCCACTCCGACGAGTAGCCGTCGCCGCCGAAGACCGCAGCACCGTGCTCCTGCATGAGCTCCTGCAGCACCACCGCCACCGCCTCGGCCACGGTCTTGCCGGCCTCCAGCTGGACCTCGAGCTTGTCGCCGATCCAGGTGAGCGAGTCCGCCAGCATCGTGTTCATCGCGACGAGCGGACCGGAGACCGACTGCGAGGAGCCGACGGCGCGGAACTCGAAGCGGTTGCCGGTGAACGCGAACGGCGAGGTGCGGTTGCGGTCGCCCGGGTCGCGGGTGAAGTTGAGGATCTGCGACAGGCCCAGGTCCATCTCGCCACCGTCGGAGGAGACGGAGACCTTGCCGTTCTTGATGTCCTCGAAGACGGCCTCGAGCTGGTCGCCCAGGTAGACCGACAGGATCGCCGGCGGGGCCTCGTTGGCGCCCAGACGGTGGTCGTTGGAGGCGGTCGCGATGACCGCACGCAGCAGCGGGCCGAACTTGTGGACGCCACGGATCACGGCGCCGCAGAAGACGAGGAAGTTCAGGTTCTGCTCCGGGGAGGTGCCAGGGTCGAGCAGGTTGCCCTGGGTCTCGTTGCCCACCGACCAGTTGACGTGCTTGCCCGAGCCGTTGAGGCCGGCGAACGGCTTCTCGTGCAGCAGGCAGACGAAGCCGTGCTCCTCGGCGGTGGCCTTCAGCGTGGTCATCACCAGCTGCTGGTGGTCGGCGGCGATGTTGGCGGCCTCGTGGTACGGCGCGATCTCGAACTGGCCGGGCGCGACCTCGTTGTGGTGGGTCTTGGCGGGGATGCCGAGGCGGTACAGCTTCTCCTCGACGGCCTGCATGTAGACCTGCACGCGCTCGGGGATCGCACCGAAGTAGTGGTCGTCGAACTCCTGGCCCTTGGCCGGCGGCGCGCCGAAGAGCGTACGGCCGGCGAGCATCAGGTCGGGGCGGGCGTTGACGAAGTGCTGGTCGACCAGGAAGTACTCCTGCTCGGGGCCGCAGGAGGCGTTGAGCGGGGCGACGTCGGTCTCGCCCATGAGCGCCAGCACGCGGCGGGCGGCGGCGTCCATCGCGGCGTTGGAGCGCAGCAGCGGGATCTTCTTGTCGAGCGACTCACCGGTCCACGACATGAAGACGCTGGGGATCATCAGCGTCGCGCCGTTGGCGGTGTGCTTGATGTACGCCGGGCTGGTCGGGTCCCATGCGGTGTAGCCGCGGGCGGCGTTGGTCATGCGGAGGCTGCCGTTGGGGAACGAGGAGCCGTCCGGCTCACCCTTGATCAGGAGGCTGCCGGTGAACTCCGTGATGGCGTGGCCCTCGGAGTTGGTGATGATGAAGCCGTCGTGCTTCTCGGCGGTGATGTTGGTCAGCGGGTAGAAGACGTGCGAGAAGAAGTTCGCACCCTTCGACATCGCCCAGTCCTTCATCGCGGCGGCCACGATGTCGGCGGTCGCCTTGTCGAGCGGCTCGCCCGTCTGGACCGTCTTCCGGACCGCCTTGAAGGCGTTCTTGGAGAGCTTCTCCTCCATCGTCGCGAGATTGAAGACGTCGCACGCCCACGTGTCGCTCAGCGGGCGGACCTCGCAGGTGTCCGCGGAGGTCCGGTTGAGGACCTCGGTGATGGCCAGGTTGCGCACTCCATTGGCGGTCATGGTTACCAGCTCACATTCTCGGGACGATCGATGAGGAGAACGTAGAGGGGCCATGTTTCCCGTGCCGTACCGATTGTTTCGGCTGTGTTACCGAGTGCGGGACAGGTCCGTCGCGCACGCCGAACCTGCGTGCGCGACGTGTGACCGACGTCACTCACACCGCTGAGGGACGCGACCGCGCAACCTGCAAAATTCTTTCACGATCCGATGTCGAGGACGGACGATGGCGTTCGACGTCTGTACGAACCGGCCGCCGAGAAGCGGTGGCCGCACACGTGAGGAGCAGGTCATGCCGCGTTTCATGGGTTTCGTGAGGATGGAGGAGAACATCGGGACGCCGCCGCAGTCCCTGTTCGAGGCGATGGAGGCCCACATCGGTGAACGCGCCGCCTCGGGCGTCTTCCTCGACGGCGGCGGGCTGTACGGCACCGAGGACGCCGTGAACTTCGTCGTCGAGGGCGGGAGGACCACGCGGGTCGACGGGCCGTACGCGGAGGCGAAGGAGATCGTCGGCGGCTGGTCGCTCCTGCAGTACGACACCCTCGAGGAGGCTGTCGCCGACATGGAGGTCTTCGCCGAGCTGCACGCCACGCACTGGCCCGAGGTCAAGGTCGTCTCGACGCTGCGGCAGATCTCCGAGTAGCAGTCGCGCTGGTCAAGACCTCCCGCTGGTCGAGCCTGTCGAGACCCCGGTCTCCCACGCTCGACCCGCGGGCGGCGGCCGTACGCTGGCCGCATGGCCACCCCCACCGCCGAGGCGATCACAGCCGTGTGGCGCGAGGAGTCTGCGAGGCTCGTGGGAGCGCTGACCCGGATCACCCGGGAGCTGGACCTGGCCGAGGACCTCGCCCAGGACGCGCTCGTCGCCGCTCTGGAGCAGTGGCCGCGGGACGGCGTACCGGCCAACCCGGCGGCGTGGTTGATGACGACCGCCAAGCGACGCGCTGTCGACACGTTCCGTCGGGCCGAGGTGCTGCGGCGCAAGACGGCCGAGCTCGGCCACCTGACCGAGGAGGGGGACCCCATGGGCGACCTCACCTCGCAGGTGGACCTCATCGACGACGACGCCCTGCGCCTCATCTTCCTGTGCTGCCACCCGGCGCTGACCCCGGAGTCGCGCGCCGCCCTGACCTTGAGGCTGGTGGGCGGGCTCTCCACGGCCGAGATCGCGCGGGCGTTCCTCTCCACCGAGACGACGATGGGCCAACGGATCTCCCGGGCCAAGCGGACGCTGACGCAGGTCCGCGCCGAGTTCGAGCTGCCCGTCGGCGCGGAACGTCTGGCCCGCCTCGACGACGTGATGGCCGTCATCTACCTGGTCTTCAACGAGGGGTACAGCGCCACCGCCGGCAACGACTGGACACGCCCGGAGCTGACCGGCGAGGCGATCCGGCTGGCCCGGATGCTGGCCGCGCTCGTGCCGGACGCACCGGAGGTGCACGGCCTGCAGGCACTCCTCGAGCTGCAGGCCTCCCGCCTCCCCGCACGCACCGACGCCGACGGGCGGGCGGTGCTCCTCGACGACCAGGACCGCAGCCGCTGGGACGCGCTGCTGATCCGTCGCGGCCGCGCCGCACTGGCCCGCGCCGAGGAACTCGCCCACCGGGGAGCCCCGGTGGGCACGTACGTCCTGCAGGCATCCATCGCAGCCGAGCACGCGCGGGCGGCCACGGCGGAGGAGACGAACTGGCGGCGCATCGCGTCGCTGTACGACGCGCTCGCCACGGCCGTCCCCGGACCGGTGGTGGAGGTCAACCGGGCCGTCGCCCATGGGCGGGCCCACGGTCCCGAGGCCGGACTGGCGGTGCTGGACGAACTGCCGGCCGACGCACTCGGCGGATCCCACCTGCTGCCCGCCGTACGCGGGGACCTGCTGGAACGAGCGGGGCGGTACGCCGACGCGGCGGCCTCGTTCACGGAGGCAGCCGCGCTGACCCGCAACGAGAGCGAGCGTGCGGTGCTGCTCCGGCGGGCCGAGGCCTGCGGCCGTACGCCCGGTGGTTGAGCCTGTCGAAACCACTGGTCTACTGCCCGCCCCGAAGTGTCAGAGGTCGTCCCTAGCGTTGCACTCATGTTCGAGACGACCGCGACGACAGGCACCCCGGTGGAGGACCTCTCCACCGGCGGGTTGCTGGCGCGTGCTCGGGCATCCTCAGCCGCTGCACAGCGCGCGGAGGCTGAGGT
>NZ_JBJEHY010000114.1:0-11053 GCF_051876515.1 Nocardioides sp. | reverse complement strand
GACCGCCGCAAGGCCATGCTGCAGGACATCGCGATCCTCACCGGTGGCCAGGTCATCTCCGAGGAGGTCGGCCTCAAGCTGGAGACCGCCGGCATCGAGCTGCTCGGCCAGGCCCGCAAGGTCGTCATCACCAAGGACGAGACCACCATCGTGGAGGGGTCGGGCGACCAGGGTCAGATCGAGGGTCGGGTCAACCAGATCCGCGCCGAGATCGAGAAGTCGGACTCCGACTACGACCGCGAGAAGCTCCAGGAGCGCCTCGCCAAGCTCGCCGGCGGCGTCGCCGTCATCAAGGCGGGCGCGGCCACCGAGGTCGAGCTCAAGGAGCGCAAGCACCGCATCGAGGACGCCGTGCGCAACGCCAAGGCTGCCGTCGAGGAGGGCATCGTCGCCGGTGGTGGCGTCGCTCTCGTCCAGGCCGCTGCTGTCGCCTTCGACGGTCTCGACCTGACGGGTGACGAGGCCACGGGTGCCGACATCGTCCGCAAGGCGACCGACGCCCCGCTCAAGCAGATCGCCGTCAACGCCGGCCTCGAGGGCGGCGTCGTGGCGGAGAAGGTCCGCAACCTGACCTCGGGTGAGGGCCTCAACGCCGCCACCGGCGAGTACGTCGACATGATCGCCAACGGCATCATCGACCCGGCCAAGGTGACCCGCTCTGCCCTGCAGAACGCGGCCTCCATCGCGGCCCTGTTCCTGACCACCGAGGCCGTCGTGGCCGACAAGCCGGAGAAGGCCGCCCCGATGGGCGACCCGACCGGTGGCATGGGTGGCATGGACTTCTGAACGAAGTGAAGTGGTCCGATCAGAGTTGGACTTCTGAACGAAGTGAAGAAGCGGCCCGCACCTTTCGAGGTGCGGGCCGCTTCTGCGTCTCCGTACGGGAACCTCCGGCGGAATTGACCCGTCCCACGGGCAGTGTTGTGGCACGGTGTGTGCCGGAGTCCTGGGAGGTGGCCGTGATGTCGACGTGGCGTGCTGGAGCAGTGGTGGCCGGCTTGGTGCTGGCTCTCGCGACGAGTGGGTGCTCACTGGGTGTCGAGGAGCGGTTCGAGGAGCCTGAGACCCGGCGGCTGGAGCTGACCGTGGCGGACGCCACGGACGGCCGGTGCATGATGCCGACGGCCGACGTCATCGCGCGGGCGGAGGTGGCCTTCGAGGGCACCGTGATCGAGACCTCCGGGGAGACTGCGAGGTTGGAGGTCTCGCGCTGGATCCACGGGGAGGGCCAGGCCCCTGAGGTCGTGGTGACGGCGACGGACCTCTCCGCGACCAGCGAGCTGGGCGTGGAGTTCGAGGAGGGGAAGACCTACCTGGTCTCCGCGACGGGTTCGCAGGTCACCCTGTGCGGGTTCTCCGGCCCGAAGACGGACGAGCTGTCCGCGCTGTACGACGAGGCGTTCGCGCACTGACCCCTGCTGCCGCCCGGGTGCGTCCTACGAACCCGGGTGGCGGGGCCCCGCGTCGTACAGGGCGCGGCTGCAGGGCGCGTGCGTCATGCAGATCCCGACCAATAGGTGCGGTTCCGTATGGCGGAACGGTGGGCCGGGGCGGCTTCGTATGACGCGGGGCGGGAGCAGGGCCCCGGTGGGCCACGGCGCGGCCCCGGCGCTGCCCCCACGCCGACCCACGCCGCCCGGGGCGCCTCAGAAGACGTGCCGGGGGCGGAACTGCACCGAGACCCGAGGGCCGGCGTGCGCGACCTTGGGGACCGCGTGCTCCCAGGTGCGCTGGCAGCTGCCGCCCATGACGACCAGGTCCCCGTGGCCCATCGTCACGCTGATCGACCGGCCGCCCCCGCGGGGGCGCAGGGCCAGGCGGCGCGGGTCGCCGAGCGAGACGATGGCGACCATGGTGTCCTCGGTGCGTCCACGCCCGAACGTGTCACCGTGCCACGCGACGGAGTCCCGGCCGTCGCGGTAGTAGCAGCAG
Source organism: Nocardioides sp. (assembly GCF_051876515.1). Classification (GTDB taxonomy): domain Bacteria; phylum Actinomycetota; class Actinomycetes; order Propionibacteriales; family Nocardioidaceae; genus Nocardioides. Next base: position 9,121 of record NZ_JBJEHY010000114.1, on the reverse strand, counting down.
CCGGCGGTGACGAACCCCTCGCCCAGCTCTGCCGCGTACGTGGCGTCGAGCGCGTCCCGCGCGTCGGTCAGGGCTCGGTGCGGCAGCGGTTCGCCGATCCCGTACGTGTGCACGAGGCGTGGCACGTCGACGACGCGGTCGTACATCTGGCGCTGCTCCGCCCGCCAGGGCACGTCGGTCAGGAGAGTGGCGAGGACGTCGTCGGCGTCGTGCAGCCAGTCGCGGGCGACATCGATCCAGGCGCCGTGGGTCAGTGGGCGCCGCTGCGGGACAGGTCGTCGGGCGGCGGTCACCGTGTCGACGCCCCCGAAGAGCGAGCCCTGGAAATCCATGCAGAACACCGTACTCTGCGATCGAACGGATGTTCGAAACCTTGAGGATTTCTTTACGAATGGTTCGGCTTCCTCGGAGGGATCGTCAATTGCGGGACTTCGCCTGTCCAGCGCCCTAGCCTCCTGCACGTGGAAACGACCGAGTTGATCATCCCTCGCCAGCGCGAGCTCAAGCACGTCCAGGTCCGCGAGCACGTGCGCGCGCTGATCGCAGACGCGGCCCCGGGAGCGGCCGCGCCGTCCGAGCGCGAGCTCGTCGCCCACTTCGGTGTCGCCCGGATGACGGTCCGCCAGGCGCTCGACGCCCTGGTCAGCGAGGGCCTGCTGGAGCGCATGCCCGGACGGGGCACGTTCGTGGCCCGCCGCAAGCAGCGCGCGGGCGTGGTCACCTCGTACAGCGAGGAGATGCGCCGCCGCGGGTTCCTGCCCGAGTCGCTGACCCTGCTGGCCCGCGTGGAGCAGGCCGGCCCGGGCGTCGCACGGGCCCTCGACATCTCGGCTGGTGACCCGGTCATCCACTGGAAGCGGCTGCGCCGCGCCGACCAGCAGCTGGTCTGCATCGAGGACGCCTTCCTCAACGAGGTGCTGCTGCCCGGTTTCCTGCAGGGCGGCATGCCGACCAGCCTGTACGAGGCGCTCGACGCCCGCGGTCTGCGCCCCGGCTGGGCCGAGGACTCGATCGCCGCCGACGGCGCCAGCGCCGAGGAGGCCGAGCTGCTCGAGCTGCGGCCGGGCGCGCCGGTGCTGCGCCACTCCCGGCGGGCCCTCGCGCTCGGCAAGGTCGTCGAGGTCTCGCGGACGGTCTACCGTCCCGACCGCTTCACGATCTACCACCAGGTCGGTGGGGAGAACGCCGACTACTGAGTCGAGCGCGCCGCCTCCTCCTGGAGCTGGCGGGCGTGGGCGTGGCCGGGGGCCATCGCCCACCTGATCGCGCGGGTCGCGGTTCCGCCCACGACCCGGGTCGCCCGGCCGTCGGCGGGCCACCGCTCGAAGCCCAGCTCGTCGCGTGCCCACGCGGGCAGCAGCGCGACGGCGGAGGCCACCAGTGCCAGGTACGCCGGCCGGGCGGGCAGCGCCAGGTCGGGGTGCCAGACCAGGAAGCGGAACGCCTCGGTGGCGACCTCGGTGCCGCGCAGCTCCGGACGGTACGACTCGACGAGGTCGAGCAGGGCGCCCTCCGTCTGCGGCGGGTCGAGGACGCCCAGGTGTGCGGCGGCCACGCCGGCCTGGGCGACGTACCGGTCCCGGTCCGCACCCGTGAGCGGGCTGGAGCCGTACGCGTCGTGCGCGGCCAGGAAGCTGCTGATCTCGGCCGCGTGCACCCACGCCAGCAGGTGCGGGTCACTGGCGGCGTACGGGGTGCCGTCGGGCAGGGTGCCGGTGACCACCGTGTGCGCCCGGCGTACGGCGTCAATGGCCCCCAGCGCGTGCTTCTCGGTGCCGAACGTGGTGATCGCGATGTAGTTGGCGGTGCGGGCCAGACGCCCCCACATGTCTCCCCGGTAGCCCGAGTGGTCGGCCACGCCCTGCATGGCGGCCGGGTGCAGCGACTGCAGGAAGAGCGCTCGCAGCCCCCCGACGAACATCGACGAGTCGCCGTGCACCCGGCCGATCGGGTCGCCCGGCTCGAACCACCGCGTCCCCGCCGACCCGTGGACGAACTCCCGCCGCCGCTGCCCGTCGGGGCCCGCGACCTTGCGGAACAGCTCCGCGCCCAGGCGGTCGCGCACGGGTGCGATCAGGGGTTGCAGGGGAGTCACCTCTTGAGGATATGAATCACGACCGGTGCCGGGAAGGGCCCCGGGAGTGGGTCTGGACCGCCTCAGCCGGCCGAGGGGTCGGCCGCGGGCAGGTCGTCCGCGTCGGTGATCGTGTACGCGTACCCCTGCTCGGCCAGGAACCGTTGCCGGTTCTGGGCGAACTCCGCGTCCACGGTGTCGCGGGAGACGATCGTGTAGAAGTGCGCGCTGCGGCCGCCGCCCTTGGGGCGCAGCAGCCGGCCCAGGCGCTGGGCCTCCTCCTGACGTGAGCCGAACGACCCACTGATCTGGATCGCGACCTCGGCCGAGGGCAGGTCGATGGAGAAGTTCGCGACCTTGCTGACCACCAGCAGGTCGATCTCGCCGGCACGGAAGGCGTCGAAGAGCCGCTGCCGCTCCTTGACCGGCGTCTCGCCCTTGATCACCGGCGCGTCCAGGACGGCGGCGACCTCGTCGAGCTGGTCGATGTACTGGCCGATGACCAGCGTGGGCTGGCCCGGGTGGGTGTCGACGAGGCGTTGCACGACGTCGACCTTGTGGTGGGTGCAGGAGGCCAGCCGGTAGCGCTCCTCCGGCTCCGCCGTCGCGTACGTGATCCGCTCGCTCTCCGGCAGCGTCACCCGTACCTCGACGCACTCGGCGGGCGCGATGTAGCCCTGCGCCTCGATGTCCTTCCACGGGGCGTCGTACCGCTTGGGCCCGATCAGGGAGAAGACCTCGCCCTCGCGCCCGTCCTCACGCACCAGCGTCGCGGTCAGGCCGAGGCGGCGCCGGGCCTGGAGGTCGGCGGTCATCCGGAAGATCGGCGCGGGCAGCAGGTGCACCTCGTCGTACACGATGAGGCCCCAGTCGCGGGCGTCGAGCAGCTCCAGGTGCGGGTACACGCCCTTGCGGCGCGTGGTGAGCACCTGGTACGTCGCGATCGTGACCGGGCGGACCTCCTTGACCGACCCCGAGTACTCGCCGATCTCGTCCTCGGTCAGCGAGGTGCGCCGGACCAGCTCGTCCTTCCACTGGCGGGCCGAGACGGTGTTGGTGACCAGGATCAGCGTGGTCGCTCCGGCCCTGGCCATGGCGGCGGCACCGACGATCGTCTTGCCGGCGCCGCAGGGCAGGACCACGACCCCGGACCCGCCGTGCCAGAACGAGTCGGCTGCCTCCGACTGGTACGGACGCAGCCCCCAGCCGTCCTCGACCAGGTCGATCGCGTGCGCCTCGCCGTCGACGTACCCGGCGAAGTCCTCCGCCGGCCACCCCAGCTTGAGCAGCGCCTGCTTGAGGTTGCCGCGCTCGGAGGGGTGGACCACGACGGTGTCGGGGTCCACGCGCTCGCCGAGCATGCCGGCGACCTTCTTGGCGCGCAGCACCTCCTCGAGGACCGCACGGTCGGTGCTGGAGAGCACCAGCCCGTGGCTGGGGTGCTTGTCCAGGCGGAGCCGCCCGTACCGACCCATCGTCTCGGCGACGTCGACCAGCAGCGCGTGCGGCACTGCGTACCGCGACCAGGTCAGCAGCGCGTCGACGACCTGCTCGGCGTCGTGGCCCGCCGCGCGTGCGTTCCACAGGCCCAGCGGGGTGAGCCGGTAGGTGTGGATGTGCTCCGGCGAGCGCTCCAGCTCGGCGAACGGCGCGATCGCCTTGCGGCACTCGGCAGCCGAGGGGTGGTCGACCTCGAGCAGCAGGGTCTTGTCCGACTGGACGATGAGGGGGCCGTCGTTCACAACGTTCCAGCCTACGCGGGGCGGCCAGCGCCTGGGCCGGGTCCGGTGCGGGGCACCTCGCCCGGGGCGACCCGGACCCCGCCGATGCGGTGCACCGTGAAGGTGAGGTCGTCCTCGGCGTGCTCGTCGTACGCGGTGAGCCGGCCGGCCTCCAGGCGCAGAGGGCGGACCAGCCGCTCGCTGCTCCTGCCCTGCTGGTCGAGGTAGGTGATCTCGACCGTCTGACGGCTCTCGATGGCCTCATGCAGCAGGGCCAGCGCACCGGCGGGCGTGCTGGCCTCGGTCGGCGAGCCGCGGTCGGCCAGGGCCCGGTCGCCGGCTCGTACGGCCGCGACGACGGCGGCGGTCGAGGCCTCCAGGCGCGCGCGGGCCGCGGCCTCGGGGCGGGCGCGACGCGAGCGACGGGCCCGCAGCAGGTCGGGTCGGGCGACGCGTACGGAACCGTCGGGTGCCTCCAGGACGGGCGCGCTGCCCAGCTCGCGGAGCCGGGGGAGCAGCACGTCGATCGGGGCCGTGGAGACCACGACGGTGGGGGCGACCAGCCGCAGCCCGAGGGAGGCGGCCCTGGGATCGGCGATGAGTGCCCGGAGCGCCGCCTCGTCGTCCGAGCGGAGGAACGCGCCTGCGTGCCCGACCCGGACGGAGCCGAAGGTGCGCGACACGTCGTCGACCAGGTACGTGAGCGGTTGCGGCACAGGGGTCGCGGAGACCGAGGTGAGGAAGCCGTGGACCTCGCCGGCGGTCCACCCCGCGTCGTAGGCGCGACGTACCGAGGCGGGGGAGAAGCGGTACACGGTGGCGCCGCCGCGGGACTCGACGTCGGCGAGCAGGTGCAGCACGCGTGCGACCGAGGCCTCCAGCGGCCCGGGCGCGATCGCGGTGAGGTCGGCCTGCAGGAGGAGGTGGTCCACGGGCTGGGGCAGGTGCGGGTCGATCTGGCGGCGGGCTGCCTCCTCCTGGCCGTCGAGGAGCGCACGCGCGGCGCCGGTGAGGCCGCCGGCGCCCAGCAGCCCCAGGGCTGCCGCCTCGGAGACGGTGTCGGCCACGAGCGCGTCGGCGGCCGCGGGGCGCCGGGGGCGGGTCCAGCGCACCCGGGCCACCAGGGACGGCACGCCGGTGCCGCTGGCCAGGACGTCCCCGGGGAGCATCTGGTCGAGCACCCGGAGCGTGGTGAGGCGGGTCGGGGCGGCGAGGGCCGAGGAGAGGTCGGGCGACAGCGCGTTGCGAGGCTTGCCGGCCTCGGCGGCGGTGCCGACCTGCGACGGTGTCCGGGGGCTGCGCAGCCACGCGGTCGCCACGGCGTACCAGCGCTCGGCCGTCGGACGGTCGGCCCAGGCGTCGAACGCGTCGGTGGGGATCCAGACTGCGTCGCCGTCTCCGTCCACCCCCTCGGCCAGCAGGCCGGCCTCGGCGGCCACCTCGACGAGCAGGGCCGCGCCCGGTTCGTCGAGGTGCAGCTCCCGGCCCAGGGCGCGCAGGTCGCGCACGGCCAGCCCCCCGTTGCGCAGGACGGCCGGCGGGTGCGCACCCCACTGGTCCAGGACCAGCTCGAGGCGTCGTACGAACTCGAACGCCGCACCGGCGCCGGCGCGCTCGACGAGCGCCCGGTCGCGGGAGGTGGTCGCGAGCGGGGCGGGGGAGTCGACGGGTTCGCGCGTGGTGCGGCCTCCGCGCAGGGCCAGCCCGACCTCGCCGGGCAGGACCAGGGTGCCGTCCTCGCGCGGCTGGAGGAGACGGCGCGCGATGAGCTCCTCGACGGGGCTGCGTGCGTCGGCGAGGGCGACGGTGCGACGGGCGGTGCCGGTGGTGCCCTGGCCCCCGTGCGCCTCCACGTGGTCGAGCAGGGCACGTGCGGCGGGGCTGGCCGCCTCCAGGGCCGCCACGACCAGGTGCGGCTCCGGAGCCCCGGTCGTGCGCGGCCACAGCCCGCTGTTGCCGGCCTCCGGAGGGCCCCGCAGGACGTCGGCCACGCCGCTCAGCGCCCGGATGCCACCGGGGGCCGGCCAGGCCAGTGCGAGGTCGAGGATCCGGCGCAGTGCGGCCTCCACGCGCGCTTCCGCGGCGTGCACCAGCGTGGCCAGTTCCTCGGGGGTGGTTTGGCCGGCGACGCGCAGGGCATCAAGGGTGGAGAGCTCGAGCCGGTCCAGACCGTCGAGGGCTCTGGCCAGGGACGCCCGGGTGGCGGCCCTGGATGCCAGTTGGGTGGAGTCGTGGGGAGCAGGAGTGGCCAGGTCCGGACGGTGTCGTAGCAGGGCGGCGAGCCGTACGTCGGACCAGCGCCGCAGCTCCTCGGCAAGGCTGCGGGCCGGAGGTGTCTGTTCTGCGCTGGCCATCCCTCCTACGCTACTCGCCGTACCAGCGGACGGGTGCGGCTTCACGAAGTGCGAGGACGAGCGATGAGACCGGTTGACCTGTACCACGGGGCTGCGACCGACGTCGGCCTCGTGCGGTCCGTCAACGAGGACGCCTACCTCGTCGCTCCGCCCGTCTTCGTGGTGGCCGACGGGATGGGTGGCCACGCTGGCGGGGACGTCGCCAGCCAGATCGTGGTCGAGGAGTTCACCCGTCTCGCGGAGGAGGGCTACGACCCGACCCGCGGTGCCGACCACGTCGCCCAGGTCCTCTCGCGCGCCCAGTCGCGGCTGCTCGCGTACGGCGACAGCCAGCGCGTGACCCAGCCGCAGTGGCACGCCGGCACGACCGTGGTGGCGGCCCTGCTGGTCGAGCAGGACGGGGTCCCCGGCTGGCTGGTGACCAACCTGGGGGACTCCCGCGCGTACGCCCACGAGGGCGGCGTGCTGCGGCAGGTGACCGTCGACCACTCGGTCGTCCAGGAGCTGATCGACGCGGGCCGGCTGTCAGCGGCCGAGGCCTCCACCCATCCCGAGCGCCACGTGATCACCCGTGCGCTGGGCAGCAGGTCCGGGATCGTGCCCGAGTTCTTCTGGGCGCCGCTGGCGTCCACCTCCCGCCTGCTGCTGTGCAGCGACGGGGTGTCGGGGCTGATCGGCGACGACGAGATCGCGCGCATCCTGACCGGCGTGGAGGACTCCGAGGAGGCCGCCCAGGCACTCGTGGTCGCCGCGCTGGCGGCCGGTGGGCGTGACAACGCCACCGCCGTCGTCGTCGATGTGGTGGGATGGGAGTTCAGGTGAGTTCGCAGCACAGTGCAGACAGCAGCACGGACAATGGGGGCCGGATCGTGGACGAGCAGCAGACGAGGCGCGCGGCGCCGGGCGAGTGGTACGCGGTCGTTGCCGGTGGCGTGAGCCTGGCGGTCCCCGCCGGTGCCCGTGCCCGGGTCGCCGGCCTGTGGGAGCTCGCGGAGGCGGGAGCCGGGTTCGACGCCCTGCTCGACGCCCTGCTGGTCGACGGCCTCGCGGCGAACCCCTCGTTCGTCCTCGTCGAGCACGGTGAGCGCACCCGTGCCCTGGTGCGTGGCGCGGCCAGCGTCGAGCTGCGTACGGCCTCGGAGGAGGTCGTGGTGACCGCTGAGGACGGGTCCGTGTGGGCCGAGCGCTCCGTCGACGGGGTCGTGGGCGGGCGGGTCGTCCTGTCCGGGACCGGGGACGCCGCCGTGCCCGCGGTCGGTGAGCTGCTCCGCGTCTCCGTGCTGGAGTTCGGGGAGGCCGCGTCGGCGGAGTCCGAGGGAGCGGCAGATGCTGGCGTCGTGGTCGCGGAGGACGCGGAGGAGCCGCAGCCGGCCGAGGAGTCCGAGGTGGCCGACGAGGAGGTCGTCGCGGTCGAGGCGCTCCTGGTCGAGGAGCCTGAGACCGTGCCCGCCGAGGAGCCTGAGCCGGTCGAGGAGCCGGCGCCCGCCGTCCCCGAGGAGGCAGCCCCCGAGCCCGTGACCGCCGAGGCCGAGCCCGTCCAGGAGGAGTCCGCTCCCGAGCCGACGCCGCCCCCGCCGCCGTACGGGGTCTTCACCCCCTCGCCCGCGCCCGAGGCTCCGTCCGCGCCGTCGTTCGGTGCGCCCGCGCCCGTCCCCGCGTACGGCGGGCCGCCGGTGCCGCCGCCGTACTCCCCGGCACTCCCGACCGACGACGACGCGGAGGACACCATCATCGGTGCGTCCCCGATCGCGTTCGAGCGCCCGCCGTCCTCGATGGCCGAGCAGGCCCCGCCGCTGCTGGCCAAGCCGGTGGCCCAGCTGGTGCTGTCGACCGGTGAAGTCGTCGGCGTCGACCGCGCGATCCTGATCGGCCGCGCTCCGGAGGCGCGACGGTTCGCCTCCGACGACAAGCCGGCGCTCATCGTGGTGCCGAGCCCGCACCAGGAGATCTCCTCGACGCACCTGGAGATCCGTCCCGGTGCCGGCGTGGACCACGGCATGGCGGTCGTCACCGACCTCGGCTCGACCAACGGCACGGTCCTGGTCCAGCCGGGCCTGCCGCCCGAGGAGCTGCAGGCCGGCGTGGCCGTCGCCCTGATCCCCGGTGCGATCCTCGACCTCGGCGACGGAGTGACCGTCCAGGTCACGAACGCCTGACCCGCCGACCGTGTCCACCCCCGCCCCCACCGGCACCGTCGCGTACCCGGTCGCCGAGCTCGAGCGCAGGTTCTACGCGTTCGTCCTCGACCGGCTTCTCGACCTCGGCCTGTGCACCGTCCTGGCCTTCGTCCTGTGGCAGGTCACCGACGGCGCGAGCCCGGTGCTGGTGCTCGGCATCTCCGGCGGCCTGCTCCTGGCGCTGTGGCTCGTCTTCGCCGTCCTGTCCGGGGTCGCCGGCCTGACGCCGGGCAAGGCCGCACTCGGCCTGCGCCTGGTCGGCCAGGAGTCGGGAGCCCCGATCGGCGTGGGCAAGGGACTGCTGCGCTCGCTGGTGCTGGCTGCGTTCGGGCTGCCCACGTTCGGGTTCGGGCTCGCCGCCCTGGCCTGGACCGCCGTGGCGGACGCGGGAGGGCAGCGCCGCGGCTGGCACGACCACCTGACCGGCGCGGTCGTCGTCGACGTGCGCGACCGTCCCCAGGACGACGTGGAGGCCGTGGACAACACCCCTCGCCACGTCGTCAACCTCACCGCCATGCGGCTGGTGCCGGCACCGGCCGTCCAGGCGTCCGCCCGCCGCGTCGTCGAGTCGGACCACTCGATGCGTCGCGAGCCGTTGGCCAAGGACCTGTCGGGTCCCGGTACGGGGCAGCAGCCGCGTCTGGCCCCGCCCGTCCCGCCGCCTGTCGCTCCCGCCGCACCCGTCGCCCCCGCGGTGGCGGCCCCCGCCGCCGCGGCGGGCCGTGCCCCGGTCAACGTCGTCCCGGGCGCTCCCACGGCGCGCCCGGAGGCATCACCCGCCCCGGCCATGCCCCC
>NZ_JBJEHY010000113.1:0-11107 GCF_051876515.1 Nocardioides sp. | reverse complement strand
GGAGGCGTACGCCGCCTACTACCGACGCTGGTCGGCGGTGTGGGAGTTCCAGGCCCTGCTGCGTGCCGACCCGGTGGTGGGGGACGAGGGGTTGCGTGAGCGGTTCCGCGAGCTCATCGACCCGCTGCGCTTCCCGGCCGAGGGCATCGGCGCCGACGACGTGGTCGAGGTCCGTCGGATCAAGGCGCGGGTCGACGACGAGCGGCTGCCGCGGGGAGCCGACCCCAACCTGCACCTCAAGCTCGGACGTGGCGGGCTCGCCGACGTCGAGTGGACGGTGCAGCTGCTGCAGATGCAGCACGCCGGGCGGGTGCCGGGCCTGAGGACGACCCAGACGCTGGCGGCGCTGAGCGCCGCGGAGGAGGCGGGGCTGGTCCCGGCCGAGGACGCCGAGGTGCTGGCGGAGGCGTGGCGCACGGTGAGTCGTACGCGCAACGCGGGCACGCTGGTGCGCGGCCGGGCGACCGACCAGATCCCGGCGGACAGCCGGGAGCGGGCGGCGATGGCGATGGTGCTCGGCTACGAGCCCGGCGAGACCGACCGGATGGTCAACGACTACATGCGCACCACGCGCCACGCCCACCAGGTGGTCGAGCGCATCTTCTGGGGGTGAGGCGGGCTCGGGGCTGACACGCTGGCTCTTGTGAAGGTATGATCTTCATATGAGCAACGTGAAGCGTCAAACTTCACATCTGATCGGTGATGTCGTGCTGTCACGCCGGTCGGTCGACCGGCAACGCCTGCACGACACCCTCTCCGCCGCGCTGGCCGAGGCCAACGACCGGTTCGACGGTGAGCTCGCGATCACCGTCGGTGACGAGTACCAGGGCAGCTTCGCCACGTTGGGAGCCGCGCTCGGTGCGGCCTGGTGGCTGCAGGTCCACCTGCAGCCCGAGGTCGACGTGCGACACGGTGTCGGCACCGGCGAGGTGCGGCTCCTCGACGAGGTGAGCGGGGTGCAGGACGGCCCCGGGTGGTGGGCGGCGCGCGAGGCGATCGAGACCGTCGAGGCCTCCGCGCGGCGACCACGCACCCGCTCGGCCCGCACCCGGTATGTCGCCGCGCAGGACGACCGCGCCGACCTGCAGGCCGCCGTCAACGCGGCCCTGGCCGGGCGCGACCAGATCATGACCGGCCTCGACGCGCGTGGCCTGTCGGTCCTGCGTGGCATGCTCGCCGGGACGAGCCAGCAGCAGCTGGCACTCGACGAGGGCATCTCGGCCTCCGCCGTCTCCCAGCGGGTCAGGGCGCAGGGTGTCGGGGTGCTGCTGCAGATGAACGACTGGTTGGAGGGTCTCGGGTGAGCTGGCTGGCACTGCTGTTGATCGGGTACGCCGTCACCGACCTCGCGTTCTCCGCGCGTCCCGGTCGGGTGGTCCCGCAGGTCGTCGGGGCGACCGCGGCGGTCCTGGTGGCCCTGGTCGCCGGTCTCACCGACTCTCGTGACCTGGCCGCCCTGATCGTGGTCGTGGGGCTGGTCCTCGCCTGGGGCGCGGCGGTGACGTGGGGCTTCGGCCGCGGCACGCCCTGGGTGCCACTGGCGCTCTTCGCCGGTTCCGTCGCACTCGCGCTCGTCGTCGCTCCGTACGCGGGCACGCCCGACGGTCTGCTGGCGGACTGGCTGGCCCTCGACGGCGCCGGCCGGCTCGGGGAGGTCCGGGCCGACAAGGTGCTGCTGTGCGTCGGCGCGATCGGCACCCAGCTGTCCACGGGCAACGTCCTGGTACGCCTCGTGCTGGCCGCGACCGGCACCCTCAACCCCACCAAGAGCACCGACCAGCGCCTCCTCGAGGGGCCGGCGCACTCGCTCAAGGGCGGGCGCCTGCTGGGCCCGATGGAGCGTGTCTTCATCGTCGGCCTCGGGCTCGCCGGCGACCTCACCGCCGCCAGCATCGTGGTCGCGGCCAAGGGGCTGCTGCGTTTCCCCGAGCTGCAGGCCGCCCGCGACGAGAAGGCACCCGGTCCCGGCATCCACACCGTCACCGAGTACTTCCTCGTCGGCAGCTTCGCCTCCTGGCTGCTGGCGCTCGGCTCACTGGTGCTGCTGCACTGGTGAGCCGGGCATCGGACCTCAGGCGAGCAGGTCCTGCACCGCGAGCGAGGCGAAGACCATCGCGGTGCCCAGCGGCACGCCCGGTCCGGGGTAGAAGCGGCCGGCCAGGGAGGCGGTCGAGTTCGAGGTCGCGTAGAGGCCCTCGATGACGTGTCCGTCCGTGTCGAGCGCGCGGGCGCAGGCGTCGGTGACCACACCTCCCTTCGTGCCGAGGTCGCTCAGCACGAAGCGGGCCGCGTAGAAGGGGCCGGTCTCGATCGGGCTCAGGGCCCGGTTGGGGCCGTCGCCGAACGCGAAGAAGGTGTCGTACTCGTCCGCGCCGCGACCGAACTCCTCGTCCACCCCGCTCGCGGCGGCCGCGTTGAGCCGCTCGACCGTGGCCGGCAGCTCGGTGAGGTCCAGCTGGGTGGCCAGGTCGGCGACCGACTCCGCCCGCACCCAGGTCCCGGCCGCGAGGTGCGCCTCCGGGTCACCCTGCGGCATCGCGATCGCGGGGACCTGTCCGCCCTCACGCGAGTCGAAGACCAGCCACGCGGGGACGGCGCCGGCGGCGGCCATCTCGCGACCGAAGCGGTCGTAGGGCAGGCACTCGTTGGCGAATCGGCGCCCGGTGGAGTCCACGATCGCGCCACCGCGGAAGCCGAGCACGAAGGAGCCGCGCCCGTCGGGCTGCTCGAGGCCGGGGCAGAACCAGCCCTGGTCCATGAGGTCCACCGCGGCGCCGACGGCGACCGCGGCGGCGATCGGCTCGCCGGTGTTGGTGCCCTCAGGCGCCATCGACCACTCCGAGCGCCCCGGGACGCCGTACTGCTCGCGCCACTCCCGGTTGTGCTCGAAACCGCCCGCCGCGAGGACCACGCCGCGCGTCGCCCGGATCTCCACGCGTCCGTCCGCGGTGGAGGCGACCACGCCCTCGACGCGGCCGTCGGTGCGGACGAGCTCGTCGACGCAGTGGCCGGTCAGCACCGTGCCGCCGTCGCGGGTGAACATCCACAGCAGCCGGCCCACGAGCGCCTGGCCGCCCGAAAGGGTGCGGCGGCCCTCGGCACCCTCGCGGTCGCGCTCGACCGGCGGGCGGACCAGCGCGGCGACGTCGGCGGGAAGCTCGTCGCGGCGGATCTTCGCCGGCTGGATGGAACGGCCGCCGGGCACCCGGCCGGGCGCGTCGAAGTACTCGGGGAAGGGGGTGTGCTCGAACTCGAAGAGGTCGTCGGACTCCAGCGCCGCGACCAGCGCGGGCGCCTCGGCCAGGAACGCCTCCACCTTGGCCTGGTCGACCTCTCGCTCCGGGTCGGCCAGGACCGCGGCCAGGTACGTGCGGGCCGACTCGGTGGAGTCCGCGGTCACGCCGTTGCGCTGCTGCACGTCGCTGCCCGGCAGCCAGCAGGCGCCTCCGGAGTACGCCGAGGTGCCGCCGACGCGGTCGGTCTTCTCCACCACGCACGTGCGCAGGCCCGCCTTCTGGGCGAGGTGGGCTGCGGTCAGGGCGCCGCCGCCCGACCCGACGACGACGACGTCGAAGGTGTGCTGGCTCATCGGGGAGTTCCTCTCGTACGGGTGGGCGCCGCAGGCAGGGGGCGCCCGACGCGGTCCCGATGCAACCGTGCGGGTGGGCGGGTGTCCATGGCCGGTCCCATCCCGCAGGACCAGCCGAAGGGACACGTGCCGCCGCCGTGCCGGCAACCGTCCCGCTGACATACTCGACGCGTGGCAACCGAACAGGCCCCCGGCGTGGCGCAGAGCAAGGAGATCGAGGACCTGCGACTGCGTGGCCGGCAGATCGGCGAGTTCCTGATGGTCTACAAGTTCGCGCTCGAGGAGCTCACCACGAAGGTCGAGATCCTGCGCGAGGAGATCAACTACCGCAAGGGCAGCTCCCCGATCGAGCACGTCAGCACCCGGCTCAAGACGATGGACAGCATCGTCGCCAAGGCCGAGCGGCGCGGCATCGACTTCAACCCGGTGGCGATCGCGGCGAACCTGTTCGACATCGCCGGTCTGCGGATCGTGTGCAGCTTCATCTCGGACTGCTACGAGGTCACCGAGATGCTGACGGCGCAGACCGACGTCAAGGTGCTCGAGGTCAAGGACTACATCGCGGACCCGAAGGCCAACGGCTACCGCAGCCTCCACGTCATCGTCGAGGTGCCGGTCTTCCTGTCGACCGGGGTGCGCCCCACGCCGGTGGAGATCCAGGTGCGCACGGTCGCGATGGACTTCTGGGCCAGCCTCGAGCACAAGATCTACTACAAGTACGCCAAGGACGTGCCGGCCCACCTCGGGGACGAGCTGACGGCTGCCGCACTCGCGGCCCGCGAGCTCGACGAGAAGATGCAGAGCCTGCACCGCGAGGTGCGCGTCGGTCGTCCCCGCTGGGTCTGAGCGGGGTTGTCGCCCACAGGGGCGGCCCAGGCCGTACGGTCGGGGCCGTGGAGTCCTACTTCGTCCGTGACGGTGACCTGATCGTCCCCACCTCGTTCTCTGCCGGCCACTGGGCCGCCGACTCGATCGCGGGCCGCGCCGTCCTGGGCCTGAGCTCCTGGGCGTTCGAGCAGGCGCTGCCCGGTCCGGAGTGGCTGCCCGCGCGGCTGACGCTCGACATGGTGCACATGGGGTCGCTGGAGCCGATCGCGCTCACGACGTCGGTGCGCCGTACGGGCCGCACCGTGCACGTCGTCGACGTCGAACTCGTGCAGGCTGGACGGGTGATCGGCCTGGTGCGTGGGGTGGCGACGCGGGCCGACCAGGTGCCTCCGGGCCAGGTGTGGAGCCGGTCGGGCACGCTCGGTGAGCCGCCGTACGCCGAGCTGGACCGACCGGGGACCTTCCCGATGGCGATGGCCACCGGTCGGCTGGGTGACCGCGAGCACGCGGGGGTCGAGTGCCGTGCCGGCGTCGGCGCCTTCGGGCTGACCGACGGCGGGGCGCCGGTGACGTGGGTGCGGGAGTACGTCCCCCTGGTCGCAGGGGAGGAGCTCACGGCGTACACGCGGCTCGGGCTCGGCGCGGACGTGGCGAACTCGGTGCTCAACTGGGGGACCGAGGGGCTCCAGCTGATCAACCCCGACCTCACCCTGTCGATCGCGCGACTGCCGCGGGGGGAGGCGCTGGCGCTGGAGTCGCTGGACCACCTGCGCACCACCGGCACGTCGGTCGGCGCCGCCGCACTGCACGACGAGGTCGGTGCCTTCGGGGTCGTGACGATGACCAGCGTCCACCAGCCGATCTTCTCCGGGGTCGGCACCCGGTGAGCCCGGTCCCGCCCGGGGCCAGCGCCCTCGTCGCCGAGGTGCGGGCGCTGCTGCGCGGCGCCGGGGACCCGGAGCGTGCGGTGGGCCAGCAGCGCTACATGAAGTCGTCGATGCCGTTCCGCGGCCTCACCCGGCCGGAGCTGACCCGGCTGCTCGCCGAGCCGTACGCCCGGACGCTGCCGGACCGTGCCGCGTGGGAGCAGGCCGTGAGGGAGCTGTACGACGGTGCCGAGTTCCGGGAGGAGCGGTACGCCGCCATCGCGCTGCTGCGGCACCGCGCCTACCGCGCGTGGCGCGACGCGGAGGTGATGGGGCTGGTCGAGCACCTCATGGTCACCGGCGCCTGGTGGGACCTGGTCGACGACACCCTGGCGGTCGTCAATGAGCGGTGGCTCGCGGAACCTGCCGTCGAGGGACCGCGGATGTGGGCGTGGGCGCGTTCGGAGGACCTGTGGCTGCGCCGGGCGGCGATCCTGTCCCAGCTCACCGCCAAGGAGCGCACCGACACCGGGCTGCTCGCCGACGTGGTCGAGGCCAACGAGTCCGACCCCGAGTTCTTCGTCCGCAAGGCGATCGGGTGGGCGCTGCGTCAGTACGCCCGCACGGACGCGGACTGGGTCCGCGCCTTCGTCGAGGCCCACCCGGGTCTCTCGGGACTGTCGCGCCGCGAGGCGCTCAAGCACCTCTGAGCGGCAGCGGGCCGCGGGCCTGCGCGGGCGTCCGGATCGCGGCCGAGGCGATGGCGGCGACCACGCACAGGCCGGCGGCGGCGAGGAACGCGGAGTCGTACGACCCGGTGGTGTCGCGGATCCAGCCCGCCCCGACCGCCGCGGCGGCGGCGCCGACCTGGTGGGAGGCGAACACCCAGCCGAAGACGATCGGCCCGTCGTCCCCGAAGAGGTCGTGGCACAGGGCCACCGTGGGCGGAACCGTGGCCACCCAGTCCAGCCCGTAGATGATGATGAAGACCCACATCGACGGGTGCGTGTGCGGCGCCAGCAGCGCGGGCAGGGTCAGCAGGCCGACCCCGCGCAGGGCGTAGTAGGCCAGGAGCAGCCACCACGGGTCGACACGGTCGGTCAACCACCCCGAGGCGATGGTGCCGGCGACGTCGAAGACCCCCACGACCGCGAGCAGCCAGGCAGCGGTGGTCACCGGCATGCCGTGGTCGTGCGCGGCGGGCACGAAGTGGGTGCCGATGAGGCCGTTGGTGGTCATCCCGCAGATCGCGAACCCGAGCGCGAGCAGCCAGAACTGCTTGGTGCGAGCGGCTCGCGCGAGGGCCTGCAACGCCCGCAGGCCGCTGGAGGCGTCGGGGGCAGTCTTCTGCGGACCGGGCTGGCGCTCGGTGGCTCCGTACGCGGTGGTGCCCAGGTCGGCCGGGTGGTCGCGCAGCAGGGCGACGACGACGGGTACGCCGGCGAGGGCGACCGCGGCGGTGACCAGCGAGGTGGTCCGCCAGCCCTCCATCTCGGTCAGGTGCGCGGCCACCGGGAGGAAGACGAGCTGCCCGGTCGCGCTGCCAGCGGTGAGGACGCCCGAGACCAGACCGCGCCGGGCCACGAACCAGCGGCTGGTCACGGTCGCGACGAGCGCCATCGCCATCGACCCGGTGCCGATCCCGACCAGCACGCCCCACAGCAGCACCAGGTGCCACGCCTGCTCCATGAAGACGGTCAGTCCACTGCCCGCGGCTACGAGCAGCAGGGCGACGGTGACGACGCGGCGGATGCCGAAGCGCTCCATGAGGGCGGCGGCGAACGGCGAGAAGCCGCCGTACAGCGGCGTTGGTCGACGAGTCGGTCCTCTACACCGACGACGGCGACCTGCTCACCTCCGCGGG
Source organism: Nocardioides sp. (assembly GCF_051876515.1). GTDB lineage: Bacteria > Actinomycetota > Actinomycetes > Propionibacteriales > Nocardioidaceae > Nocardioides. The sequence goes on along the minus strand of NZ_JBJEHY010000113.1, from coordinate 3,960 downwards.
CCTCAGTGCGGGGGTCGACCTCTGCCTCCACGTCGTCCGCGGCGACCACGGCGCGCAGGTGGCCAACCGCGTCGCCCGCCACCTGGTGGTGCCCGCCTGGCGCGACGGCGGGCAGGCGCAGTTCATCGAGCGCCCGGCGCCGGTCGTCCAGGACCGGTCGACGGCACCGGCCCGCGACTGGGCACTGGCCAACCTCGGTGAGGACCTGTCGGTGGCCCGTCTCGCCGCGACGGCCGCGATGGCGCGTCGGACCTTCGTGCGGCGGTTCGTCGAGGAGACCGGGCTGCCCCCGGCGACCTGGGTGACCCAGCAGCGGGTGCGGCGGGCCCAGGAGCTGCTGGAGACGACCGACCTGGCCGTCGACGACGTGGCCCGGCTCGCTGGCCTCGGGTCGGGAGGGTCGTTGCGGGCCCACCTGCGCGCCACCGCCGGCGTCTCCCCGACGGCCTACAGGCGGACCTTCCGGGGGCGTTAGCAGCCTGGCCCGTCGATCGCGGAGTCAAGTGAGGCAACCCTTTCTTGAACTGTTCAAGAAAAAGGGGCAGGATGGGGGCCGTGCCCACCACAGCCGAGATGGAGCAGATGCTCCGCGAACGAGACCTGAGGGTCACGCGCCCCCGGGTCGCCGTGCTCAAGGCCCTGACGGCACACCCGCACGCCGACACCGACGCGGTGATCGGGGCGGTCCGCGAGGACCTCGGTGAGGTGTCGCACCAAGCCGTGTACGACGTGCTCAAGGCGTTGACCGAGGTGGGCCTGGTGCGACGCATCCAGCCCCGCGGGCACGTGGCCCGCTACGAGACCCGCGTCGACGACAACCACCACCACGTCGTGTGCCGCACCTGCGGCCGCATCGGCGACGTGGCCTGCGCCGTGGGCCACGCTCCCTGCCTGACAGCCTCCGACGACCACGGCTTCACGATCGACGAGGCCGAGGTCGTCTACTGGGGCACCTGCCCCGACTGTTCCACCCGTTGAACTCCCCCCAACCTGCACAAGAACTGGAAGGAACCACCGTGTCTGACCACGACGACGCCGTCCTCGAGGACATCAATGAGCCTGCAGCAGGCAAGTGCCCGGTGATGCACGGCGGCCTGCCGCTGCCGGCGCAGGCCGATGCCAACAAGACCTGGTGGCCCAACCAGCTCAACCTCAAGATCCTCGCCAAGTACCCCTCCGAGGGGAACCCGCACGAGGGCGACTTCCACTACGGCTCCGAGTTCGAGAGCCTCGACCTCGCCGCGGTCAAGGCGGACATCACTGCCATCCTCACCGACTCGCAGGACTGGTGGCCGGCTGACTTCGGTCACTACGGCGGCCTGTTCATCCGCATGGCGTGGCACGCCGCCGGCACGTACCGCTCCGGCGACGGCCGCGGCGGCGCTGGCCACGGCCAGCAACGCTTCGCCCCGCAGAACTCCTGGCCGGACAACGGCAACCTGGACAAGGCCCGCCGCCTGCTGTGGCCGGTCAAGAAGAAGTACGGCCAGAAGCTGTCGTGGGGCGACCTGATGATCCTCGCCGGCAACGTCGCGCTCGAGGACATGGGCTTCCCGACCTTCGGGTTCGGCGGTGGCCGTCCCGACGTGTACGAGGCCGACGCCGACGTCTACTGGGGTCCCGAGACCGAGTGGCTCGACGACAAGCGCTACACCGGTGAGCGCGACCTCGACGATCCGCTGGCCGCTGTCCAGATGGGTCTGATCTACGTCAACCCCGAGGGCCCCAACGGCGAGGCCGACCCGCTGAAGTCGGCCGTCGACATCCGCGAGACGTTCCGCCGCATGGGCATGGACGACGAGGAGACCGTCGCCCTGATCGCCGGTGGCCACACCTTCGGCAAGACCCACGGTGCCGGTGACGCCGAGCTGGTGGGCCCGGAGCCCGAGGCTGCCCCGATCGAGGAGCAGGGCCTGGGCTGGAAGTCCGCGCACGCCTCCGGCAAGGGCATCGACGCCATCACCTCGGGCCTGGAGGTCACCTGGACCTACCACCCGACCCGCTGGGACAACGAGTTCTTCCACATCCTGTTCGCCTACGAGTGGGAGCTGTTCCACTCGCCGGCCGGCGCCCAGCAGTGGCGTCCGGTGAACAACGGTGGCGCCGACCTGGTGCCCGAGTCGTTCGGTGAGGGCAAGCGCGAGCCGCGCATGCTCACCTCGGACCTCGCCCTGCGCTTCGACCCGGCGTACGCCGAGATCTCCAGGCGCTTCAAGGACGACCAGGAGGCCTTCACCGACGCCTTCGCCCGCGCCTGGTTCAAGCTGACCCACCGCGACATGGGCCCGAAGGCGCGCTACTTCGGTCCCGAGGTCCCCTCCGAGGACCTGATCTGGCAGGACCCGCTGCCGGCGTACACCGGTGAGGCGCTCACCGACGCCGACGTCGCCGTCCTCAAGGGCAAGATCGCGGACGCCGGCCTGAGCGTCTCCGAGCTCGTCGCCACGGCGTGGGCCTCGGCCGCGACGTTCCGCGGCTCCGACAAGCGTGGTGGCGCCAACGGTGCGCGCCTCCGCCTCGCCCCGCAGAAGGACTGGGAGGCCAACAACCCGGCCCGCACCGCCAAGGTCCTCGCGGCCCTGGAGCAGGTCAAGGCCGGCTTCGACACCGACGCCAAGCAGGTCTCCCTGGCCGACCTGGTCGTCCTGGCCGGTGGCGTGGGCGTGGAGCAGGCTGCCGCTGCCGCCGGCACCGCGGTCACGGTCCCGTTCACCCCGGGGCGTACCGACGCCACCCAGGAGCAGACCGACGTCGAGTCGTTCCACTTCCTGGAGCCGCGCTACGACGGTTTCCGCAACTACCTGTCCAAGAAGAGCAAGGCTGCCACCGAGTACCTGCTCATCGACCGCGCCAACCTGCTGACGCTGAGCGCCCCGCAGATGACGGTGCTGGTCGCCGGCCTGCGCGTCCTCGACACCAACTGGGACGGCTCGGCCACGGGCGTGTTCACCGAGCGTGCCGGTCAGCTGACCCAGGACTTCCTGGTCAACCTGCTCGAGCCGCAGACGTGGACCGCGACGGACGAGTCGGAGGAGATCTTCACCTCCTCCAACGGCTGGACCGGGTCGCGCGCCGACCTGATCTTCGGCTCGAACTCGGAGCTGCGTGCCCTCGCCGAGGTGTACGCCGCCGACGACGCCGCCGATAAGTTCGTGGCCGACTTCGTCGCCGCCTGGGTCAAGGTCATGGAGCTCGACCGCTTCGACCTGCGCCGCTGAGCACCGCCCGGTCGGGCCTGACCTGACCGTGTGAACGTACGAGGGCCCCTCCGAACGGAGGGGCCCTCGTCGCGTCGCATCTGGGTCAGGCCCGTGCAGGTGCATCGATCTGCGTGGCGCGGGATCGTCGTTGCCTATCAGCTGGGTGGGAAGCGAACGCCACAAAAATCTACTGAATTGGTTAAGATTAAGGAGTTTGGCCCGAGGTGGGGTCCCGAACCGGCCATGACGGACGCTGCCGGGCCAGGCGTCGGCTCCGGCTGGGGTGGCAGGAGCCGTGAGTGGCCGACGTCACCCCTGCGGGGAACCGTGGGGGTGACGTCGTGCCGGATAGGGTGGGGGTTCAACTCGTTTCGTTCTTGCCGCGGGTTGACCGCACGTCGAGCACCTGAACCCTGCTCCGTGCGAAGTCGTCCGACAACCGTCGGGCCCGGCTGTCGGCGAGACGAGTGAACCACCGGAGAACTCTGTGCCCTCCTTCGTCGACCTCGGCGTGCCCGCCGATCTCAGCGACTCCCTGTCCACCCTCGGTATCACCACCCCCACCCCGATCCAGGCGGCCACGCTGCCCGACTCGCTGGCCGGACGTGACGTCCTCGGCCGCGGTCGCACCGGTTCGGGCAAGACGTACGCCTTCCTGCTGCCGCTGGTGGCCCGGCTGGCCGGCGGTCCCCGTCCGCGTGCCACGGCGCCCCGCGCCCTCATCCTCGCCCCCACCCGTGAGCTCGTCGGCCAGATCGAG
>NZ_JBJEHY010000112.1:0-11137 GCF_051876515.1 Nocardioides sp. | reverse complement strand
TGGCGTACGGCCAGCCGGGCGAGCAGCTCGGTGCGCCGCCGTGGCACGAAGACGCCGGGACGTACGGCGACGCGCACGCCGCCGACCTCGGCCCACCCCAGCACCTGCTCCAGTGGCTCGCCGGCCTCCCGCCGGCGCACCAGCCGTTCGCGGAGCTGCGGGTCGTCGGTGGTCGACAGCAGCGCGTCGGCCTCGTCCTCGGCGAACACGCAGCCGGCGGCGCGCAGGCGGAGGGTGAGCGTGGCGCGGCCCTCGTCGTCGTCACGGTCCGAGGCAGGGTCCCGGTCCACGGCACGTCCTTCCGTCCTCGGCACAGCGGCCCGGCGGCTGGGCCGGACCCGACGAGGTTGTCAGCCCCACCCTCTACAGTCCAGCCATGACTTCGTTGCGCGACGCCACCCCGGAGGCCCCGGCCCCGGTGCGCTCGGTCGCCAACGCGGTGTCGCAGTGGATCGACCGGCTCGGCGCCGTGTGGGTCGAGGGACAGATCGCGCAGATCACGCGACGCCCCGGGATGGCGACCGTCTTCATGACGCTGCGCGACACCGTCGCCGACATCTCGGTCCCGATGACCTGCCACCGCTCCCTTCTCGACGCGATGGCCCCACCGCTGGTCGAGGGCGCCAGCGTGGTCGTGCACGCCAAGCCCACCTTCTACGCCAACCGGGGCTCCTTCTCCCTGGCCGCCCGCGAGATCCGGATGGTCGGTCTGGGCGAGCTGCTGGCCCGCCTCGAGTCGCGCCGGCAGCTGCTCGCGGCCGAGGGCCTCTTCTCGCCCGCACTCAAGCGGGACCTGCCGTTCCTGCCGCGCAAGGTGGGGCTGGTCACCGCGCCGCGCAGCGCCGCCGAGCGCGACGTCCTCGACAACGCCGCCCGCCGTTGGCCCGCGGTGGAGTTCGAGGTGGTGCACGCGACCATGCAAGGTCCTCGCAGCGCGGGCGAGGTGATCGAGGCGCTGGGCCGTCTGGAGCGCAACGCCGAGGTCGACGTGATCGTGGTGGCCCGCGGCGGCGGCTCGTTCGAGGACCTGCTCCCCTTCTCCGACGAGGCCCTGGTGCGGGCGGTGCACGCGATGCGGACCCCCGTCGTCTCCGCCATCGGCCACGAGCCCGACCAGCCCCTACTCGACCTCGTGGCCGACGTACGCGCCTCCACGCCCACCGACGCCGCCAAGAAGGTCGTGCCCGACATGGCTGAGGAGGTGCGCGGCGTCGAGTGGGCCCGGGACCGCCTGCGCCAGCTCGTCGTCGCCCGGGTCCGCGACGAGCAGGAGCGCCTCGACGCGCTGCGCTCGCGCCCCGCGCTGGCCGACCCGCGCAACCTGCTGACCGACCGCGGTCGCGAGGTGGGCGACCTGGTGCAGCGGGCCCGGCGCACGCTGCTGCACCGCCTCGACCGCGCGGCCGACGAGATCGACCACCAGCGCGCCCGGGCGCGCGCGCTGTCGCCCCTGGCCACCCTCCAGCGGGGCTACGCCGTCGTGCAGGACGCCAACGGCGACGTCCTCACCTCGATCCAGGCCGTCGCCCCCGGCACCGAGCTGGCGATCCGCCTCGCGGACGGACGCATCCACGCACGCACCGACTCCGTCACCCCAGACCCCGGCGGCACGCCGCCCTCAGCGCCAGGAGGCGACAACGATGAGTGAGCAGACCCTGTCGTACGAGGAGGCCCGCGAAGAGCTCATCGAAGTCGTGCGCGCCCTGGAGGCCGGCGGGACCGGCCTGGAGGAGTCGCTCGCGCTGTGGGAGCGCGGGGAGAAGCTCGCCGCTCTGTGCCAGGAGTGGCTCGACGGCGCCCGCAAGCGCCTCGACGAGGCGATGGGGCAGGGCGAGGACTGACCCGCCCGGCGCCGTCAGAGCGTCAGGGACTCGATGAAGGCGACGATCTCCTCGGCCGGAGCCGAGCCGTACACGAGCAGGACCTCGTCGCCGACCTCGGCGGAGTAGCCGGTGTCCCCGCCCTCGTCGGTCCACACCTGCCAAGCGGTCGCGACGTCGCTGTCGATCTCGACGTCCTCGCCCTGCTCGGCCGACTTGTCGATGTAGGTCTTGACCATCTCGCTCAGGGCCTTGTCCTGCTGACGCAAGCCGACGAAGTCCTCGTCGTCGGTGAGGAGCCCCATCCCCCAGCGCGTCTCGCCGACCGCGACGAGGTCGACGCTCGTGGCGATCCAGCCCGTGGGCAGCTCGTTGGGGTGTGCCACCCGCATGCCGGCGTCCTGGGCCAGCTTGACGCTCTCGGACCACTCGACCGGAACGGTCTCCTGCTCGGCGTCGCCGCTGAAGGTGTCCTTCCAGACCAGGAACCCCAGGACCGCCGCGACCGTGATGACCATGGCACCGATCAGGCCACCGAAGCTTCGCTCGTACCGGCCGCTCTTCTCACTCACGCGCACATCCTCCCAGCCGTGCTGCAACCGGCCGCCTCCGGGGACCACCCCGGACGTCCGCCTCATCCGCACACGCGCTCCTCACTTGCCAATCCACCCGCATCTGCGGAAGGATTCACCCGTGCCCATCTACTCAGTTGCGGAGTGTGCGGAGGTGCTCGACGTCAGCGACGACACCGTCCGCCGGTGGATCGACACCGACCGTCTCCCCGCCCGGCGCCACGACGGACGGACCGTCGTGGAGGGCGTCGCCCTCGCCGAGCTGGCCGAACGCCTCCTCGAACCGGGCGAGGCCCTTGAGCGCGACCGCACCCGCGCCGGGTCGGTCAGCGCCCGCAACCGGATGTCCGGGATCGTCACCCGGGTCAAGGCCGACACCGTGATGGCCCAGGTCGAGATGGTCTGCGGCCCGTACCGGATCGTCTCGCTCATGAGCAGTGACGCCGCCTCGGACCTCGGGCTCGCCCCGGGCGTCCGTGCCATCGCGTCCGTCAAGTCCACCAACGTCGTCTTGGAGGTTCCGTGATCCCCGGCAAGCCCCTCGCCGCAGCAGCCCTCCTGGCCCTCCCCCTGGCGCTGGCCGGCTGCGGGCAGGGGTCGACCGGCTCCGACGAGCACACGCTCACCGTGCTTGCTGCCGCCAGCCTGACCGACGTCTTCACCGACCTGGCGGAGACCTTCGAGGACGAGCACGACGTCGAGGTCGTCCTCTCCTTCGGCTCCAGCACGGACCTCGCCGAGCAGGCCGCCGACGGCGCCCCCGGCGACGTGCTCGCCACCGCCGACGAGGCCTCGATGACGCTCGCCAGCGACGCCGGGGCCACCGGCGAGGTGACCGAGTTCGCCTCCAACGTCCTCGTCATCGTCACCGCCGCCGGCAACCCGCAGGACGTCTCCTCCCTCTCCGACCTGGCCGACCTGACCTGGGTGCGCTGCGCCGACGAGGTCCCGTGCGGACGCGTCGCCCTCTCGGTGCTGGCCGAGACCCCCGTACGCGGCAAGCCGGTCAGCCTCGAGGAGGACGTGCGCGCCACCCTCGACAAGGTCGTCTCCGGCGAGGCCGACGCGGGCCTCGTGTACGCCACCGACGCCACGGCGGCCGGGGACGAGGTGACGGCCGTGGCCATCGACGGTGCCGCAGACCATGCCACGTCGTACGTCCTGGCCCCGCTGACCCAGAGCGAGGACGACGAGCTCGCGCAGGCGTGGATCGACCTCGTCACCTCGCCCGAGGGCCGCGCGGTGCTGGAGTCGGCCGGCTTCGGGCAGCCGTGAGCGTGCGCACCTCCGACCCGCTGGGGCGTCCGCCGGCGCTCCTGATGGTGCCGGCGGCGCTCGCGACGGCCCTGCTCGTCGTACCCCTGGTCGCGATGGTCGCGGCCACCGACCTCGTCCACCTCGCCGACCACCTCACCACCCGCAGCGCCCGCGAGGCGCTGGTGCTCTCGCTGGCGACCTCGACGGCGGCGATCGTCGTCTGCCTCCTGCTGGGCCTCCCCCTGGCGTGGCTGCTGGCGCGGGTCGAGTTCCGCGGTCGCGGCGTCGTACGGGCTCTCGTGACCGTGCCGCTGGTCCTCCCGCCCGTCGTGGCCGGGGTTGCCCTACGGACCGCGTTCGGCCGGACCGGGGTGCTGGGCCAGCCGCTGCTGGAGTGGACCGGCTTCGCGTTCCCGTTCACGACCTGGGGCGTCGTGCTGGCCCACGTGTTCGTCTCGATGCCGTTCGTGGTGATCTCGATCGAGGGCGCCCTGCGCTCGGCAGACCCGGCGTACGAGGCCGCCGCCGCAACCCTGGGCGCCAGCCGCTGGACGGCGTTCAGGCGCGTCACGGTGCCGCTCGCCATGCCTGGGATCGTGGCCGGCGCCGTGCTCGGGTGGGCCCGGTCGCTGGGTGAGTTCGGGGCGACCATCACCTTCAACGGCAACTACCCCGGCACCACCCAGACGATGCCGACGCTGATCTACGTGACCCGGCAGGCCGACCAGGACGCCGCCCTCGCACTGAGTCTGGTGATGCTCCTCGTGTGCGTCGGCGTGCTGCTGCTCCTGCGCCACCACTGGCTGGGGACGGCATGAGCAGCCACGGCACCGGCACCGGCACCGGCACCGGCACCGGCCTGAGCGTCGACCTGCGGGTGGACGACCGGCTGAGCGCCGACGTCGAGGTCGCGGCCGGCGACGTGCTGGCCGTGATCGGCCCCAACGGTGCCGGCAAGTCCACCCTGCTCAAGGCGCTCGCCGGGCTCGTCCCGGCCCACGGGCGCGCCCGCCTCGGCGGACGGGACCTGCTGGGCCTGCCCGTGCGTGAGCGCAACGTCGGCATGGTCTTCCAGGGGCAGCTGCTGTTCCCGCACCTGAGCGCAGCCGACAACGTCGCCTTCGGGCCGCGCTCGCGCGGGGTCGGTCGACGGGAGGCCGCGGCGCTGGCTCTGGAGTGGCTGGACCGGTTCGGCATCGCCGACCTGGCTGCGCGCCGGCCCGCCGAGCTCTCCGGCGGCCAGGCCCAACGGGTGGCCGTGGCCCGCGCGCTGGCCAGCTCCCCCGACCTGCTGCTCCTCGACGAGCCGTTCACCGGCCTCGACGTCTCGGTGCAGATGGCGCTGCGGATCGAGCTGGCCCAGCACCTGCGCGAGTTCGGCGGTGTGACCCTGCTCGTCACCCACGACGCGATGGACGCGCTCACGCTCGCCGACCAGGTGCTCGTCCTCGACGACGGCGCCGTCGCCCAGCACGGCAGCCCGGCCGAGGTGTCGGCCCGCCCCCGTACGGAGCACGTGGCCCGGCTCGTGGGGCTCAACGTGGTGGCGCACGACGACGGGCTGATGTCGTTCCCGCCGTCCGCCGTCGTCGTCTCGCGCACCGAGCCGGACGGCTCGCCCCGGCTGCGGTGGCACGGGCGGGTGGCCAGCGCGGTGCCCCACGGCGACGCCGTACGACTGCTGGTGCACGCCGCCGTGGACCTGCTCGCCGACGTCACCGTGGAGGCCGCCACCGAGCTCGGCCTGACTCCCGGACGCGAGGTCTGGCTGTCGGTCAAGGCCACCTCGGTGAGCAGGTACGGAGACGCCCGGAGCGACCGATAACATGCGCACCATGACTTCGACGCAGGCGCCAGACCGCAACCTCGCTCTCGAGCTCGTCCGAGTGACCGAAGCGGCCGCCATGGCAGCCGGTCGCTGGGTGGGGCGTGGCGACAAGAACGGCGCCGACGGCGTCGCGGTCAACGCGATGCGCGTGATGATCTCCTCGGTCGCGATGAACGGCACCGTGGTGATCGGCGAGGGCGAGAAGGACGACGCCCCGATGCTCTTCAACGGTGAGCGCGTCGGCGACGGCACCGGCCCCGAGGTCGACGTCGCGGTCGACCCGATCGACGGCACCACGCTCACCGCGAAGGGCATGAACAACGCGATCGCCGTGATGGCCGTCGCCCCGCGCGGCACCATGTACGACCCCTCGGCGGTCTTCTACATGGAGAAGCTCGCCACCGGCCCCGAGGCCGCCGACGTCGTCGACATCCGTCTGCCCGTCGCGGAGAACATCGCCCGGGTCGCCAAGGCCAAGGGCAGCGCCGCGCGCGACGTCACCGTCGTGCTGCTCGACCGCCCGCGCCACGACCAGATGGTCGAGGAGATCCGCGCCACCGGCGCCCGGATCAAGTTCATCTCCGACGGCGACGTGGCCGGCGCGATCATGGCCGCCCGTCCCGACACCGGCGTCGACCTGATGCTGGGCATCGGGGGCACGCCGGAGGGCATCATCGCCGCGTGCGCGATGAAGGCGATCGGCGGCACCATCCAGGGTCGCCTGTGGCCCACCGACGACGAGGAGCGCCAGCGTGCCCTCGACGCGGGGCACGACCTGGACCCCGACCACGTCCTGACCACCGACACCCTGGTGACCGGCGACGACTGCTTCTTCGTGGCCACCGGCATCACCGACGGCGAGCTGCTGCGAGGCGTGCGTTACAGCGGCAAGGGCGTCACCACGCAGTCGCTGGTGATGCGCTCGCGGTCGGGCACCGTGCGCACGATCACCGCCGAGCACCAGCTCGCGAAGCTACGCGATTTCTCCGCGATCAACTTCGACAGCTGAGGTCTGCCGGAGCACCGGGCTGCGCAGGGCGTCGACGACGAGGTCCACGCAGTCCGGGTCGAAGGCCATGCCGAAGTGCGAGGACCTGACCTCGCGGGTCTCGGCGTCGGGGTCCAGGCAGGCACGCCAGTCGACGAACCCGTCGCGCCGGCTGTACACCGCGGTGAACCCGATGTCGTCGGCCAGCGGCGTACGGGCCTGCTCGAAGCTCTGCCGGGCGCACTCGCCGGCCACGCAGTCCTCGGCCATCAGGCCGGGTACGCCGGCCCGGCTGAGGCGGACCAGCACGTCGACGCCCGCCGCCAGCGACCCGTGGTGGGCGCCGGGGGCCAGCACGGGGCTGCCCAGGGTGACGATGCCGGAGACGAGGTCTGGACGGCGCGCCGCCACCCCGCGGGCGATCATGCCGCCCAGGGAGTGCCCGACGACGCGGACCCGGGTACCGCGCCGGTGGGCGACCTGCTCCAGGCGTCGCTCCAGCATCCCCGCCGCGGCCATCGTGCAGCCGATGTTGACGTGCATGTGGGAGCGGTAGGTGCGGAACCCCTCGCCGCGCAGGCTGCGGGCCAGGAGGGCCAAGGACTGGTCGCCGGCGAGGAACCCAGGGACCAGCAGCACGGGGTCGGCCGACCGGTACGGCGCCCGCCCCGCGTACGGGGTGCTGCGGCGCACGACCCGCTCGGTGACCGCACGGCGGGCGTACCGCCCCACCTCGGTGACCGCCGAGGCCTCGCGCAGCAGCGCGGAGCGCTCCGGGCGCTCGAAGCCCGGGGGACGCAGGAAGTCGGCGACTGTGTGCTGGCTCACAATCAGCGACTGTAGACCGCCGTCCGGCACGGAGGACGCTTTTCCGTTCAACCAGCTCTCGTGTTGACTGGCCCGCATGGCCCCGCACCCCGTGGACGCGAGCGTCCCGCTCTCCGACGAGCTGTTCGCCCCTCTCGGGCAGGTGGAGCTGTGCTACCAGACGTTCGGCTCGCCCGCCGACCCGCCGCTGCTGCTGGTGATGGGCCTCAGCGCGCCGCTGAACTGGTGGCCGGTCGAGCTGTGCGAGCAGCTGGCCCGCGCCGGGTTCTTCGTGGTCCGCTTCGACAACCGCGACGTCGGCCGCTCGACCAAGATCGCGACCTCCGTGGGCCGCCGGCACCTGGTCCGCGCCTTCACCACCGGGACGGGTGCGCCGCCGTACACGCTGGGCGACATGGCCGACGACGCCGTGGGGCTGCTCGACCACCTCGGCCTCGAGACCGCTCACGTCGTGGGGGTGTCGATGGGCGGCATGATCGCCCAGACCATCGCGCTGGCCCACCCGCAGCGGGTCCGCTCCCTGACCAGCATCATGTCGACCACGGGGCGCCGCACCGTCGGGTGGCAGCACCCCAGCGTGCTCCCCCGGATGCTGGCCCCACGCCGCGACACCCTCGAGGGCTACGTCGCGCACAGCCTGAGCATCAACACCCTGATCTCCTCGCCCGGCTACCCGACCCCGGAGGCCGACTACCGCCGCCTCGCCGAGGAGACGTGGAACCGCGGCGTCGACGCCAGCGGTGCGGCCCGCCAGACGCTGGCGATCCTGCGCCAGCCCGACCGTACGCTCGCGCTGCGCTCCCTGCGCACGCCGACGCTCGTGGTCCACGGGCTGGCCGACCGGATGGTGCACGTCAGCGGCGGTCGGGCCACCGCCGCGGCGGTCCCCGGGGCCGAGCTGCTGCTCGTCGACGGCATGGGCCACGACCTGCCGGCGCCGCTGTTCGACACCTTCACCGACGCGATCACCCGGGTGGCGGCCCGCGCCTGAGGCGCCTCAACCGAGGCGGTGGGCGCCCCGCGTCGCGGCCACCTCGAACGCCACCGGGGCCTGCCACCCGCGCTCCGCGTACGCCGCCTCGACCGCCGCCACCGCGGCGCCGACAGCGTCGGCCGGCACGAGCGCGATCACGCAGCCCCCGAAGCCTCCGCCGGTCATCCGCGCGCCCAGCGCTCCCGCCCCCAGCAGCGTCTCCACGCACACGTCGACCGTGGGGACGGTGATGGCGAAGTCGTCGCGCATCGAGGCGTGCGAGGCGGTGAGCAACAGGCCGATCGAGGCCAGCTCCCCGGCGCGCAGCGCCTCAGCCGTACACAGCACGCGCTCGTTCTCGGTGACCACGTGCCGCGCGAGGCGCAGCAGGTCCTCCGGCAGAGCGGCCAACGCCTCCACGTCAGGCACCTCGCGGAGCGTGTCCACCCCCAGCGCCGCCGCGGCGGCGGCGCACCCGGCGCGGCGGGCCGCGTACTCGCCGTCCACGTGCGCGTGCGGGGTGCGGGTGTCGACGACGAGCAGGGTCAGGCCCGCGGCAGCGGGATCGAACGGGATCGGCTCGGCCTCCAGGGAACGCATGTCGCACAGCAGGACGTGGCCAGCGACACCGCGCAGGGACGCCAACTGGTCCATACCGCCAGTGGGTGCGCCCACCACGTCGTTCTCGACGGCGCGCGAGAGAGCCAGCAGGTCGGCGTCGTCGAGTCCGAGGGAGTGCAGGTCGTCGAGGGCGCGTACGCACGCGCAGACCACGGCAGCCGAGGACGAGAGTCCGGCGCCGAGCGGGACGTCGGAGTCGATCTCGACCTCCAGGCCCGGCTCCGTGCCGTCCGGCAGGAGCCCTCGCTGGCGCAGCAGCGTCGCCGCCCCCAGCACGTACCGGGCCCACTGCGGGACGTCGTCCCCATCCAGGGAGCCGGGCGCCACGGTGACGGGCTCGTCGACCTGGGCGGACCGCGCGGTCCAGCGCCCGCCGACGGCGTGGCGGGCGGTGGCGGTGCAGCCGTACCCGATCGCCAGGGGCAGCACGTACCCGTGGTTGTAGTCGGTGTGCTCACCGATCAGGTTGACCCGGCCCGGCGCCCACCACGTCACTGCCTCGCTCACACGCCCATCCTCGCAGTGGCCGCGGTGCGCGGTCTCGACAGGCTCGACCACCAGGGCGGGCTCGACCGGCGAGGTGTGAGGGTTGTCACAAACGTGGGACTGGCGTAGACAAGACCTATCTCTCGGGAGGTTCCATGGCACGAGATTCCCTGCCTCGCAGGCGCATCACCACCGTGCTCGCCGCGCTGACGCTGGCGTCGGGGACGCTCGCGGCCTGCAGCGCCGAGGCCAGCACACCCACGCTCGTCTGGTACATCAACCCCGACAACGGCGGCCAGGCCGCACTGGCGGAGAACTGCTCGACCGGCGACTACACGATCTCCACCCAGGTCCTCCCCCAGGCCTCCGACCAGCAGCGCATCCAGCTGGCCCGGCGCCTGGCGGCCGAGGACTCGGCGATCGACCTGATGAGCCTCGACCCGCCGTTCACCGCCGAGTTCGCCTCCGCCGGCTTCCTCGAGCCCGTGCCGGACGAGGCGCGCCAGCAGCTCGAGGAGCAGGGCACCTTCGCCGGCGCCATGGACGCGGCGACCTGGGACGACCAGCTCGTGGTGTTCCCGTTCTGGTCCAACACCCAGGTCCTCTGGTACCGGAAGTCCTTCGTCGAGAAGGCGGGCATCGACATGGGCAAGCCCGTCACGTGGGACCAGATCATCGACTCGGCGTCGGAGGACGGCGGCCGGATCGGTGTGCAGGCCAACAAGTACGAGGGCTACGTCGTGTGGATCAACGCGCTCATCGAGGGTGCCGGTGGTCACCTGATCGAGAACGCCGACAAGGGCATCGACGCCGACCTCACCGTCGACAGCGACGAGGGAAGGCTCGCCGCCGGCGTGATCGAGAAGCTGGCCTCGTCGAAGGCCGCGCCCGCCGACCTCAGCGTGAGCAACGAGGGCACCGCCGGCTCGACCTTCGGGTCGGACCAGGGGTCGTTCATGGTCAACTGGACCTACATCTTCCACAACTACGACGAGACCGACCCCGAGGTCGCCAAGGACATCGGGTACGCCCGGTACCCGCAGACCGTCGAGGGCGAGGAGTCCCGTCCCCCGTACGGCGGCATCGGCATCGGCGTGAGCGCCTTCTCCGACCACAAGGAGATGGCCCTCGAGGCGGCCCAGTGCCTGGTCAGCGGTGAGAACCAGGGCATCAACGCCGCGATGACCGGCAACATGCCGGCCAGCACGGAGGGCTACCAGCAGAAGGGCGTCACCGATGCCTACCCCGCCGACCTGCTGGACCTGTTCCAGGAGTCGGTCGACGCGGCCGCGCCACGCAGCGTGACGCCGTACTGGTCCGACATCTCCAGCGCGCTGCAGAGCACCTGGCACCCGGCCTCCTCGGTCGACCAGGAGACTCCGCGGCGCTCCCGCGAGTTCATCGAGCAGGTGCTGAACGGAAGGACGCTGCTGTGAGCGCCACCGACACCCCCCGCCGACGGGCCGAGCCGAAGCGGGCCGCGAAGCCCGCCGCCACCGAACGCTCCGTCGCGGAGAACCGCCTGGGTCTGCGTCTCGTGGCCCCCGCGGTGATCCTGATGCTGCTGGTGACCGCGTGGCCGATGATCCAGGCTCTGTGGCTCTCGCTGTTCCGCTACCGGCTCACCGCCCATGTGAGCACTTTTCTCTTCTGTCTAAAAGGGTTATACATCATTTCCTCCTGCAGCTTCGTAGATATCTAGCAAAGTATCCAGATTCTTTTCTATAAAACCTGTATCGTAATTTCCTCTAATAAATGTTTCAT
>NZ_JBJEHY010000111.1:0-11148 GCF_051876515.1 Nocardioides sp. | reverse complement strand
CCGGCCCGACCACTCCGCCGGCCTGCCGCTGGTGCGCCACCGCCGCCCCGGCCTGGGCCTGCCCGACGTGCGGCCACCACGGCCTGCGTGCGCCGGTCCGCGGCAACGTGCGCACGGCCGAGGAACTGGGCCGCTCGTTCGCCGGCACCACGGTCCGCTCCTCGCACGCCGAGCACATGGTCGACTCCGTGCCGCACGAGCCCGCGATCGTGGTCGCCACCGTGGGCGCCGAGCCGGTCGCCGAGCGGGGCTACGGGACGGTCGTGCTGCTCGACACGTGGCTGACGCTGGCCCGCGACGACCTGCGGGTCGAGGAGGAGGCCCTGCGGCGCTGGATGTCGGCCGCCGGGCTGGCCGGCGAGCACGGTCACGTGGTCGCCGTCGGCGACCCGTCGTACCCGTCCCTGCAGGCACTGGTCCGTTGGGACCCGGCCGGCTTCGCCTCCCGGCAGGCGGCCCAGCGCGCCCAGGCCCACCTGCCTCCGGCAGCCCGCGTGGCCACCCTGACCGGGACGCCGGGAGCGCTGAGCGACGCGCTGACGGTGCTCGACCTGCCGTCCCACGCCGACGTCCTGGGGCCGGTGCCCGACGGCGAGGAGGAGCGGGTCATCCTCCGCGTGCCACCGGCCGACGGCACCGCACTCGTGTCGGCGCTGGGAGAGCTCCAACGCGTCCGGGCCGCCCGCAAGCTCGAACCGGTCCGGGTGCAGGTCGACCCGGCCACCCTGTGAGCGCCGCCGTGTGAGCCGCCCGCGCCCCGCAGCACCGGCACTGGTGCGGCTGGACCTCACCCCGCTCACTAGACTCGACCCCTGCCCCGACGTACCTGCCCGAGAGGACCCACGTGGCCGTCCAGCCGATCCGACTCTTCGGAGACCCCGTGCTGCGTCAGCGCGCCATCGAGGTGGAGAGCTTCGACAAGGACCTGCGCAAGCTCGTCACCGACCTGACCGACACGATGCTGGCGGCACCCGGTGCCGGACTCGCGGCGCCACAGATCGGGGTCGGTCTGCGTGTGTTCACCTACAACGTCGACGGCGTCGTCGGGCACCTGGTCAACCCGGAGCTCGAGCTCTCCAGCGAGACGCAGGACGGCCCCGAGGGCTGCCTGTCGCTGCCGGAGCTCACCTACGACTGCATCCGGGCGCTGTCCGTGGTCGCGACCGGCTTCGACATGTACGGCGACCCGCAGCGCATCGAGGGCAGCGAGCTGCTCGCCCGTGCGCTGCAGCACGAGACCGACCACCTCGACGGGGTGCTCTTCATCGACAAGCTCGACACGGCCGCCCGCAAGGCGGCCATGAGGGAGATCCGGGAGTCCGACTGGTTCGGACTGGAGCGACCCACCGTCAAGATCTCACCCCACGCCACGAACGGATTTGGTTTCTGACATGCGCATCGTCTTCGCCGGCACCCCCGAGGTGGCGGTTCCGTCCCTGAACGCCCTGGTCGACTCCGAGCACGAGGTCGTCGCGGTGGTGACCCGGCCCGACGCCCCCAGCGGGCGCGGCCGCAAGCTGGTCGCCAGCCCCGTCGCGCAGCGGGCCGAGGAGCTGGGCATCCCGGTCCTCAAGCCCGAGCACCCGCGCGACCCCGACTTCCAGGCCGAGCTGACTGCCCTGGCACCCGAGGCGTGCCCCGTGGTGGCGTACGGAGCCCTGCTCCCGCAGTCGGCCCTCGACATCCCCACGCACGGCTGGATCAACCTGCACTTCTCGCTGCTCCCCGCGTGGCGCGGTGCGGCCCCCGTGCAGCACTCGGTGTGGGCGGGCGACGAGATCACCGGCGCCACGACCTTCCGGATCGTCAAGGCCCTGGACGCCGGCCCGACGTTCGGCGTCATGACGGAGAAGGTGCGCCCCACCGACACCTCCGGCGACCTGCTGGGGCGTCTGGCAGAGGGTGGCGCCCACCTCCTCGTGCAGACGATCAGCGGGATCGAGTCCGGCCAGCTCGAGGCGCGCGAGCAGCCGAGTGACGGCATCACGATCGCGCCCAAGATCCTGGTCGACGACGCGCGCATCGACTGGACCCAGCCCGCGGTGGCGATCGACCGCCAGGTCCGTGCCTGCACGCCGGCGCCGGGCGCGTGGAGCACCCACGAGGGCGAGCGGATCAAGATCGGTCCCGTCACGCCGGTGGAGGCGGAAGGGCGTGCGGCGCTGGCGCCGGGCGAGCTCGAGGTCACCAAGAACGCCGTGTTCATCGGTACCGGCACCAGCCCGGTCAAGCTCGGTGAGGTCAAGGCGTTCGGCAAGAAGCAGATGCAGGCCGCCGACTGGGCGCGCGGCGTACGACTGGCCTCCGGCGTCCGCTTCGGCGACGAGTGAGGGCCCACGGCCGGGCTCGCTCCCGTAGCCTCGGACGATGAGCACCCCGGCACGCCCCGAGGACGTCGACGAGATCTGCGCCGCGCTCCCGCAGACCGAGTTCGGCACCTCGTGGGGCGACGTTCCGACGTGGAAGGTCCCGCGCGGGGAGAAGGGGCGCGGTTTCGTCCTCTACCGCCACCCGCACCACACGGCCGTGGACCCGGCCACGGGTGAGCCGTACCAGGACCTGCTGGTCATCGTGACGCCTGGACCGGGGGAGAAGGCCAGTCTGGTCGACGACCCCGATCTTCCCTTCTTCACCATCGATCACTTCGCCAGGACCAACGCAGTCCTCGTGCAGCAGTCGCGGCTCGGTGAGCTGAGTCGCGACGAGCTGCGTGAGGTGATCACCGACGCGTGGGCGCACCGCGCCCCCGCGAGACTCGCCAAGGAGTTCTTCGCCGATGGGTGACAACAGCCAGCGCCGACGGGGCGCCGCACGGGCGGCCGCCCGGTCGCGACGCCCCAGCCTCGACCCGGCTCGCCTGGCGGCCTGGGACGTGCTCAAGGCGGTGCGGGTGGACGACGCGTACGCCAACCTGGCCCTGCCGGCCGCGCTCGCCCAGCACGGGCTCAGCGGGCGTGACGCCGCCTTCGCCACCGAGCTGGTCTCCGGGACGATCCGGGGCCAAGGCACCTACGACGGCATCATCGACGCGTGCCTGACCGCCCCACGCCTGGAGGCGAAGGTGCGCGACGTGCTCCGGCTGGGCTGCCATCAGCTGTTGGCGATGCGGGTCCCCGACCACGCGGCGATCACCACCAGCGTCGACCTCGCGCGGCTGCGCGTGGGCACCGGGCCGACCGGTCTGGTCAACGCGGTGCTGCGCAAGGTGGCGGCCCAGGACCTGGACGCGTGGATCGCCGCGGTGGCACCGGATGCCGCCCAGAACCCGACGGGCCACCTCGCCCTCGCCACCTCGCACCCGGCCTGGGTGGTCGACGCCTTGGGCGAGGCGCTGGTCGGCCACGGGCGCTCGGCCGAGGAGCTGCCCGCCCTGCTGACGGCCGACAACGAGGCGCCCGCGGTCACCCTGGTGGCCAGGCCCGGACTGGTGGAGGTCGACGAGCTGGTCGAGGCGGGCGCGGTTCCCACGGGTCGTTCGCCGTACGCCCTCACCTGGCCGGGTGGCGACCTGTCCACGGTGCCCGCGCTGGTCACCGGGCGTGCGGGCGTGCAGGACGAGGGGTCGCAGCGCGTCGCCCTGGCCCTCGCCGACGCCCCGCTCAGCGGTCCCGACCAGCGGTGGCTGGACCTGTGCGCCGGCCCCGGCGGGAAGACCGCGCTGCTCGCCGCGCTGGCCGCGCGGCGCGGCGCGAAGGTGCTCGCGAACGAGCGTCAGCACCACCGGGCCAAGCTGGTCGCCCGCGGGGTGCGCGCGGTGCCGGGCGGGATGCTCGGCACGGTCACCGGCGACGGCACCGTGCCCGCGTGGCGCGAGGGCTCCTTCGACCGGGTGCTGGTCGACGCTCCCTGCTCAGGCCTGGGCGCGCTGCGGCGTCGGCCGGAGTCGCGCTGGCGCCGTACGCCGGGTGACGTCGCGGACCTGGTGCCACTGCAGAAGTCACTCCTTGCCAGCGCCCTCACCGCGGTGAGGGCGGGCGGCGTGGTCGTCTACGCCACCTGCTCCCCGGTGCTGGCAGAGACGAGCGAGGTGGTCGCGGCCACCCTCGAGCGGTTCCCTGGAGTCGTGGAGCTGTCCCGCTTCCAGCTGTGGCCGCACACCGACGGGTGCGACGCCATGTTCGTGGCGGTCCTGCGTCGCGACTGAACGGCCTCAGTCGGTGAGGTGGCGCAGGTAGCGCTCGGGCGCCCTCATGAACTCGCGCCAGTGCCACACGAGGTCGAGGTCCTCCCAGGCGGCCTCGCGCAGCCCCCACGGGCCGACCTCGAGCAGGCGCGCCCCGGGGATGGCGGCGAGCAGCGGGGAGTGGGTCGCGCACAGGACCTGGCCCCCGCGGGAGGCCACGTCGAGCAGGACCCCGGCGAGGGCGAGCTGCGCGCTGAACGACAGGGCGGCCTCGGGCTCGTCGAGACAGTAGAACCCGGGACTGTCGAAGCGCTGCGCGACCAGCTCCATGAACGACTCGCCGTGGCTCATCTCGTGGTACGCCGGCGCGCCGCCGATCTCCTCGATCCACGTGTACCAGCCGTGCATCGTCTCGGCGCGCAGGAAGAAGCCCCACCGCGGCGCGCCGACGCCGCGCTGCAGGGAGAGTGCGCCGGCGAGCGGCGACTCGCTCGGGCGCGTGGAGTGGTCCGCCTGGTTGCTGCCGCCCTCGGGCGAGAGCCCGTACGCGACGGCTGCCGCCTCGACCAGGGTCGACTTGCCGGAGCCGTTCTCGCCGACCAGCAGGGTGATCCCCGGCGGGAGGTCGAGCCCCTCGCGCCACACCTGCTCGACGGCCGGGATGGTGCGGGGCCACCGTCCGGCCGGCAGGGAGTCCGCCTCGCGCGGGGCGAGCCGCACCACGGGCTGCTGCTTGAGTCGCATGGGCACAGGCTAGGTGGCGGGTACGACAGCGGGCGGGGTGCCGGGACCTGCGTACGCTGTCGGGGTGGGGGAGACGCAGGTGGAGGTGGCCGGAGCGCCGGGCAGCGCCCTGGAGCGGTGCGCGGACGGACCGCTGGTCGTGCTCACCGGGGCCGGTGTCTCCACCGACTCCGGGATCCCGGACTACCGGGGGCCGGGATCGGTGCCGCGCACCCCGATGACGTACGGAGAGTTCGTCTCTGGCCCCGCGGCCAGGCAGCGGTACTGGGCGCGCAGCCACCTCGGCTTCACCCGGATGAAGCGGGCCGAGCCCAACCCCGGCCACACCGCGGTCGCGGCGCTGGGCGCCGACCTCGTGATCACCCAGAACGTCGACGGGCTCCACGAGCGCGTCGGCACGCCGCGACTGGTCGCCCTGCACGGGCGCATCGCGGACGTGGTCTGCCTCGGTTGCGGGGCAACCTCCTCGCGCCTCGCACTCCAGGAGCTGTTCGAGGAGCTCAACCCGGGCTGGGCCGAGCGGCACCGCGACGTCGAGGTCAGGCCCGACGGCGACGTGGACCTCGAGGAGACCGCCGACTTCGTGGTCCCCGCGTGCTCGGTGTGCGACGGGGTCCTCAAGCCGGATGTGGTGTTCTTCGGGGAGAACGTCCCCAAGGCGCGGGTCGAGCGGTGCTTCGCGGCCGTCGAGGCGCTGGGGGAGTCGGGCGGGACGCTGCTGGTGGCCGGTTCGAGCCTCACCGTGATGAGCGGTCTGCGGTTCGTGCGCCGCGCTGCCCAACGAGGCGTCCCCGTGGTCATCGTCAACCGGGGCGACACCCGCGGCGACGACCTGGCCTCGCACCGGGTGCACGCGGGTACGAGTTGCTGGCTCGTCCAGCTGGCCACGCTGCGGCGGGCCACCTCCGGCGGCCCCGGGCGCGGCCGTGCTCCGTACGAGCCCGTCAGGGCCTAGCGTGGCCCCATGCCCAGTGCGTCACCGTTCGTGGAGATCGAGGTCGAGGACCGCACCGTCAAGGTGACCAACCCCGAGCGCGTCTACTTCCCCGACATCGGGGCGACCAAGCTCGACCTGGTCGAGTACTACCTGGCCGTGGGGGACGGCATCGTCAACGCGCTGTGGGAGCGGCCCTGCATGCTGCACCGCTTCCCGAAGGGGTTGGCGGGGCCGAAGGTTCACCAGAAGCGGTTGCCCCAGGGGGCACCGGACTGGGTGGAGACCGTCGAGCTGCACTTCCCGCGCTGGAACCGTACGGCCGACGAGCTGTGCGTGACGTCGTTGGCGAGCGTGGTCTGGGCGGTTCAGATGTCCACGGTCGAGTTCCACCCGTGGAACAGCAGGCGCGAGGACACCGAGTCCCCCGACGAGTGGCGCATCGACCTCGACCCCGGACCGGAGTGCGACTGGTCGCGCGTCCAGCGGGTCGCGGGCGTGGTGCACGAGGTGCTCGACGAGCTCGGCGCGGTCGGCTACCCGAAGACCAGCGGCGGCAGCGGCCTGCACGTGTACGTCCGGATCCCTCCCGCGCACGGCTTCACCGACGTACGTCGGGCGGCGCTGGCCTTCGCCCGCGAGGTCGAGCGGCGCGCGCCCGAGGAGGTGACCACCGCGTGGTGGCGCAAGGACCGCGACCCCGCACACCTGTTCGTCGATTTCAACCAGAACGCCCGGGACCACACGATCGCGGCCGCGTACTCGGTGCGTGGCGTGCCGAACGCCCAGGTCTCGGCGCCGGTGCGCTGGGACGAGGTGGACGACTGCCAGCCTGCGGACTTCACGATCGCCACCATGCCGGCGAGGTACGCCGACCTGGGGGACCTGCACGCCGACATCGACGACCACGTCTTCGACATCGCGCCCCTGCTGGAGTGGGCGGAACGCGACGAGGCCGGCGGCGCCCAGGCGCCGGCCGACCTCGAGGAGTAGTGGGGCCGCACTGAGTGGCGGCCGGGGGATCAGTTGCTGTGGACCCCGCAGAGCCAGGCGCCGCGAGCGGTCAGGTTGGCCACGTGGCGGGGGTCCGGGGTGATGGTCGCGGTGCATCCGGGCGCCGCGCAGTGGAGCACGACGCGGCGGGTGCCGGCACGGGCGGTGGGCTGGGTGATGGTGTTCATGGTGTTCTCCTGTGGTGCGTCGGGTGACGCTGCGTCGGGACCGGGCCTGGGGCCTCACGGTCCGCGGAAGGGGATTGGTGGTCCGGTCGACGGGGTCGTCGTTCCGGGGGGTGCGGGGTGCTGACGGGTGACCTGCACGGTGTGTGCGGTGCTGTGCTCGTCCGCTTGCTGTCCGGGGATCCAGGCCAGCCGCCCCGACTGTGCGGAGTGTCGTTGCGAGTGGTGCTCGCTGACACGTCCTTCTGTTCTCGTCGGCGGGAAATGTTCACGCCACGAAGACCAGAACAGGCAACATACCCTGTTCTGTTCCCGAAGCAAGACACATTTCTGTGACGGCGAGTTTCGGGTGCCCCTGATCCGGCCCGCGCGATGCGAGGACGTCGGACGCCCGCGGATACGATGCGGCCCATGTCCAGCGCATGCCAGCAGCACGTCCAGATCACCCCGAGCATCCTCAACGCCGACTTCGCCAAGCTGGGTGAGGAGATCGCGCGCATCCCGAGCGCGGACATGGTCCACGTCGACGTCATGGACAACCACTTCGTGCCCAACCTGACGTTCGGGCCGTCCATGGTCGAGGCCCTGAGCCGCGCGACCGACCTCCCGCTGGACGCGCACCTGATGATCGAAGACGCCGACCGCAACGCACCCGCGTACGCGGAGGCCGGGGCGAGCAGCGTCACCTTCCACGTCGAGGCGACGCGGGCCCCGGTCCGGTTGGCGCGCGAGATCCGGGCCATGGGCGCGCGGGCGTCGATGGCGCTGCGGCCCGCGACCCCGATCGAGCCGTACGAGGCCCTGCTGCCCGAGCTGGACATGCTGCTGATCATGACCGTCGAGCCCGGCTTCGGCGGCCAGAAGTTCCTCGACCTGTGCCTGCCCAAGATCCGCACCGCCCGCGCCCTGATGGACAAGCACGGCGTCGAGACCTGGCTGCAGGTCGACGGGGGAGTCTCGCTGGAGACGATCGAGCGGTGCGCCGAGGCCGGCGCCGACGTGTTCGTGGCAGGATCGGCCGTCTACAGCGCCGAGGACCCGGACGCCATGGTCAAGGCCCTCAAGGCCTCCGCGGAGGCCGTGCGCGCGGGCTGAGCGTTCACTGGGCGGAACGTTCGCGGGAATTCTCCGCCCGTGTGGCACAGTTGTGCCCGTAAGAAGCAAGAGCAGCGTGCTCTGGGGGCGGTGAAACTCCGCACCGGCGGTTACAGTCCGCGACCCGTCCACAGCCAGTGGGCGGTTGACCAGGTGAAATTCCTGGACCGACGGTCAAAGTCCGGATGAGAAGCGCACGCAGCGGATGTGACGTGGTCACCTCTGCCTTCCAGGCGGACGACCGCTCACCACCTCCGTCCACGCCCCCGTGAGTCCGCGCCAGGACCGGGAGGCGAGATGGGGACCAGCGAGGCCGAGAGCCGCGCGATGCGGCGCGCCCTGACCATCGCCGCCACCGCGGGCGTGCCGCTCGGCCCCAACCCCCGCGTGGGCTGTGTCCTGCTGGACGCCGACGGTCAGGTGCTCGCCGAGGGGTTCCACCGCGGTGCGGGCACCCCGCACGCGGAGGCGGCGGCCCTGAGCGAGGCCGGGGAGGCGGCCCGCGGTGCGACCGCCGTGGTCACGCTCGAGCCGTGCAACCACACCGGACGCACCGGTCCCTGCTCGCAGGCGCTCGTCGAGGCCGGCGTGTCCCGCGTCGTCTACGCGCAGACCGACCCCAACGTCGAGGCGTCGGGCGGTACGCAGACCCTGCGCTCCGCCGGCATCGAGGTGGTCAGCGGACTGATGCTCGAGGAGTCCCGGAGGCTCAACCGCGCCTGGACCTTCGCCGTCGAGCACGGACGCCCGTTTGTCACCTGGAAGTTCGCCACCACGCTCGACGGCCGCAGCGCCGCGGCCGACGGCACGAGCCGCTGGATCTCGAGCCGTGCCGCGCGCCTGGACACCCACCGCCTGCGCGCCGAGTGCGACGTGGTCATGGTGGGCACCGGCACGGTCGAGGCCGACGACCCGGCCCTGACGGTGCGCGACGAGGTCGACGCCGTCGTGCCGCACCAGCCGTTGCGCGCCGTGGTGGGCCTGCGCGACCTGGACGCCGGTCTGCGGGTGTTCGACGACGCTGCCGACACCGTCCACCTGCGTACCCGGGACCCGCGGGCCGCACTGGCGTCGCTGCACACCCTCGGACGTCGCCACGTCTTCCTCGAGGGTGGCCCGCGCCTGGCCGCCGCGTTCCTCCAGGCCGGCCTCGTCGACGAGGTAGTCGCCTACGTCGCGCCGACCCTCCTGGGCGCCGGACGCTCCGCCGTGGGCGACCTGGGCATCGCCACGATCAGCGACGCCCTGCACCTCGACGTCGAGGACGTCCTGCTCGTCCCGCCGCACGCGGGCGAGACGCCCGCCGACCCCGTCAACGTACGACTCACCCTGCGGCCGCGTGGCCGCCGGGAAACACACCGGAAGGACCAGTGACCATGTTCACCGGCATCGTCGAAGAGCTCGGCACCGTCACCCAGGTCGTCGACCAGGGTGACGCCATCCGCCTGACCGTCCAGGGACCCCTGGTCCTCGAGGGCACGGGGCTGGGTGACTCCATCGCGGTCAACGGCTGCTGTCTCACGGTCACCGAGATCGAGGGCGACGAGTGGACCGCCGACCTCATGGCCGAGACGCTCGCCAAGACCTCCCTGTCCGGGGCGGCTCCTGGCACCCGGGTCAACCTCGAGCGCGCCGTCACCGTCGACAAGCGCCTCGGGGGCCACATCGTCTCCGGGCACGTCGACGGCGTCGGCGAGGTCCTCTCGCGCACCCCGAGCGAGCACTGGGAGGTCGTCGAGATCTCCCTGCCCGCCGCGCTGGCTCCGTACCTGGTCGACAAGGGGTCGATCACCGTCGACGGGGTGAGCCTGACCGTCGTCACCGCCGGGGAGGACTCGTTCACCGTGAGCCTCATCCCCGAGACCCTCGCCCGCACCACGCTCGGTTCCCGGGCCGTCGGCGAGCTGGTCAACCTCGAGACCGACGTCATCGCCAAGCACGTCGCCAAGCTGCTCACCTCCGGACTGCTCGACCGGCTCCGGAACGCACCGGAAGGAACCCTGTGATGGATCTGTTGGAGTGGCTGGTCGCCGGGACGATCCCGGTGGGAAGCAGCTTCCTGAGCGTGCCCGAGGTGCTGGGCAACGTGTTCGGCCTGGCCAGTGCCATCCTCGGCATGCGCCGGTGGGTCCTGGCGTGGCCGATCGGGCTGCTCGGCAACACCCTGCTCTTCTTCGTCTTCACCACCGGCTCGATCGCCGACGTGGCGGACCAGCCGCTGTGGGGTCAGGCCGGGCGCCAGGTGTTCTTCGCGGCCGTCAGCCTGTACGGGTGGTGGCGCTGGACCCGGGAGCGCGGCAAGAAGGTCACGAACGACTCCGCCGCGATCGAGCCGCGGTGGGCGACGTGGTCGGAGCGTGCGGTGCTGGTCGGTGTCGGCGCCGTGGCGTACGGCCTCACCTGGGCGGTGCTGGCGCAGATCGGCTCGTGGAGCCCGCCGACCGAGGCCTGGATCGTGGCCGGCTCGATGCTGGCGACGTGGGGCATGGCCCGCGGCTGGGTCGAGTTCTGGCTGGTCTGGATGCTGGTCGACCTGGTCGGCGTGATCAGCCTGGTGCGTTCGCCCTACCCGGCCCACGCCACCGTCGGCATGTACCTGTTCTACGCGTTCTTCGTGGTGCTGGGCTTCTTCGTGTGGTGGCGGGCGGCGCGCACGTCGGCCAGCGACGACGCCGACGGTCCCGCGGCGCAGGTCACCGCGGAGGTCAGCGCATGAGCGTCCGTCTTGACCCCGTCGAGCTGGCGGTCGCCGCCATCGCCGAGGGGGGCGCCGTGGTCGTGGTCGACGACGAGGACCGCGAGAACGAGGGCGACATCATCTTCGCCGCAGCGAAGGCCACGCCTGAGCTGATGGCGTTCACCATCCGGCACTCCAGCGGCGTCATCTGCGCACCGCTGCCCGGCGACCTGCTGGACGCCCTCGACATCCCTCTGATGACGCCCGACAACCAGGACGCCTACCGCACCGCGTACACGGTCTCGGTCGACGCCAGGCACGGTGTCAGCACCGGGATCAGCGCGGCGGACCGGGCGCGGACCGTACGGCTGCTCGCCGAGCCGACCACGGCTCCGGA
>NZ_JBJEHY010000110.1:0-11885 GCF_051876515.1 Nocardioides sp. | reverse complement strand
GAAGGCGGGGTGGAACGATCAGCGGTTCTGTGGAGTGAAGGGCTCGCGCCTGAAGTGGCGGTTCCACGCCGCAGGTGACCAGACGACGCGCGCTTCCTCGTCGAGGGTGTTCCGCATCGTCCGACGCTGATAAGGCCGAGCGTCCGAGAAAGCCCTGAAATGCTCGAGGGCCCCGGTCTCCCGGGGCCCTCGATCGGAGCGGACGACGAGACTCGAACTCGCGACATCGACCTTGGGAAGGTCGCGCTCTACCAACTGAGCTACGTCCGCAGCACTGCCGCGGTGGCGGTCAGCGATCCGAACTGTACCCGACGCTCCCAGCCCCGGTGGAGACCGGTGGACAGGTGGCTCAGGACAGCTCGACGGGGGCCAGGGCCGGACGCTTGGGCGTCACGCTGTCGCCGGACGAGCGGCCGGTGAGCCGGCGGTGGATCCACGGGCCCAGGAACTCCTTGGCCCACCGGGCGTTCTCGGCGCGCTGCTCCTTCTTGGTCAGCACCGGAAGGGCGACGTCCAGGTCGGGCGTGATGCCGTGCTCGATGCCCAGCGCGTCCAGCACGCGGCCGGCCATCATCGTGTGGCCGAGCGAGTTCATGTGCATGCGGTCGGAGTCCATGACGACGGCGAGGTCCACGTGGCGCATCCGCCACATGTCGACCAGCGTCACGTCGCGGGCCTCGGCGATCTCGCGGACCCACTCGTTGAACAGCGCCATCCGGCCGCGCACCGCGGCGTAGATCCCGGTGCTGCCCGGGTCGAAGATCGTGAACATGACGACCTTCGCGCCGGTGTCGACCAGCCGAGCGATCGCCGCGTCGTACTGCCGGGCCAGGTCGTCGATGTCGACCTTGGGCCGCAGGACGTCGTTGCCGCCGGCGTGGATCGTGATCAGGTCGGGCTGCAGTGCGATCGCGGGCTCGAGCTGCTCGGCGATGATCGGGCCCAGCTTGCGGCCGCGGATCGCCAGGTTGGCGTACGTGAAGTCGGGGTCCTTGGTCGCCAGCACCTCGGCGAAGCGGTCGGCCCAGCCGCGCAGGCCGTTGGGGCGGGTCGGGTCGTTGTCTCCCACGCCCTCGGTGAAGGAGTCTCCGAGGGCCACGTAACGCGAGTAGTTCACCCGTTCATTGTCCACGCGGGGCCAACGCCGCCGACGCCGCGGTTGCCCTAGGTTGGACCCGTGCTGCTCTCCGACCGTGACATCGTCGCCAGCCTCGAGGCGGGCGACATCGTGCTGGACCCGTGGGACGAGGCGATGCTGCAGCCCTCCAGCGTGGACATCCGCCTTGACCGCTTCTTCCGGGTCTTCGAGAACCACCGCTACCCGCACATCGACCCCGCCGTCGACCAGTCGGACCTGACCCGCGAGGTCACCACCGACGGCGAGGAGCCGTTCATCCTGCATCCCGGCGAGTTCGTGCTCGGGTCGACGTACGAGGTGGTCGGGCTCGGCGACAGCCTCGCCGCCCGCGTCGAGGGGAAGTCCTCGCTGGGGCGTCTCGGCCTGCTGACCCACGCCACCGCCGGGTTCGTCGACCCCGGCTTCTCCGGCCACGTCACCCTCGAGCTGGCCAACGTGGCGACGCTCCCGATCAAGCTGTACCCCGGCATGAAGATCGGCCAGCTCTGCTTCTTCCGGCTCACCTCGCCGGCCGCCCACCCGTACGGCTCGGACAAGTACGGCTCGCGCTACCAGGGCCAGCGTGGGCCGACGCCGTCCCGGTCGTACGCGAACTTCCACCGCACCCGCATCGAGTAGGCGCGCGGCCGGCGGTCGGTCCCGACAGGCGCGACCGACGAGACGGCAATTACGCCACGTGCGGCTTGCGTTAATCAGCGCCACTGAGGTTAGGCTTGCCTTATCTGACCTCGGATGAAAGTGGCCCCCTGCCATGAAGCGCACGATCGGCGCGGCCTGCGTGAGCGTCCTGCTCGCCCTGACCGCCTGCAGCACCGGCTCCACCTCCAACGACGCCCAGAAGGACGCCGAGCCCACGACCGCGGTCGACGCCGACGCGTTCCCCGTCACCATCGAGCACGCCTTCGGTGAGACCACCATCGAGGCCGAGCCGACCCGCGTGGCCACCGTCGGCTGGACCGACCAGGACCACGCGCTCGCCCTGGGCGTCGTGCCCGTCGGCGCCACCAAGCTCACCTGGGGCGGCAACGACGCCGGCTCCTCGGACTGGTTCGACGCCGCCCTGGAGGAGGCGGGTGCCGAGGCACCCGTCCGCTACGACGACACCGACGGCACGCCGGTCGCCGAGATCGCCGAGCTCGCCCCCGACCTGATCCTGGCCACCAATTCGGGCATCACGGAGAAGGACTACAAGAAGCTCAGCGAGATCGCCCCCGTCGTCGCGTACCCCGACGCGCCGTGGGTCACGCCGTGGCGCACCTCGTTCGAGACCGTCGCCAAGGCGCTCGGCCGCAGCTCGCTGGGCGAGGAGATCCTGGCCGACACCGAGCAGGCGATCGCCGACGCCGGTGAGGCCAACCCCGAGCTCGCCGACACCTCGTTCCTCTTCACCTACCTGACGACCGCCGACCTCTCGACCGTCGGCGTGTACGCCGAGCAGGACCCGCGCGTGGAGATCATGTCCGACTTCGGCCTGGTGCCCGCCCCGGTCGTCTCCGAGGTCGTCGAGGACGGCCAGTTCTACGGCAGCGTCTCGGCGGAGAAGGCGGCCACGCTGGAGGCAGACGTCCTGCTGACGTACGCCGAGACCGACCAGGACCTGGCGACGTACACCAAGGACCGCCTGCTCGGCCGGATCCCCGCCCTCGCGCGCGGGGCCGCGTACGCCGAGGTCGACAAGGAGCTCGGCCTGGCCGTCACCAACCCGACGCCGCTGTCGATCCCGGTCATCGTGGAGAGCTTCCTGCCCCACGTCGTCGAGGCTGCCGGCAACAAGTGACCCACGTCGTGACCAGACCTCCCACCCGGGTCGGTGACCCGGGGGCTGGTACGCCACCGACCGGCCGGTTCGCCACAACCGGCCGGTCGCGGTGGGCACTGGTCACCGTGGGCATGGTCGTCGCGCTCCTGGTGGCGGCGCTGCTGTCCGCCTCGCTGGGCGCCGAGCCGGTACCCCTGAGCGCCCTGTGGGACGCCAGCGACCCCGAGCACGGTGTGGCGGCCGCTCGTACGGACCGCACGCTGCTCGCGGCCGCCGTCGGTGCGGCGCTCGGTATGGCAGGCGCGCTGCTGCAGGGGCTGACCCGCAACCCGATCGCCGACCCCGGCCTGCTCGGCATCAACGCCGGCGCGTCGCTGGCGATGGTGCTCGGCATCTCCGTGCTGGGGGTGAGCGGGCTGCAGTCGTACGTCTGGTTCGCGTTCGCGGGGGCCGGTGTCGCCGCGCTGCTGGTGCACGGCATCGCCTCGATGGGTCCGGGCGGCGCCACCCCGGTCAAGATCGCGGTGGCGGGTGCGGCCCTGACCGCCGCGGCGACGAGCCTCAGCAGCGGTGTGCTCCTGCTCGACCGCGCCACGATGGTCTCGTACCGCTACTGGAGCGTGGGCACCGTCGGGGGGCGCGGCCTGGAGGTGCTGCTCACCGGCCTGCCGTTCCTGGCTGTCGGTGCGCTGCTGGCGCTGAACGGTTCGCGGCTGCTCGACGCGCTCGCCCTCGGCGACGACGTGGCGCGCGGGCTCGGGCGTCGTACGGCCGTGGACCGGGTGGTGGTCTGGGCGGGCGTCATCCTGCTCGCCGGAACGGCCACCGCGCTGGCCGGTCCGATCGGCTTCGTCGGCCTGCTGGTGCCGCACACGGTGCGGGCGCTGGTCGGGCCCGTGCACGCGCGCCTGATCCCCGCCTGCGCGCTGGTGGGCGCCACCCTGGTGCTGCTCGCCGACACCGCGGGTCGGCTCGTCCTGCCGCCCTCGGAGGTGCAGGTCGGCATCATGACCGCCGCGGTCGGCGTCCCGTTCTTCCTGCTGCTCGTACGCCGCTCCCGCGGAGGTGCGCTGTGAACGGACCGACCCTCGTCACCGGACCGGTCGTCCCGGCCGTGCCGTCAGCCGCCACCGTCGACGCGCTCCGCGCGGCCCGTCGCGCCCCGGTGCGTCGTCGCCGCCGGGTCGTGGGCGCGCTGGCGGCCGTCGCGGTGGGCCTCTTCGTCGCCCGGGTCCTGCTGGGCGACTACACGATCACGGTCCCCGACTTCTTCCGCATCCTGCTCGGCGAGCAGATCCCCGGCGCCTCCTTCATCCTGATGGAGGTCAAGCTGCCCCGGGCCGTGCTCGCCGTGCTGGTCGGCTTCGCCTTCGGCGTCGCCGGGGCCGTCTTCCAGTCCACGCTGCACAACCCGCTGGCCAGCCCGGACGTGATCGGGGTGTCGGTGGGGGCCAGCGCGAGCGCCGTGGCCGCGGTCGTCGGGTTCGGCCTCGAGGGGCCGTGGGTCTCGGTCGCGGCGGTGCTCGGCGCCGTCGCGACAGCCCTGGTCGTACGCCTGGTCGCCGGCCCCGGAGGCACGCACCGCCTCGTGCTGGCCGGGATCGGCATGGCCGCCGCACTCAGCTCGGTGATCCACTTCTTCTTCGTCCGCGCCGACGAGTGGGACGCCCAGGTGGTCCTGCGCTGGCTCACCGGCAGCGTCAGCCAGGCCGACTGGCCCACGATCGCGGTCCTCGTCCTGGTCCTCGCGGTCCTGCTGCCGCTCGTGGGGTGGCTGGCCCGCAGCGTACGGGCCGTCGAGCTCGGCGAGGACGTCGCCACCGGGCTCGGTGAGAGCCCGTCGCGGCGCAACCTGCTGCTGGTCGTCGCCACCGTCCTCGCGGCGGTCGGGGTCGCCGCGGCCGGCCCGGTCGCCTCCGTGGCGTTCCTTTCCGGTCCCGTGGCCCGCTTCCTCAACGCCGGCCGTACGACCCTGCTCGGCGCGGGCTTCGTGGGCGCGGCGCTCGTGGTCGGCGCCGACTACGTGGGCGACTACGCCTTCACCGACATCAACTTCCCCGTGGGCGTCGTGACCGGCGCCGTCGGGGCGCCGTTCCTGCTGTGGCTGCTGGCCACCGGGCGCGCCGGAAGGAGAACGACATGAGCACCACCGCCACGCGGCTGCGGGCCGAGGGCCTCGACCTCGGGTACGCCCAGCGCCGTATCGTCACCGACCTCGACCTCGCCGTCCCCGACGGCAAGGTGAGCGTCGTCGTGGGCGCCAACGCCTGCGGCAAGTCGACGCTGCTGCGCGGGCTGGCCCGGCTGCTCCGTCCCACCGCCGGCCACGTGCTCCTCGACGGCCAGGCGATCCACACCCTGCCCACCAAGCAGGTCGCCCGTACCCTCGGGCTCCTCCCGCAGAGTGCGCTGGCGCCGGAGGGGATCACGGTCGCCGACCTGGTGGGGCGGGGCCGGCACCCGCACGCGGGGCTGCTGCGCCGGTGGGGCGCGGCGGACGAGGCCGCGGTCGCGTCGGCGCTGGAGATGACCGGCACCGTCGACCTGGCCGAGCGGACCGTCGACGAGCTGTCCGGCGGTCAGCGGCAGCGGGTCTGGGTCGCGATGGCGCTGGCCCAGCAGACGGACCTGCTGCTCCTCGACGAGCCCACGACGTTCCTCGACCTCGCCCACCAGGTCGAGCTGCTCGACGTCCTCGCCGACCTCAACGCCGCCCGCGGGACCACGATCGTCATGGTGCTGCACGAGCTCAACCTCGCTGCCCGGTACGCCGACCACCTGGTCGCGATGAAGGACGGACGGCTGGTGGCCCAGGGCCCGCCGACCGAGGTGGTCACCGCCGAGCTCGTCCACGAGGTCTTCGGCCTCGAGTGCCGCGTCGTCCCCGACCCCGTCTCGCACACGCCTCTGGTGGTCCCGATCGGCCGTCGCGGCCGCGCCACCGTCACCGTCCAGGAGGACTCATGACCAGCACGCAGGCCCCCACGCTCCCGTTCGTCCTCGCCGAGGTGACGGTGGCGTCCGTGGAGCGCCTCAGCCCCAGCTTCGTACGGCTCGAGCTGGCCGGTGAGGGCCTCGCCGACGTCGGTCTCGACGAGGCGGGGGAGCGCGGCTGGTGGGACCAGCGGTTCAAACTGGTCGTCCCCGACCCCTCCGGCGGCCTCACTTCGGTCGAGGGCGCCGACGAGTCCTGGCTGGGCACGTGGCTGGAGCGCCCGGTCGAGGAGCGCGGCCACATGCGCACGTACACGCTGCGGGAGCTGCGCGGCACCGGCCCCGACACCCGCGTCGTGCTCGACGTGGTGCTGCACCCCGGCGCCAGTGGTCCGGGCGCGGACTGGGCCGCGGCGGCGGCGCCCGGCTCCCGGGCGGTGGTGCTGATGCCGCGCCGCGGCAGCGAGTTCGGCGGGATCGAGTTCCTGCCGCCCAGCGGCGCCCGGCTCCTGCTGGTCGGCGACGAGACGGCCGTTCCCGCGATCTGCGCGATCCTCGAGCAGCTGCCGCTGGACGCGACCGGGGCGGCATTCATGGAGGTCCCCGTCGACGGTGACGTGCTCGACGTACGCGCCCCCGTCGGTGTGGACGTGACCTGGCTGGTACGTGGTGGACGCGAGCACGGGACCGCCCTGACCGACGCCGTGCTGGCGCACCTGGGTGCCCGGGGCGAGGTGGACGCGCAGCCCGAGGTCGCCGACGCCGACCCGGAGCCGTGGGAGACGCCGACGTACTCCTCCTCGGGTGAGGAGATCGAGCAGACGGCGGGCCCGGTCCCGGGCGACTACGCGTGGATCGCGGGCGAGTCGTCCACCGTCACCGGCCTGCGCCGCCACCTGGTCAAGGGGCTGGGGATGGACCGACGCCAGGTCGCCTTCATGGGTTACTGGCGCCGGGGCGTGTCGATGAGGTCCTGAGCGTCGTACGGACAGGGCCCGCGCACCGTCACGGTGCGCGGGCCCTGTCGTGTGCTGACCCCGGAAGGGGGGGTGGGGTCAGTGGGCGGGCGCGGCCTGCAGGCCGGCGTCCTCGACGGCCGGGGCCGTCGCGTCCTTGCGCTGGCGCGGGACGAGGAGCGCGACCAGCGCGCCCGCGAACGCGGCGCCGGCGCCGATGATGAAGCACGCGTGGAAGGCGGCCTCGCTGGGGATCGAGATGCCGGGGGCCAGCTCGACGGTCTTGCTGGTCAGCACGGCGGCCATCACGGCGCCCGCGACGGTCGTGCCGACCGAGCGCATGAGCGCGTTGACGCCGACGCTGGAGCCGGACTCGTGCTCCGGGACGTTGTCCAGGATCAGGGTCGGCATCGCGGCGTACCCGATGCCGACGCCCGCCGAGACGATCATCGAGGCGACCATCAGCTGCCACGGGGCGCTGGTGAGGAAGTTGGCGACCAGGTAGCCGCAGCCGATGACCACGGCGCCGATCGAGAGCGTGATCCGCGCGCCGATCGTGTTGATCAGCCGGCTCGACACGGGCGCGAAGGCCATCATCATCAGGCCGCCCGGCGCCATCCAGAGGCCCGCGTGCAGGATCGACTGGCCCAGGCCGTACCCGGTGGCCTCCGACATCTCCAGCAGCTGGGGAACGACGATGGTCTGCGCCATCATGCCGAAGCCGATCAGCATGGCGGCGAGGTTGGTGAACAGCACCGGCCGCTTGGCCGTCGTACGCAGGTCGACCAGCGGGTCGTGGTGCTTGAGCTGGTACGCGCCCCAGGCGAGCAGGACGAGGAGCCCGCCGATGATGGCGCCGAGCGTCCGGCCGTCGGCCCACCCCCAGCCGGAGCCCTTGCTGATGCCGATGAGGAACGACGAGAGGCCGACGGCCAGCCCGAGGACGCCGACGAGGTCGAGGTGGGCGGGGTGCTCGTCGTGGATGTGCGGGATGACGACGAGGGTCAGCGTGAGGATCAGCAGGGCGAGGCCGGTGGAGACCCAGAAGAGGGTGTGCCAGGTGTAGTTCTCCGCGATCCAGGCCGAGAGCGGCATGCCGAGCGCGCCGCCGACGCCCATGGTGGCGCTGACCGCCGCGACCGCGCCGGCCTGCTTCTCCCGGGGTGCGATCTCGCGGACCATGCTGATGGCGACCGGGATGTAGCCCATCGCCACGCCCTGCAGTGCGCGGCCGACCAGGAACGGGGCGAGGGTGCTGGACAGGGCGGCGATCAGCGAGCCGACGGCGAGGATGCCGGCCGAGACGGCCATGACCTTCTTCTTGCCGTACATGTCGGCGAGGCGGCCGGTGACGGGCATGGTGACGCCGGCCGCGAGCAGGGTCGCGGTGATGGCCCAGGAGGCGTTGGCGGCGCTGGTGTTGAGCAGCTCCGGCATCTCGGCCTGGATGGGGATGACCAGCGACTGCATGAGGGCGCCGCAGAAGCTGCCCAGTGCGAGGACGAAGGTGATCAGGCCCGGCGAGAAGCGGGTGGTGACGGGCTCGGTGGCCCCTGAGGTCGGTGCGTGCACGGTTCTCCCGGTGAACAGAGGATGTGTAACCTACATATCAATAGGATGTGTACGCTACACATGAATCCCGTCCGTGCACAGGGGAGGTCGTTGTGGAACAGGTCACAGCCCGCATCCGGGCGTCCAGGGCGTGGGGTGTCGCCGTCGCGACCGCCCGCCTCGAACGGGCCTCGAGGATCGTGGAGTCACGGCTCAACCTCGGTACGGCCGACATGCGCCTGCTGTGGCTGCTCGCCGACGGCGACTCCCGCACCATGAAGGAGATCTCGCACGAGCTGCGCCTCGAGGCGTCGACCGTCAACCGCCAGGTCAACGCGGCGCTCAAGGCTGGCCTCGTCGAACGCTGCGACCGCGAGGGTGCCGCCCGCCCCGTCCGCGCTACCGAGAAGGGCCTGGCCTACTTCACCTCCGACGTCGGCCGTGCCATGCGCCTCATGAACGCCGGGCTGGACGCGATCCCCGAGGACCAGGTGGCCGGCTTCCTCGACAACCTGCGCACGTACGCCGACGCGTACCGGGAGGCTGCCGAGGGGATGCTGGAGGTCGAGGCGTCCGTGGGGGGTACCCGGGGCTGAGGCTGCTGTTCGCTCTGGCCACTCTGGTCCCACGCGGCTCAGGTGTCGCAGGAGTCCCCGCCTAGGCGGGGACTTCGTCACGTTGTGGCCGTTGCAACCCCCACAACAGGTCAAAGTTCCCCACATCGTTGTGGGCAGGGCCCTGCCTGACGATTCAGATAGGGCCTGGCCGTACGGCGCTGGCGTGGGTGCCGGGCGCGTGAGAAATGGCGGAAGGCCCCGCACCGTGTGGTGCGAGGCCCTCCGTCAGTTGACTGTCACAGGTCGAACAACGACTCCGCGGCGTTGATGTCCACGTCCGTACGGGGCGTGTGCGTCGCCCCGCTCGAGACGACCGGCGTGGCGGGTGCGGCCGGCGCGGCGGGAGCCGCGGGGGCCTCCGCCGGTGCCTCGGCCGCCGGTGCCTCGACGACCGGCTCCACCGGAGCAGCTGCCTCGGCGGCCGGAGGCTCGACCGGCGTCGCGACGGGTGCCTCAGCAACCGGGGTCTCGGCAGGCGCCGGCTCGGCCACCGGAGCAGCCGGAGCCGCCGGGGCGACGGTGCCGGGGGCGACCTGGACGGAGCCCTGGGGGGCCTCGATGTCGAACAGCGAGCCGGCGGCGGTGATGTCGACGTCGGTACGCGGGGTGCTGGCCGTACCGCTCGACGCCGCCGGCGCCACCGGGGCTGCGGGCGCGGCCGGGGTGGTCTCGACAGGCTCGACCGGAGCAGCCGCCTCGGCCGGGGTCTCGACCGGTGCAGGTGCCGCGGGGGTCTCGACCGGCTCGACCGGCGTCGCGACGGGTGCCTCAGCAACCGGGGCGGGAGCCGCACCGGCCACCGGAGCCGCCGGGGCGACGGTGCCGGGGGCGACCTGGACGGAGCCCTGCGGGGCCTCGATGTCGAACAGCGAGCCGGCGGCGCTGATGTCGACGTCGGTACGCGGGGTGCTGGCCGTACCGCTCGACGCCGCCGGCGCCACCGGGGCCGCGGGCGCGGCCGGGGTGGCCTCGACAGGCTCGACCGCCGGGGTGGCCTCGGCCGCGGGGGTCTCGACCGGCTCGACCGGCGTGGTCGCCGGAGCGGCCAGGTCGAACAGTGAGCCGCCGGCATTCAGGTCGACGGCAGGGGCCGGTGCCGCGGGCTTGCTCTCGGCCGGAGCGGCCGGTGCAGCCGGAGCAGCAGGCTCGGTGGGAGCCACGTCGAAGAGCGAGCCTCCGGCGTTGAGGTCCTGGGCGGGCGCGGTCGAGGCCGGCTCGACGGGCGCAGCAGCGGGCTCGGTGGGAGCCACGTCGAACAGCGAGCCACCGGAACCCAGGTCCGCAGCGGGCTTGGTCTCGACAGGCTCGACCGGCGGGGTGGGCTCGGCCGGAGCCGTCGGAGCGGGGGTGTCGAACAGCGACCCGCCCTCGTCGAACAGGGAGCCGCCGCTCTTCGCCTCGGGGGCCGCCGGGGCAGCCGGTGCCGGAGTGTCGAAGAGCGACCCACCGGCCGGAGCCGCCGGGGCGGCAGGTGCCGGGGTGTCGAACAGCGACCCGCCAGCCGGGGCGTCGTCGAACAGCGACCCACCCGCCGGCTTGGTCTCAGCCGGTGCGGCCGGGGCGGCCTCCACCGGGGCGGCCTCGGCCGGAGCGGCGGGGGCGGCCTTGGCAGCCGGAGCCTTGGCCGGGGCGGCGCCCTCGGACGTCTCGCCGGGAGCCAGCTTGGTGGCCTGCTCGCCCTTGACCGACGCCAGCAGCATCTGGGCCACGTCGAGGACCTCGACGGCCTCGGCGGCACGGCCCTCGGCCTGCTCGGCGGTCAGGCCGTCGGCCAGCATCACGCGGCAGAACGGGCAACCGACGGCGATCTGGTCGGCCCCGGTGGCGACGGCTTCCTGCGTACGGTTGACGTTGATGCGGGACCCGAGGGTCTCCTCCATCCACATGCGGGCGCCACCGGCACCACAGCAGAACGAGCGCTCCTGGCTGCGCTCCATCTCGACGTACTCGGCGCCGGGCAGGATCTGCAGCAGGTCGCGCGGCGGGGTGTACACCTCGTTGTGGCGGCCCAGGTAGCACGGGTCGTGGTAGGTGATCGAGCGCTTCGCCGCGCCCGCGCCTTCCTTGACCGGGGTCAGCTTGCCCTCGCGCACGAGGCGGTTGAGCAGCTGGGTGTGGTGGATGACCTCGAGCTCGATGCCGAAGTCCTTGTACTCGTTCTTGAGCGTGTTGAAGCAGTGGGCACAGGTCGAGACGACCTTCTTGACCTTGAACTCCTTGAACGTCTCGACGTTCTGCGCGGCCAGGCCCTGGAAGACGAACTCGTTGCCGGCGCGGCGGGCCGGGTCACCGGTGCAGGTCTCGCCGTTGCCGAGGACGCCGAAGCTGACGCCGGCGATGTTGAGCAGCTCGGCGACCGCACGCGTCGTCTTCTTGGCGCGGTCCTCGTACGCACCGGCGCAGCCGACCCAGAACAGCCAGTCGACGGTGTCGAGCGACTCGATGTCCTCGCCGACGACCGGCACGTCGAACTCGAGGCCCTGCGCCCACTCCATGCGGGCGTTGGGCGACATGTTCCACGGGTTGCCCTTGTTCTCCAGGCCCTTGAAGAGCTGGTTGAGCTCGGCCGGGAAGTTGGACTCCACGAGCAGCTGGTAGCGGCGCATGTCCATGATGTGGTCGACGTGCTCGATGTCGACCGGGCACTGCTGGACGCAGGCGCCGCACGAGGTGCAGGACCACAGGACGTCCTCGTCGATGACGAAGTCGCCGCCCTCGGGGTTGTAGAACCAGTCGGTGACCTCGGCGGTCGCGCCCTGCGCGGCGTCGACGTCGGTCTTGCCGATCAGGGTGCGCTCACCGGCGGTGCCGGCGGCGGTGGCGTACGCGTGCTCGCGCAGGCCCATCATGAGCAGCTTGGGCGAGAGCGGCTTCTCGGTGTTCCAGGCGGGGCACTGCGACTGGCAGCGGCCACACTCGGTGCAGGTGGT
>NZ_JBJEHY010000109.1:0-2205 GCF_051876515.1 Nocardioides sp. | reverse complement strand
GTCCCCGGGTCCTCGTCGCCGCAACCGCCCACGGCGAGCAGGAGGAGCGCCGCGAGGGCGCCGGTGGCGAGGCGGAGGCGGACGTCGGTCATGGGGGTGGGACGTCCCGGGCACCCCGATCGGCTCCCACGCCAGCCCACCGGTGTCACCTCGTCGCGACGACGTCGCTGAACTCGACCCGCTCGGCGGCCAGCAGGGCCCGGGCCAGCTCCTCGGCGTCCGGTCCCTCCTCGGCGAGGGAGCCGACCAGGACGGTGCCGCCCCGGTCGACCTCGACCACCTCGTACACCCTGCTCACGTACGCGTCACCCTCCTGGGTGCACTCGTCACTGGTGCCGGCGCCGGGGACGCAGCGCGCCTCGCTGGTCGGGACGGCCGAGACGGAGAAGGAGTGCGGGAAGCGGCCGTAGGTCAGCGTGTACTCGACGGTCTCCCCACCCTGCCGCATCAGCGACGTGAGGCGGGGGCTCCGATCGTCCACCTCCGGCAGGTAGGCGTCGAGCCGGCTGTCCTCGAGCTGCGCCAGCCAGCGCGCGTTGACCTCGAGCCTCTCGACCCGCTCCCCGGCCCACCCGGACAGGCCGGTGCCCGCGAGCAGGGCCAGGACCGACAGCAGGATCCCCAGCCCGCGGCTCTGGGTCGAGGTGGTGCACCACCGCACGAGAGCGACGCCGGCGAGGCTCGCCACCGGCAGGGCCACGCACCCAGCGGCCACCGCGATCGCGCCGCGCGAGGGAAGGGCGGCGAAGACCAGCGCCGCGACCGGTGCGGCCACCACGAACACGGCGAACGTGTTGAGCGCGAGGCCCTCACCGTCGCGCAGGCCCACCAGCCGCAGCACCCAGCCCAGCGCGAAGGCCCAGACCGCGCCAGCGGCCATCGCGGCGACGACGTACCCGGTCGAGCTCTGCTGCAACGCCCAGTAGACGGCCGGGCAGAGGGTGAGCGCCACGAGGGCGGCCGCACCGAGGAGAGCGGGCCAAGGCCGTTCGGCGATCGGTGCGGGCTCGGAGGCGGCCGTGGGCTCGTCGCTGCTCATGGGTGCCACCTTCCCCCGGGACGCGCCTCGCGAACCACCCCGGGTACGGCTGTGGCGCCAGACCCCATGTCCGGCGCCACCGC
The DNA here is from genome assembly GCF_051876515.1 of Nocardioides sp. Taxonomy (GTDB): domain Bacteria; phylum Actinomycetota; class Actinomycetes; order Propionibacteriales; family Nocardioidaceae; genus Nocardioides. Next base: position 1,083 of record NZ_JBJEHY010000109.1, on the reverse strand, counting down.
CGCGTCGACTTCTACCGCACTCAGGCCGAAGCGGCCTCCGCGACACGCAGGCCCCCGCGACCCCGGGGGACGACGGTGGCGCCGGGCACCGGCGACAACCAGACGGTGCCGCCCTCGACCAGCCCCAGCGAACGCGCGTGCGTCCGGGTGAGCTGCACATTGACCTGCTCGCCGTCGACGGTGAGGACGGTGACGCGTACCTCGAAACCGACACGGACCAGACGCGAGACCGTGCCCTCGACCGCGTCAGGCTGCTGCGCCGTGGTGGCCACGTCGATGTCGTGCGGGCGGAGCGCCGCACCACCCAGCGTGGTCACCTCGCCGAGGAAGGACATGACGAAGTCGGTGGCCGGCTCGTCGTACAGCTGGTCGGGGGTGCCGATCTGCTCGATCCGGCCGGAGTTGATCACCACGATCTCGTCGGAGACCTCGAGGGCCTCCTCCTGGTCGTGGGTCACGAACACCGTGGTCACGTGGACCTCGTCGTGCAGGCGCCGCAGCCAGTCGCGCAGCTCCTTGCGGACCTTCGCGTCCAGCGCGCCGAACGGCTCGTCGAGCAGCAGCACGCTGGGCTCGACCGCGAGCGCCCGGGCCAGCGCCATGCGCTGACGCTGACCACCGGACAGCTGCGCGGGCAGACGGTCGGCGAACTGCGACAGGTGCACGAGCTCGAGGAGCTCGTCGACCCGCCGCTTGATCTCGGCCTTGGGGCGCTTGCGGATCTCCAGGCCGAAGGCCACGTTCTTGGCGACCGACATGTGCTTGAACGCCGCGTAGTGCTGGAACACGAACCCGACGTTGCGCTTCTGGGGCGAGAGCCGCGTGGCGTCGACACCCTCGATGGTGACCGTGCCGGCGTCCGCGGACTCCAGACCGGCGATGACCCGCAGGAGCGTGGACTTGCCGCCGCCGCTGGGGCCCAGCAGCGCGGTCAGCTGCCCCGACTTGATGTTCACGTCGACGTTGTCGAGCGCGACGAAGTCACCGAACTGCTTGGTGACCCCCTTCACCTCGATGCTCATGACTCTTCCTTCTTCTCACTGGGACGAATGATGGCGACGACGACGATGCAGACCACCGAGA
>NZ_JBJEHY010000108.1:0-11969 GCF_051876515.1 Nocardioides sp. | reverse complement strand
CCGGGCGGCGCCTGCTGCGGGCGTACGTTGCCGATCAGCGCGCCCTCGTCGCGGGGGCCGGAGAGCATCACGCCGGGCATCGCCAGGTCGCGCATCGACTGGATGACCGGCTCGTACAGGGCACGCGACGCACCGCCGGCCCGACGGGCGACCACCATGTGCAGGCCGACGTCGCGGGCCTGGGCCATCAGCGGTTGCAGCGCCTGGGCGGGCGAGGACTGCTGCGTGGCGACCAGGTCGTAGTCGTCGATCACCACGAACACCTCGGCGCCCGACCACCAGGAACGGTTGCGCAGCTGCTCGGGCGTGACGTCCGGGCCGGGGATGCGTCCCTCGAGGTACTCGGCGATCTCCTTGAGCGCGGGCGTCGCCTGGTTGGCTGAGGTCAGGTAATTGAGCAGGTACTCGTCCGGCACCTCGCCCAGCGCCGAGCGCCGGTAGTCGACCATGACGATCTGCGCTTCCTTCGGCGAGCGCGTGCGGATGATCTCGTTGACGTACGCGCGGAGCAGGCCGCTCTTGCCGGACTGCCCGTCACCGAAGACGAGCATGTGGGGCTCGGCGTCCACGTCGAGGGTGAGCGGGGCGAGCTCCTTCTCGTTGATGCCGAGCACCACCAGCTTGTCGTTGATGCCGCGCCGCTGGGCGTCCTCGCGGACCGTCTCGAGCCGGATGAGCTCGGGCAGCAGCCGCAGCTTGGGCCCGGCCGGGCCGCGCCAGGCCGTGGCGACCTGGTCGATGAGGTGCTCCACGCCGTCGCCCAGCGTGAGCGGGTCGGGCTGGGAGTCGATGCGCGGCAGCGCGCCCAGGAAGTGCAGCTTGCTCGGGACCAGACCGCGACCGGCGCGGCCGGTCGGCACGAGGGCGGCGACCTTGCGGTCGACCTCGGAGTCGAGCGGGTCGCCCAGGCGCAGCTCCAGCTTGGAGCCGAACACGTCGCGCATGGCCGCGCGGTAGTCGGCCCAGCGGGCCGTGGCAGTCACGAGGTGCAGGCCGAACGTGAGGCCGCGGGTGGCGAGCTGCTGCAGCTCCATCTCGATGTCGTCGAACTCGGCGCGCAGCGTGCTCCACCCGTCGATGACCAGGAACACGTCGCCCCAGCCGTCGTTGGCCCGACCCTGCGCCCGGCGTGCCCGGTACGTCTCGATCGAGTCGATGCCCTGCTCGCGGAAGTACGTCTCGCGGCGGTCGACGATGCCCTGGACCTCGGCGATGACACGGCGCACCACGTCGGGCTCCGAGCGGGTGGCCACACCCGACACGTGCGGGAAGCGGGCCAGCGGGGCGAACGCGCCGCCGCCGAAGTCGAGCACGAAGAACTGCGACTCCGCCGGGGTCGTGGTCAGGCTCATGCTGACCACGATCGAGCGCAGCAGCGTGGACTTGCCCGAGCGCGGACCGCCGACCACGGCGACGTGACCGGTGGCGCCCGACAGGTTGAGGGTCATCGTGTCGCGGCGCTGCTCGCGCGGACGGTCGACCGTACCCAGCGGGATCACCAGACCGGGCAGGTTGCGCCACTGCATCGAGACCAGACCCAGGTCGGGGTGCTCGGCCAGGTCGGGCATCAGCTCGTCGAGCGTGTCCGGGACGTCCAGCGGCGGCAGCCACACCTGGTGGGCGGGCGTGCCCTGGCCGATCATCCGCTGCACCGCGATGTCGAGCAGCGACGGCTGCTCGCCCTGGGTGGGGCTCGGGGTCGGAGCGACCTCCTCGACCTCCGGCTGCAGGGTCTCCAGGGCCATCACCTCGGAGATCGTGAACGGCAGGATGCCGCGGACGTGGCCGCCCTCGTCACGGGTGACGCGGGAGCGCGTGCTCGGCGGACCGGAGACGTACGCCGCCTTGAACCGCAGGAAGGTGGACTGGTCGGGCTTGAGGTAGCCCAGACCGGGCACGGCGGGCAGCTCGTACGCGTCGGGGACGCCGAGCACGGCGCGCGACTCGCTCGCGGAGAAGGTGCGCAGGCCGACGCGGTACGACAGGTGCGACTCCAGCCCGCGCAGGCGGCCCTCCTCGAGGCGCTGGGAGGCCAGCAGCAGGTGCAGCCCCAGCGACCGGCCGAGCCGACCGATGGCGACGAAGAGGTCGATGAACTCGGGCTTGGCGCTGAGCATCTCGGAGAACTCGTCGACCACGATGAACAGCGACGGCATCGGGTCGAGCGGCTCGCCGGCCGCGCGGGCCTTCTCGTAGTCACGGATCGAGGCGTAGTTGCCGGCCTCGCGCAGCAGCTCCTGCCGACGCACCATCTCTCCCGACAGGGCGTCCTGCATGCGGTCGACGAGGGTGAGCTCGTTCTCCAGGTTGGTGATGACGGCCGAGACGTGCGGCATCTCCGCCATGCCGGCGAAGGTCGCACCACCCTTGAAGTCGACCAGGACCAGGTTGAGCTGCTCGGGGGAGTGCGTCATCACCAGCCCGAGCACCAGGGTGCGCAGGAACTCCGACTTTCCGGAACCGGTCGCGCCGATCACCAGGCCGTGCGGGCCCATGCCCTGCTGGGCGGACTCCTTGATGTCGAGGTGGATCAGGCCGCCCGAGTCGCCGATGCCGATCGGTACGCGCAGGCGGTCGCGCGAGGGTCGCGGGCGCCACGACATGTTCGGGTCGAAGGTGTGGATGTCGCCCAGGCCGAGCATGTCCATGTGGTCGGGGTTGGCCGAGGTGATGTCGACCGCGTTGCCGCCGGCCGCGGCGGCCTCGGCGCTCGCGGACTTGAGCGGTGCCAGTCGGCGCGCGAACGCCTCGGCGGTGGCCAGGTCGCACTGGTCGGCCAGCGCCTTGATCGGCTCCTCCCGTACGCGCAGCGCAAGGACCGGACGCTTGCCCAGCTCGTCCGCTCCCTCGGTGAACTCGAGGCGCAGCCGGGTCGGGTCCTCCAGCACGTCCCAGCGGGCCGGCAGGTCGAGCAGGGTCACGCCGTGCAGGCCGTCCGGGGGCACGATGTGGTTGCCGGGCGGCAGGTGGCCGCCGTCGATGACGATGAGGATGTGCGGGGTCGCCGCCCGCTCGTCGGCGCCGAAGCGGGGACGCTCGGACAGGTCGGGCGGGAGCAGGCTGCCGAGCTCGTCGAGCGAGGTGCTGACCAGGCGGCGCGGGCCCACGGCGTCGGTCTCGCGGTTGCTCAGGGCGTGCGGCATCCACTTGACCCAGTCCCAGTGGGTGAGGTTCTCCTCGGAGCTGAGGACCGCCACCACGAGCTGGTCGGGGTTGTGGAACGCGGTGGCCGAGCAGATCATCGCGCGGGCCGCGGAGCGGGCCTCCTCCTCGTCGCCGCACAGCTCGATGCGGTCGAAGGCCCGCAGGTCGATGGAGGCCGGGAGGTTCGGCTGGTGGCGGTGCACCACGAGCAGGCGGTGCAGCGCGGAGGCGGCGGCCGGGTCGACCTGGTCGATCGGCGCGCTCTCCGGCGGGAGCAGCTCGAGTGAGAGCGGCTGCGAGCACAGGCCGTACCGGACGTGCAGGTAGTTCTCGTCGCCCGGGCCGTGCTCCCACAGGCGGGTGCGCTCCTCGGCCAGGGAGGGCAGCGCGGTCGGCTCGGGGTGGTGCCAGTTGAGCGCGCGCCGCTGCTGGTCGCCGGCGTCGCGGGCGACCTTGCGGATGTTGGACAGGTAGCGCAGGTACTCGGTGCGCGAGCCCGTGACCTGCTGCGCACGCTGCTTACGCTGCCGGTCGATCTGGACGATGATGAAGCCGAGCGTGGCCGCCAGGAACATGCCGGCGGCGAGGAACGACCGGGTACGGTTCGCGCCACCCATCGTCGCGACGAGCACGATCGAACCGAGGCTTCCGAGCATCGGGATCGCGTTCATCATGACGCCGGCGGCGCCCTCGTTCTCCTGCAGTTCCGGCGGTGGCTGCAGCGCGATCTGACCGGACGGCATCTCCGGTTGGTCGAGCCTGTGTCCTCCGCGCAGTGTCGTGCTCACAGCACTGTCCCCCTTGGCGCTCGGTCAAGTCGCGGTCGATGATAGGTGTCGGCCGGGCGAGGGGACTAGCCTGTCGCAGACCCGGGCACGACCCGGGGGCGGCCCCGTCGGGAGGGCCACAGATCCGTACGACCAAGGGGGACTGGTGACGGAGTCGACGTCGGTGCGGACCGCCGAGACCGTCGCGCTGAGCGTGCACGGACCGGCCGGAGTGCTCGACCTCGTGGTGCCGCTGGCGGCCACGTCGGTGGACGTGGCCAAGGCGTACGCCTCCGAGGCGGGGCTGGCGAGCATGCCGCTGCTGCAGCGCCCCACGGGCGAGCTGGTGCCCGCGGGCCGGTCGCTCGGCGAGCTCGGGATCGGAGCCGGGTCGCTGCTGATCGCCTCCGCCGGGGTGCACCGTCCGCGGCAGTCCTCCGTGATGGCCAGCCTGCGCAACATGCCCGACACGCCAGCGCTGGCGGGTCTCGTCGCCTCGCTCGCCGTCTTCGCCGGGCTGCTGGCCAGCTGGTACGCCGCCCGTTCCGGCGACGACCTTGGCCGTACGGTCGTGGTCGGGGTCCTGATGCTCTGCGCGCTGCTCGCAGCGCTGCCGTGGGGACGCCACGCCGTCCAGCGGACCGCGGCGGCGCCGGCCTTCGCGGCCGCCGCGGCCTTCGCCGCCGTGTACGCCCCGGGCGTGCACCTGCTGCCCACCGTCATCGCGGTCTGCGCGCTGGCCGCCGCCGTCGTCGCGGGCGTGGGCCGCGCCCTGTCCGGCACGACCGACGAGGCGGCCACGGTGTGGATCGCCTCGAGCCTGGTCGTGGCGGGGGCCTGCGTGCTCAACCCGCTGCTCGAGTGGGCGCCGGTCGTGGTGTGGAGCATCCTGCTGGTGCTCTCGATGCTGGCGGCCCGCTTCGTCCCCTCGTTGGCCATCGACGTTCCGGACGAGGCCCTGCTCGACCTCGAGCGGCTCGCCGTCACCGCCTGGTCGGCGCGCGACACCCGCGACGGACGCGGCAAGCGCGGCCGGATCGTGGTCGCCGCCGCCGCGATGGACCGGATGGTGGCCAGCGCCTCCCGTACGGTCGCGGCCGCCTCGGTCGCGATCGCTGTCGTGACCCTGGTCGCGGCCCCGTTGCTGCTGACCTCCTCCACGCTCTCGCCGGACGTGATCGGCACCCGGTGCCTGATCTTCCTCGTCGGCGCCTCGCTGCTGCTCGCTGCGAGGTCGTACCGGCACTGGGTGCCGCGGCTCTTCCTGCGCGTCGGTGGGATCGGCGCCTGGGCGGTGCTGGCCTTCCACCTGCTGTCCACCGGCAGCGGCTGGGCGGTCGCGCTGACCGTGGCGCTGATGCTGCTCGGGGTGGTCGTCGTCCTGGCGGCCGTCGCCACCGGCCGCGGCTGGCGGTCGGTCTGGTGGGCCCGGCGGGCCGAGGTGGGGGAGTCGCTCGCGGGTGCCTTCGCGCTGGCCGCCGCCGTCGTTTCCTCGGGACTTTTTCGCATCGTCTGGGAAATCACGTCTTGATGGTTTAGGCCCGAACCGCCCGGGTACATCCCTCTCTGTGCGGGGGGCCGGGACGTCTCCCCGACATCGCACCACCACCATCACTGTGAACTCGGTCGGTTCGACCGCCGAGGGGGAAGGATCGACATGAGTGAACTGTTCGGCCAGACAGAGAAGGCCCTCAGCAAGGCCGCAGACCTCGTTGACACGGCTCGTCAGGACGTCAAGGGCAAGTGCAACGAGCTCGGCGGCCGCATCAACGAGCTGATGGCTGGCTGGGGCGGCCAGGGCGCCTCCTCGTTCAACAACCTGATGATCGCGTGGCAGGAGAAGCAGGAGACCATCCTCCGGGCTCTCGACCAGCTGTCCGCCTCGCTCGTCGAGACCGAGAAGGACAACGTCTCCACCGACGAGAACCAGTCCGCCACCCACAACAGCCTCGCCAGCCGCCTCGGCTGACCCGACTTTCGAAGGACATGACGATGAGCTTTGACGGCATCAAGGTCAACCACGGCAGCCTCGAGCAGGGTGCCGCCGACGTCCGGACCGCGGCGCGCCGCATCGAGTCCCGACTCGACGAGCTGGAGTCGCAGCTGAACCCGCTGCGCAACGACTGGAACGGTAACGCCAAGCTGGCCTACGACCAGGCCAAGGCGAAGTGGGACCAGGCCATGACGGAGATGATCGAGCTGCTCGACCGCGCGTCGATGGGCGTCTCGCAGTCGAACGACGAGTACCGCCAGGCCGACCAGCGCGGCGCGGGTCGCTTCAGCTGAACGGCAGTGGTCGAGGCCGGTCACCCCTCGGGGTGGCCGGCCTTCGGCATGTGTGAGCCGGTGGCGCCCGCTCTCACGGCTGGCCCACCGGCCGAGCGGTTCACCTAGGCTGCTCCCGTCCGGTCGGACCGGACACCCAGACACGCAAGGCACATCGAGCATCCAGCGGGGGAAAGCAACATGAGTCAGGTCTCCTCGGTCGGTTCCGGGCTGGTCCGGGTGACCGTCGCGTCCGGTTCGCGACGCGTCGACCTCGTCCTTCCGGGGGCGGTCCCGGTCGCCGAGCTCGTGCCCGAGCTCGCCCGCTCCGTCGGCCTCCTCGACGCCTCCACCGTGTACGGCGGTTATAAGGTCGTCACCCAGGAGGGGCGCCAGCTCGCCAGCGACGCCGGCCTCACCATCCAGGGCATCGAGGACGGTGGCCTGCTGACCGTCACCGCGGGCATCGACGAGGGCGCCCCGCGGGTGTACGACGACGTGGTCGAGGCGATGGCCGACGTCGTCGAGAACGAGATGAAGCCGTGGGAGCCCGCGAGCGGCCGTCGTACGGCCCTCGGCGCGGCCTCGCTGCTGCTCGGACTGGGGGCGTTCGCCCTGCTGCTGCTCGGCGAGAACATGCTCGCCGGGGTGGCCGCGGCTGTCGTCGCCGCCCTGCTGGTCGTCTCGGGCGTCGTGCTGGCGCGGGTGCAGACGGAGCCGGAGGCCGGCATCGCGGTCGCGGTGCTCGCCTCCCTGTACGCGGCCGTCGCGGGCCTGCTGCTGGCGCCGGGCTCGCTGTCGGGGTGGAGCTGGCCGTTCGCCGCCGACTTCTTCGGGTGGCCGCTGGCCTGTGCCGGTGGCGGTGCACTGCTGGTGGGTCTGGTGGCCGTGGTCGGCCTCCGCGAGGGCCGGGCGCTGGTCATCCCCTCCATCGTCGTGGGTGCGCTGCTGCTCGGCTCGGGCATCGTGCTGCAGCTCTTCGACATCGACCCGACCGTGCTGTTCACGGTCCTGCTGACGCTGGTGGTGCTGGCCGGCAGCATCTTCCCGTGGTTCGCGCTCGGCGTGACCGGGACCAAGCCGGAGCAGCTGTACTCGCTGCACGACATCACCGCAGACCCCAAGGAGATCGACCCGGCCCAGGTGGGCGCCGACGCCCGGGTCGCCCACGAGATCCTGCTCGCGGTGTCGATCACGGTCGGCACCCTGCTGGTCCTCTTCGCCCCCTTCGCGGTGCAGCGCGGGATCGCCGGCACCGTCCTGGCCGCCGCCTGCTGCCTGGCGGTCATGTTCCGGACCCGTCAGTACCGCACCGGCTCGGAGGTGCTGGCCGGACTGGTCTCCGGGATCCTCGGCCTCGTCTCGGTGGCCGTCTCCATGCTCTTCCTGCACACCGAGTGGCGCGCGGGGGCCGCGGTGGCGCTGGCCGTCGTCGGTGCGGGGCTGCTGCTCACCACGCTGGTCCCCAGCTCGCCGTCGGTCCGCCGCGGCCGCATCGGCGACCTGCTGGAGACGGCGACGCTGGTGGCGCTGCTGCCGCTGATGATCGTCGGGGCCGGCTTCTTCGCGATGGTGGCGGGCTGATCCATGGCGACCAAGAAGGACCTCGTCGAGGCCCACACGTTCAGCCGGCGACGTCTCGTCACCGCGTTCGTCAGCGGTGCCCCCGGCGGCCGAGAGGTCGAGCCGGTCAAGCCCGGCCGCGTCCTCATCGGCGGGATCGCCCTGTCGGTGCTGATGCTGGCCGGTGCCGCGATCGCCGGCTTCCTGCTGGGCCGCCCGCCGGCGGGCTGGCTGGAGGCGGGTAGCTTCGTGATCTCCAAGGACACCGGCGAGCAGTACGTCGTCCTGCGCGGCGGCGACGACGCCAAGCTCCAGCGGGTGCCCAACTACATCTCGGCGCAGCTGCTCATCGGCGAGGCCGACCTGACTCCGTTCACCGTCCGCGACAAGTACATCCGCGACGTGCCGCTGGGCAGCGACCTCGGCATCGAGGGCGCGCCGGCCAGCCTCCCCGACCCCGACATGCTGCTCTCGGAGGGGTGGACCGCCTGCACCGCGGACGGCGACGGCGTCAAGGTCGCCCTGACCGACCAGCAGCTGGTGGAGGACCTCGTCGGCTCCGCGTTCGTGGTGCGTTCGGAGTCGACCCAGACGTACTGGCTGATCGCCACCGAGCCCGACGCGGGCACCCGTCCGGGCCGTGCCCTGCGGTACGCGTTGCCCAAGCGCGGCGCGGACGGCGTGGCCAGCGCCCTGAAGTTCCCGTCGGTGGCCAGCAGCCCGGAGGTCTCCTCGGACTGGCTGAACCTGTTCCCGGTCGGCTCGTCGCTGACGGAGGAGCAGTTCGGCATCACCCGTGAGGGCGAGCCCGCTGCGTACTCCGGGTCGCCGACCGACTTCTCCGACCACACCATCGGCACGCTGCTGCGCCTGGGCGGTGGCAGCCGGTACTTCCTGCTCGCCGACGACGGCGTGATGGAGCTGTCCCCGTTCGCGGCCGAGCTGTACAACGCCATCGTCAGCCCCGCCGTCGACTACGACGGCAACCCGCAGGTCACCCGCCTGCAGGAGGAGTACCCGACCGACTGGCCGCAGTCGCTGCCGCAGCCCGTGGCCTCCGGACCGATGTGCGCCGTCCTGCACCCCTCGGCCGAGGGGGAGACGCGGGTCTCGCTGGCGCACCGCCCGCGTGGGGAGGCCGCGCCGGACGACGTCAGCGCCGGCACCCACACCGTCTACGTGCAGCCCTCGCGCGGCGCGTACGTGTTGTCGGGCTCCGACAGCGGCGAGGGAGGCGGCACGCCGTACGTCATCGACTCCAAGGCCCAGCGGTACGCGCTGATCGGGCCGGAGGTGCCGGGTTCGCTCGGGTTCGGCTCGCAGGAGGCGCCGGTGGTGCCCAACACGTGGATGGACTTCTTCGAGGCGGGCGTCTCGCTCAGCTCCAACGCGGCGCGGCACATCCCCGAGGACGCGAAGCCGACGAGCACGGGCCCGGAGCAGTGACGGTGCGTCCCTGCGGCCGGGGCCGTACGTGGCCCGCGAGGTGGTTCGCGCCCGGTGCTGCGCTGGCCGCGCTGGCGGTGGGTGGCCTGACGGTGCTGCCCGTTCCGCTGAGCGCTGCTCCGGCGGCCGCGGCTGAGGGGGACCGGTGCGACCCGGCGGTGCTGCCGAGCTCGGAGCGCCAGGCCGACGCCAAGCCGACGCCCAACGAGGTGTTCCGACGGTTGCAGGTGGAGCAGGCGCACCGGATCGCGACCGGTTCCGGCGTCACCGTCGCCGTGGTCGACAGCGGTGTCTACGACGGCCCGACCAGCATGAAGCTCCTGCCCAAGCAGAGCATCGGCGGGCTCAAGGGCGACATCCGCGACGGCCACGGGACGATCGTGGCCGGCCTCATCGGCGGTGAGCACGGGATGGCACCCGGCGCCCGCATCCTCCCGATGCGGGTCTACGACGCCACCGGGGCCGACGGCAGCGCCGACCAGGGGCAGCCCCTGACCAACCGGGGGCTGGCGGACGGGCTGCGCCAGCTCGCCGGCCTCGTCGACCAGTTCGACATCAAGGTCGTCAACATTTCCCTGTCCATCCCCTCCGACCCGGACGGTCAGGTGGCGGCCGCCGTGGACGCGCTGGTGGCCCGCGACGTGGTCGTGGTGGCTGCGACCGGGAACCGCGAGGCGGAGACCAAGGCCAGCGGCACCCCGCGCAGCGACGCGTCCCGCTTCCCCGCCGACCTCGACAACGTCCTGGGCGTCTCCGCAGTCGGGCCGGTCGGCACCAGCCCCGCCGACTACGTGCTGCCCAACCGGGGCACCGACGTCGCCTCGCCCACCGCGGGCGCCGTGTCGTACAACGCCAACGGCCAGCGCTGCCGTACGGACACCGTCGCCACGTCGTGGGCCGCGGCCAACGTGAGTGGACTGGTGGCCCTGCTTCGTCAGGCGTACCCCGACGACACGGCCCAGCAGATCGTGGCGCGGATCGTGGCCACCACCGAGGGTGCGGGCGCCCGCGACGAGAACGGCGACGCGGAGAACGTCTGGACCGGCGGGGGAGTGGTCCAGGTCCACGACGCGCTCACCCGCGAGCTCGCCTCGACGCCGGACGGCGAGGTGTCGCGGAGCCAGACCGAGGTGTCCGCCGACGCGCAGGCGCCGCCGCCACCGCCGAAGGTGGACCTGTTCGGCTCCTCGCGCGTGCTGCTCCTGTGGGGCGGTCTGGCCGCCGGCAGCCTGCTGGCGCTGGCGTTCATGCTGCGGCCGCTGCTGCGCAAGCACCTGCACGAGGGCTGAGCCCGAGACGTACGCAGCCGGCGCGGCGAGCGTCAGCCGGACCGGGCTGGCGGTGGCGTGCGTCATGCGAACCGGGCGGGCGGTGGCGTGCGTCATCCAAGCCCCCTCTTGGCGACGGGTGCGTCGTACGAATACGTACCTATTGGTCTCGATCCGCATGACGGACGCGGGCCCTGAGCCGGTCACGTATGACCCCGCGTGAGGCGAGGCGGCATCGTATGACGGACGGGCGCGCTGGGACGGGTACGCCTGACCCTGCCGCCGGGGAGGAGGGTTCGTATGACGCTCCGCAGGGCGGACCCCGAGACGTACGAAGCCGGCCCGGTCGTGATGACCGGGCCGGCTTCGGCGTTGTGGCGGAGATGGGGGGATTCGAACCCCCGAGGGCTATTAACCCAACCCGCTTTCCAAGCGAGCGCCATAGGCCACTAGGCGACACCTCCACGGAGGAGAGTACCGGTCGCCTCCACCGGCATGAAATCGCCCCCGGCGCTCCGGGGAGGACGCCGCGGTCGCCCGGTGGGCCGGGTTGGGAAGCTGCGGGTGTCTCACCTAGACTCTCCGCAACCCCTCACGTGGCGGCACCTAGCCCAACTCCCCCAGGGCCGGAAGGCAGCAAGGGTAAGCAAGCTCTGCCGGGTACGTGAGGGGCCTTTTGCATTTGCGGTCGTGACCGTGCCGTTGTCGGTGGGGGTGGTTAGGGTTCAGGGCGTGGAGTCACCCCTTGCGCTGTACCGCCGCTACCGGCCGGAGACGTTCGCCGAGGTCATCGGCCAGGATCACGTCACCGACCCGCTGCGGGCTGCGCTCGCCAACAACAGGGTCAACCACGCGTACCTCTTCTCCGGCCCGCGCGGCTGCGGCAAGACGACGTCGGCCCGCATCCTGGCCCGCGCCCTCAACTGCGCGCGGGCGCCGATCTCCGACCCGTGCGGCGAGTGCGACTCGTGCCGCGACCTGGCCCGGGGCGGTTCCGGCTCGATCGACGTGATCGAGATCGACGCCGCGTCGCACAACGGCGTCGACGACGCCCGCGACCTGCGTGAGAAGGCGTTCTTCGCGCCCGTGCGCGACCGATACAAGGTCTACATCATCGACGAGGCGCACATGGTGACGCCGGCGGCGTTCAACGCGCTGCTCAAGCTCGTCGAGGAGCCGCCCCCGCACCTGCGGTTCATCTTCGCGACCACCGAGCCGGAGAAGGTCATCCCGACCATCCGCTCGCGCACCCACCACTACCCGTTCCGGCTCATCCCGCCGCGCCTGCTCAGCGACTACCTCGAGCAGCTCTGCGCCGCCGAGGGTGTGCAGATCGAGCCCGCCGCGCTGCCCCTGGTCGTGCGCGCCGGCGCCGGGTCCGCCCGCGACACCCTGTCCGTCCTCGACCAGCTCCTCGGCGGGGCCGGGCCCGACGGCGTGACGCACCACCTCGCGACCTCGTTGCTCGGGTTCACCCCCGACACCCTGCTCGACGAGATCATCGACGCCTTCGCGG
>NZ_JBJEHY010000107.1:0-12034 GCF_051876515.1 Nocardioides sp. | reverse complement strand
CGACCGCGGCAAGATCCGCGCCCGTCGCGTGACCGGCAACTGCGTCCAGCACCAGCGCGACGTGGCCATCGCCGTCAAGAACGCGCGCGAGCTCGCCCTGCTGCCCTACACGTCCACCGGTCGCTGACCGTCGGGCCTGGAGAGGAGATAACACGATGAAGCTCATCCTGACCCAGGAGGTCGACGGCCTCGGTGCCCCCGGCGACGTGGTCGAGGTCAAGGACGGTTACGGCCGCAACTACCTCGTTCCCCGTGGTCTCGGCATCCGCTGGACCCGCGGTGGCGAGAAGACCATCGAGTCGATCAAGACCGCCCGTGCCGCCCGCGCCGCTCGCGACGAGGGCCACGCTGCCGAGATCAAGACCAAGGTCGAGGCCAACACGGTCAACGTGAAGGTGCGCGCCGGCAACGGTGGCCGCCTGTTCGGTGCCGTGACCACCGCGGAGATCGCTGACGCGCTCTCCGAGGCGTCCGGCGAGAAGATCGACCGCCGCACGATCGTGGTCACCAACCCGATCAAGTCGCTCGGCGCCCACGAGGTGTCGGTCAAGCTCCACGAGACCGTCACCGCCAAGGTGTCGCTCAACGTGGTGCCCGCCTGATCGGCTGAAGCCACACCCACGCACAGGGCCCGCCGCTCCCTCGAGGAGCGGCGGGCCCTGCCGTACCTCGGGCCCTACTGCGTCGGGTTCTCGCAGAGGAACGGGGCCTTGGAGCGTCCCTGGTGGTACGCGTACTCCCGCCCGTCGGCCTTGAGGGTGATCCGCAGCCCCGGCACGATCGCCTGTGTGTACGACATGCCCTTCTGTGCGCAGCCGAGGCTGCCGTCGCGCCAGTCGACCTCCTCGGTGCCGACGACGGTGACGTCCTCCGGGGTGAGGTCCAGACGGGAGGCGAGGTCGTTGACGGCCAGCGTCGTGGGGTCGTCGTGCGGGTCCATCGTCGGCTCCCCGGTCGTGGTCGTGGTGGGGGTGGTCGTCGGCGGGTCCGCCGGGTCGGAGTCCCCGCCGCCGCACCCGGCCAGGGTGAGGGCGAGGAGCACGGCCGCGCCGGCGCGGGCCGTACGGAAGGCGCCTCGCGGGCCCGGACGGGCGGCGGGGCGGCAGCCGGGCGCGGGGCGACCCGCAGCAGCGCGGGAACGTCGAGGCAACAGCACGGTCATCATGAACTCCTGACGTGGGCAGGGGGTCCGACGGTTCCCACTGTGGCACGTCGGGCACGACAGAGGGGCCGGTGGAGATCCACCGGCCCCTCTGCTGCTGACGTTCACACGTCAGCGGACGACATCCAGGTCACGCTCAGCGGCGTACGACCTTGAAGGTCTTCTTGGCGGTCCCGGACTTCACCGTGGTGCTGCCCGAGTAGGTCACCGTGACGGTCACCTTGCCCTTCTTCTTGTAGCGCGGGAGCTTCACCTTGGCGATGCCCTTGGCGTTGAGCTTCACGGTCTTGACGACCCGCTTGCCCGCGCCCTTGATCACGAACTTCACCTTGCCCGTGGCCGCGGCACCCTTGGCGGTCACCTTGACCTGGACGGTCTTGGGCCTGGTGTTCACCCGGACCGTCTTGGGCACCGTCAGCTTGATGGTCGGCTTCACCTTGGTGGTGGTGCCTCCCTCGACGGTCACGGTGCTGCTGGCGGTGACCTCCTTGGCGCCCGGGTTGTCGACGGTGTGGACCGCCGCGTTGACCACGGAGGCGGGAGCGTCGGCGTCGACGGTCACCTGGTAGGTGAACGACTGCGCCTCCCCGTCAGCGGAGTTGTACGTGCCGCAGACGACGGTGCCGTTGGTGATCTTGGACGACGCGTCGCCCTTGTTCACCAGCGCCTGACCGTTGGTACCGGTCGAGTCCTCGGCGCCGATGGTGACGCCGGTCAGCGGACCGTTGATGTTGTCGTAGGCGTACACGATGTCGCTCGTACCGACCTGTGCGATGACCTGCACGTCGTACGACAGCGACGGCTGCTCGTACAGGTGCACGTCGTCCCACTCGGCGATGGCGATGCTCTCGTCGTCCGAGGCCAGGCTCAGACCCTTGTTCGTGGCCTGGTCGTAGGTGACCTCCATGTCCTGCCACAGCACCGCGTTGAGGTTGTTCGGCTGCGCCGCGTTGGGGACCGCCTGGGTCTCCCACGGCTTGCCGCCCCAGCCGGCGGCGTCGCGGACGACGAGACCGTCGTCGGTGATGCTCAGGCCCGGGAAGTTCTGCCCGTAGTGGCCGAACGACAGGTTGTTGAACGCCGTCCACCGGGTCGTGTCGCCCGCGGCACCGGCCTGGGTCTTGATGCCGAGCTCGGACTCCAGGTCGAAGTAGCCGGCGGTGCCGGTCACCGGATTGACGCACGAGGTGTCGTCCGCGCTGGTGGTCCACGTGTACGACCCCTTCACACCGGCCATGGTGGGCTGGGTGCCCGTCCACGTCAGCGTGCCGTCGGCGTACGTGGCGCCCCCGGTGGCCGAGCCCTCGACGTAGGTGACGCCGTCGGGAAGCTGGTCGGTGATCGTGTACTCGAGGTCCTCCGGGGTGACGTTGGGCGCCACCTCGACGGTGTACGTGATCGTGTCGCCCGGCTTGGCGCTGGTCACGTCGGCCGTCTTGGTCACGTCGTCGGTGACGCGTGCCAGGGTCACCGGGATGACACCCACGGAGTCACCGCCCACCGCCACGTCGACGGCGCCGTACCAGGTCTCCCCGGCGTCCAGCTCGTCCTCGTCCCAGAAGGCGCGGACCGTGAACGGGTCGCCGGCGGGAACGTTGGCGCTGGGGCCCTCGACCCGGAAGTTGTCACCGCTGCCCCCGACGACCGCGGTCGACAGGGTGACGGTGTCGGTGCCAGCAGCGCTGGCCTCCCAGTTCTGGACGATGACCCAGTACTCGCCGGCGGGCGGCGAGGCGAGGTCGATCTTCTCGCGGGACCCACCGGACGCGCTGTAGGCGACCACGTTGTCCGCGCTGACCGCGCCCTGTCCGATGTACAGGTCGAAGTCGGGAGCGGTGGCCTCGGAGAGGCCGACGAACAGACGCTTGGTACCCGCCGGGACGGTCAGGCTGGTCTGGCTGACGCCGTCACCGTTGAACGCGTCGTCGTTGGTCGGGTCCTGGGCGACGGAGAGCTCGCGGCTATCCAGCGGCGTCAGGTCGGCGCCGGTGAAGGTGACGTCGGAGGTGTCGGCGGCCACGCGCAGATCACCGGACTCCTGGGAGCCGGCGTCACGGCGGGTGGTGATGCCGATCGAGTCCGGCAGCACTGCGGCGGAGGGCACGACACCGATCGGCAGATGAGCCACCGGCGCCTCGGACCCGGCCGGAGGCGTCAGGGTCAGCGTCCCGTAGACCCATTCGCCCGCCGCGGCGCCCGAGACGTCAGCGGTGACGGTGAGGTCGGCGGACTCACCCGCCGCTACCGTGAACGACGACTTGTCGACCGAGAGCGTGACGCTCGGGTCCTGGCTGGTGACCTCGGCCGTCCACGTGCCGGCACCGGTGTCGGTGGCGGTCGCCGTACGGGTCCACGAGCACTCGCCCAGGCAGTCGTTGTCCGCCATGCTGGCCAGGTTGAGCGTACGGACGTCGCCGCCCGTGCTCGGGTCGGAGGCCACGTACTCGTCGTAGGTGGTGTCGAAGACGAGACCGGCCTTGGCGACCTTGGTCAGGTCGATGCGACCCGAACCCATGTCGTGCCAGTCGGCGTCTGAGCCGTCGGTGTCCTTGATGGCCGTCATGGCGGTGGTCATCAGGGCCGACTGCGCCTCGGCGGGGGTCCAGTCGGGCTGGACGGCCGCGACCAGGGCCAGCGCACCCGCGGTGTGCGGGCTCGCCATCGAGGTGCCGGAGATGAAGCCCCACTTGACCTCGTTGTCGACACCCTCGGCGGCGAGGATGTCGACGCCGGGAGCAGAGACGGACGGGCTGATGATCGAGACTGCACGGTTGGGCCCACGGCTGGAGAAGCCGGCCATGATGTCGGCGACGTCGTCACCCACGTGGCGGATGCCGCCGGACAGCGCCACCTTCACACCGGTCTTGCCGGACATCCAGGCGCGCAGCTCCTGGGCCTGGTCGAAGGTGATGTGGACGGCGGGGAGCTCGTGCGGGTCGGCGTTGAGCGAGTCGCCGGACGCCTCGTCGTTGCCCAGGACCATGCCCTCGGCGCCGAGGTCGCGCACGACCTGACCCTTCTCGACACGGCCGTTGGTGCCGCGCTCGCAGAGGATGATCTTGCCGGTCAGGTCCTGACCGTCGAGCTCGGAGGCGATGCAGCGGGCGCTGCCCAGGCTGGCGCCGTCCACCAGCGGGAAGGTCCCGGCGGTGGCGGCGGCGAAGGCGACGCCGGCGATGTCGGCGTGGGTTGCCCCGCCGTCGGCGGTGATGTCGGTGACCTTGGCCTGCCACTGGCGGTCGTGCTGGGAGGCGCCCACGGAGGTGATCCACGGGACGTCGGCCGGGCTGCCCACGGTGGCGGCGCCGGGGCCGTCGTTACCGGCCGAGGTGGCCACGTGGACACCGGCGGCACGGGCGTTGAGGAAGCCCACCGCGTCGGGGTCGTTCCACGGGTCGGAGGCCGAGGAGGAGCCGATCGAGTAGTTGATGACGTCGACGCCGTCGTCGATGGCCTGGTCGATGGCCGCCACGATCGCGGCGCCGGAGCAGCCGCCGTCGCAGACGTCGTACCCGATCACGTTGGCGTGCGGAGCGACGCCGCGGATCGTCTCGGTGGTGGAGAACTCGTGCGGGGTGCCCTGCGCCGAGTACGTGGTGACCTCGACCTGGTTGCCCGCGGTGGTGGACCCGGTGTGGGAGCCGTGGCCGTCGTCGTCGTACTCCGAGCCGTCCGTGGTGAAGTTGTAGTAGCCGATCAGCTTGTCGTTGCAACCCCAGTTCGCGACGTACGTCGGGGAGCCGGCCGTGTTGGCCGGGTTGCACATGCCGAGGTAGTTGCCCGAGCCGAGCGGGTTGGTGTGGTCGTACCCGTCACCGCCCTCGGAGGCCGGCACGGTGTCCGCGAAGGACGGGTTGGCCGGGTTGATGCCCGAGTCGATGATGCCGGCGATGATCCCCTCGCCCTTGCTGCCGGTGCCGTTGGGGACCGCGCTGCCGTCCCACAGGGTGTTGGCGCCGATCCAGGAGGGGCCGTGGTCGGTGGTCAGCTGGTGGACCTTGTCGACCTGGACCGCGCCGACGCCGTCGAGCTTGGCGACCCGGGCGGCCTGGTCGCGGGTCAGCTCGACCGCGAAACCGTTGAGGGCCTCGGTGTAGGTGTGCAGCACCTTGGGCGTGCCGCCCACGATGCCGGCGATTTCACCCTTGAGGGACTTCTGGTCGGCCGCGATCTGGGTGCGGTACTCCTTCGCCGACGGCGTCTTGGCGAGCGTACGGCCGCGCGCGTCGGTGGCGGAGGCCCGCGTGGGGACGGCGGGCTGGTCGAGCTGGACGATGTACGTCTGCTTGCCAGCGGCGTCACCGAGCGAGATGACGGGGCCCGTGCGGGCCAGAGTGCCGTCGGTGGTGGCCACCGCAGGCTTCAGCTTCTTGGTCAGGTCCGCGGTCGGGTCCTTGGCCCAACCGGGGGCCGCTGACACCAGCGGTACGAGGAGGGCAGCCGCTGAGGCGGCCGCCAGGGTGCGACGGATCAAGAGGGGTTCCTCCCAACGAGAGCGCCCGAAATCGGGGCAGAGGACGGAGGGCGAGGGAGTTCGCCCCTGTTGTTCCTACGTGTTGCGCGCATCACGTGTCAATGATTTCGTCTGTGGCGCACGAGGCCGAAACCCTTTCGACACCGGGCCGTTCCCTCGCCGAGGTCGTCCGGGGTCAGGCCGTCGCGCCGGTGACCATCCAGCGCTCGGAGCGGGCCCGGTGCACCAGCACGACGCCACGCGCCCCCATGAAGACGCCGGCCAGCACGCACCACACCAGGACCAGGGACCCGCCGGTGGCGCCCACCAGCAGCGTCGCCGGGGCGTGCACGGCGAGCACGAGCAGCCCGGCCCACGCCAGGTAGCGGCCGTCGCCGGCTCCGATCAGGACGCCGTCGAGGACGAAGACGACCCCGGCCAGCGGCTGCCCGACGGCCACCACCAGCAGGACGGGGACGAGCGCGTCGCGGACGGCCTGGTCGGGGGTGAACAGGACGCCGAGGACCCCGGAGAGGGCGGCGAGACCGAGGCCGAGGACGACCCCGCACCCGATGCCCCACTGCACCATGCGGCGGGTCAGGGCGCGCGTGGTGGCGCGGTCGCCGGCGCCCAGGGATCGGCCGGTGAGGGCCTGGGCGGCGATGGCGACGGCGTCGAGGGCGAAGGCGAGGAAGGTCCACAGGGTGAAGGCGATCTGGTGGGTGGCCAGGTCGACGTCCACGTCGCCGGAGCCGGAGCGGGCGGCGAGGGTGACGGAGTAGGTGGTGAGCAGGAGCGCGGCGCGCAGGGTGAGGGTGCGGATGAGCAGCGGCACGCCGACCCGCGCGGCGGTGAGCACCCCGCTGAAGTCGGGGCGCATCGAGGCGCCCTCACGCCGGGCCGCGAAGACGACGGCCCGGACCAGCACGGCGGCGGCGATCGTCTGGGCGGTCACGGAGCCCAACGCGGATCCTGCGATGCCCAGGGCGGGCAGGGGCCCGGGGCCGAAGACGAGGAGCAGGTTGAGGACGACGTTGAGGGCGTTGCCGAGGACGGCCACGTACAACGGGGTGCGGGTGTCCTGCAGGCCGCGCAGCACGCCGGTGGCGGCCAGCATGAGCAGCAGCGGGGTGACGCCGAGCAGGGCGATGCGCAGGTACGTCTCCGCGTGCGCCGCGACCTCGCCGGAGACTCCGAAGGCGGCCACCACGGGGCCGGTCGCCGCGACGCCGAGGACGGTGGCGCCGGCTCCGATGACCACGGCGAGCCAGATGCCGTCCATCCCCTGGGTGAGGGCGGCGCGGAGGTTGCCCGCGCCGAGCTGGCGGGCGACCCCGGCGGTGGTGCCGTACGCGAGGAAGACGCAGAGGCCGACGATCGTCTGCAGGACCACGCCGGCGATGCCGAGGCCGGCCAGGTGCGGGGTGCCGAGGTGGCCCACGATGGCGGCGTCGGCGAGGAGGTAGAGGGGCTCGGCGATGAGGGCCAGGAAGGCGGGTACGGCCAGCCGGAGGATCTCGCGGTCGGTGGCGTTGAACGGCAGGCGCACCCGCCGAGCCTAGGTCAGGGACGGGTCGCCGTGGCAGGTGGTGCACCTGTGGCTGCGTGGGCTGGTGAACAACGTGTGACGCAGGTCTCAACAACAGGGAAACGCCTCGTCAATGGCCCGATCGGGCTACCTGTGAGTCAGCCTGTGGATAGTTCTGTGTACGAGGGAGCGAGTCGCGATGTCGACAAAGCAACCGGCGGAATCCAGATGCTGAACCGATGCTGCGGAAATCACTCCCACAGATTTCTGTCCACAGCTGAGGAAACACGTTTGTGCAGGTCAGGGGCGTGTTGCCGCCCTGACTCCCTTGTTTGTCCACAGCTGCGTCCCCAGCGCGTGCACAAGCCATCCCCAGTAGTCCACCACTAGACCGGGGTTATCCCCAGCCCCTGTGGATAACCCGCTTTTCCTGTGGCTCCTCCAGCGCGTAGCGTCGCGCCCGGACCAGCTCCGACGGACGAGCGCGGGGCGTGGGTCCACCGCGTTGTCAGTGGGCCTGGCTAGCGTGATTTTCCAATGCAACTGACGATCGCGAGGAGTGCTGGTGAGCGTCGCCGACCAGGGAGCCGTGGAGCCCGACTTCGACTGGAGTGCGAGCGACCCCGGCGACGGGTGGGGCGACGGTCCGGCGGCGTACGAGCCGGGTGAGGCGCCGCGCAGCGCCAATGACCGCACGCCTCCCTCCGACAACGCCGCCGAGCAGAGCGTGATCGGCTCGATGCTGATCTCCAAGGACGCCATCGCGGACGTCTCCGAGCGGGTCCAGGGCATCGACTTCTACCGCCCCGCGCACGAGACGATCTTCGACGCGATCATCGACCTGTACGGCCGCAGCGAGCCGGCCGACCCGATCACCGTGGCCGCCGAGCTGCAGCGCACCGGTGAGCTGGCCAAGATCGGCGGCGCCCCGTACCTCCACACCCTGTCGGCCAACGTGCCGATCGCTGCCAACGCCGGCTACTACGCCGAGATCGTGCACGAGAAGGCGATCCTGCGGCGGTTGGTCGAGGCAGGCATGCGGATCGTGTCGATGGGGTACGCCGGTGAGGGCACCATCGACGACGTGGTCGACTCGGCCCAGGCCGAGGTCTACAAGATCACCGACAAGCGCACGACCGAGGACTACGCGCCGCTCGGCGACATCATGAACGACGTCCTCGACGAGATCGAGGCGATCGGCAACCGCGAGGCCGGCATCTACGGCGTTCCGACCGGGTTCGCCGACCTGGACGAGCTCACCAACGGCCTGCACGCCGGCCAGATGATCATCGTCGCCGCGCGTCCCGCCATGGGCAAGTCGACCCTCGCGCTCGACTTCTGCCGTGCCGCGTCGATCCACAACAACCTGACCAGCGTCTTCTTCAGCCTCGAGATGACGCGCTCCGAGATCATGATGCGTCTGCTCTCGGCGGAGGCGAAGGTCGCGCTCAACAACATCCGCAACGGTCAGATGCAGGACCAGGACTGGGAGAAGATGGCCCGCAAGATGGGCCAGGTCTCCGGGGCGCCGATGTTCATCGATGACAGCCCCAACCTGACGATGATGGAGATCCGGGCCAAGGCCCGTCGCCTCAAGCAGAAGCACGACCTCAAGCTGATCGTCATCGACTACCTGCAGCTGATGAGCTCGGGCAAGAAGGTCGAGTCCCGTCAGCTCGAGGTCTCGGAGTTCTCCCGAAACATCAAGCTGCTCGCCAAGGAGCTCGAGGTCCCGATCATCGCCCTCTCGCAGCTCAACCGTGGTCCCGAGCAGCGCGCCGACAAGCGCCCCGCCATGTCTGACCTGCGTGAGTCCGGCTCGATCGAGCAGGACGCCGACATGGTGATCCTGCTGCACCGCGACGACGTGTACGAGAAGGAGTCGACCCGCCCCGGAGAGGCCGACCTGCTCGTGGTCAAGCACCGCAACGGCCCCACCCGCGACCTCACCGTGGCCTTCCAGGGTCACTACTCGCGGTTCGTGGACATGGCTCAGGGCTGAGTCCCTCTGCCCGACGAGCAGGGAATCTGCAAGGGAGCGATCCAATCTGCAACCGTCGCAGATTGAGTGTCAGCGAGAGGTGAGAATCTCCCGGTCTGAGTGACGAGATGGCGTCTCCTGTTGGCTGCAGTCGGCGACTCACTTCGTCGCTCTTCCTGGCTAGAGGTGGCGCACCTTGTCTACGAACGCAGACAATGGGAAAATGTCTATGAACGCAGACAACATCGAAATGTCTACGAATGTGGACAATGCGCTAATGTCTACGTTCGTGGACGAAACTCACTACTCAGCAAACGTGAGCAAGGAGGACCCGTGGCCGACCAGACCAACCAGCACTCCGCGGTGAGCCTGCCCGGCCAGAGCGTGAGCAACTGGGCGAGCCTGGGCAGGTTGATCCAGGGCGCGCGCAAGGAGCGCGGAATGACCCAGGCGGGCCTCGCCCTCGAGGCGGGTGTTTCGCGTGCCTGGCTGGCCAAGGTCGAGTCCGGCCACCGCGGGGCGGAGTTCGAGCGCATCCTGCGCGTCCTGAACGCCTTGGAGTTCGACCTCGTCGCCCGACCTCGGCGCCGCAGCGTCGCCGACCTCGATCTTGCTGAAGCATTGGCTGCACGCCGCAGGCGCCCCGGCTCGGCTGATGGGCGCCATGAGGAGGATTGGTGAGTCAGGCCCTCGCCGTGGTCATCGGGGGACAGGTCGCGGGGTACATGACCCGCGCGACCCCGTTATCGGCCCCGGAGTTCACCTACTCCGAGCAGTACTTGGACGAGGGCACCGTCCCGCTCTCGGTACGTATGCCCATTGGCCCGGGCACCTACAAGGCCAAGCTGGTCGTGCCGTTCCTCGAAGGTCTCCTGCCGGAGAACGCCAACACCCGCCGCGCGTGGGCCGACCGCCTTGGGACCGGCGAGAGGGACGCCTTCTCCCTCCTGTCCCGCATGGGATGGGATTGCCCGGGCGCTGTCCAGTTCTGCGCACCCGAAGAACTCGATGACATGCTGTCGCGCTCGGAGGAGTTGGAGCCGGTGAGCGACTCCCACATCGCGGATCGCCTGCGTCGCCTGCGCAAGGACGAGGCCTCCTGGTCACTGCCTGACGAGCACTGGTCCCTGCCTGGCCAGCAGGAGAAGTTCACCCTCGTACGACGCGACAAACGTTGGTACGAGGCGAAGGGATCCGCGGCGACCACCCACATCATCAAACCCGGCATCGGCCGCCTGCTGAACCAAGCCATCGTCGAGTACGCCACGATGCGCGCCGCAGGCGCTGCGGGCCTCGACGTCGCCCACGTCCGCTTCGCCCACTTCGAGGGGGAGGCGGCCATCGTCATCGAGCGCTTCGACCGCCTGAAGTTCCGCGACGCCGTCGTACGGCTGCATCAGGAGGACTTCTGCCAGGCCCTCGGCGTGCTGCCCGAGCGCAAGTATGAGGACCAGAACGGCCTGAGCTTGGAGCGCCTGGCTGGCGTCATCGCCAAGCACAGCGGCGCCCCAGACGAGGACCGTTGGGCCTTGGCCGATTTTGCCGCGATCAACTACGTCGCAGGTGCCCCCGACGGTCACGCCAAGAACATCTCGCTCGCACTGTGGCCACAGGACGTGCACGTCGCCCCGCTCTACGACCTGGCCACGGCCTTCCCCCATGACAATGCCGGACCGACCAACAGTCGCACAGCCTTCAGCATCGGCGGCCGCCGCGACTTCGGCCGGGTACTGGGCAAGCATTGGGACCGGGCGGCGCGGGCCATGGGTGTCAACGCTGAGAAGTACCGGTTGCGTGTGCGCGAGATGACCGAACGCTTCCCTGACGCCTTCGCTGATGTTCTGGCTGACCTCAGCCTGCCCGAGGCGGATGAGATCCGCACGCGGACCATGCCACGACTGGAGCGCCACGCTGCACACATCGTGAGCCGCCTTGACGACCCGACCGATCCGAACGTCAGCAGGAGCAGGAGCAGGAGCGCCAGCGGGTAAAGGAAGGACGCCGGCGTGCCCCCGACGGCGGCCGGTCCGGTCCCGTCGCTGGGTCTCCAGTACGACTCCGGTTCGGTCGACGGCCGCACGCCGGTGACGAACAACCAGACCTCGGTCGTGGGAGAGGGTTTCGAGCTCACCTCCTCCTACATCGAGCGGCGCTACGCGACCTGTTCGAGTGACGGGGCGCCGGCACGCCGGCGCGACCTGTGCTGGCGGGGCGAACAACTCACCCTCGTGCTCGACGGGACGGCGTACGACCTGGTGGGTGTCGGGCCGGACGAGTTCGTCCTGGCCTCCGACGACGGCACCGTCGTGGAGCGCCTGACGGGCGCCAAGAACGGTGACGACAACGGCGAGCACTGGCGGCTGCGCAAACCGGACGGTTCCACGTACCTCTTCGGGCAGAACCGGCTGCCGGGCGCGAACGCCTCCTCGGTGACCAACTCGGCCTGGACGGTCCCGGTCTTCACGACCGGCACGACGAGCAACGACCCCGCGCAGGCCGAGGCCTGCGCGAGCGCTGTCTGCACCCAGGCGTGGCGCTGGAACCTCGACTCCGTCGAGGACCTCCACGGCAACCTCGCCACGTACTGGTACGCGAAGGAGACCAACCGCTACCGACGCGGCGGCACCACTCCGACCAGCTACGACCGCGGCGGACGGCTGGTGGCCGTCGACTACGGGTTGCGTGCGGGTGAGGCGTTCGACCCGGACGGCGGCCGGGGCCTGCCGCCCCAGCGAGCGGTGCTCACGTACGCGCAACGCTGCCTGGCCAGCAACTGCGCCAGCCTGCGTGCGTCGACCAGGACCCGGTGGCCCGACGTCCCCTTCGGCCTGCTCTGCGGGGCTGGCCAGGCGTGCACGGACAAGCTCGCTCCCACCTTCTTCACCCGCCTGCGCCTTACCCGGGTTCTCA
>NZ_JBJEHY010000106.1:0-12206 GCF_051876515.1 Nocardioides sp. | reverse complement strand
GAGGTCGCCGTGGGCGACCGCGTCGGCGTCGGCTGCATGGTCGACAGCTGCGGGGAGTGCGAGTTCTGCGTCGACGGGTTCGAGCAGCACTGCACCCGCGGCGCCGTGATGACGTACAACGGCCGCGGTTACGACGGCGAGCCCACCCTGGGCGGCTACTCGCGCAGCGTGGTCGTCTCCGAGCGGTTCGCGTGCCCCATCCCCGAGGGCATCGGTCTCGACGAGGCCGCTCCCCTGCTCTGCGCCGGCATCACGACGTACTCCCCGCTGCGACGCTGGGGCGTCGGCCCCGGCAGCAGGGTCGCGGTGGTCGGCCTCGGCGGACTCGGCCACATGGGCGTCAAGCTCGCCGCCGCCATGGGCGCCGAGGTCACCGTCTTCTCGCGCAGCGACGCCAAGGCCGCCGACTCGCTCGCCCTCGGGGCGGTGGAGCACGTCGCCACCGCCGACCCCGAGGCCCTGCGCAGCCGCCGCAACCAGTTCGACCTGGTCCTCAACACGGTCAGCGCCGACCTCGACATCGAGGCGTACGTCGCGATCGCGAAGCCGCGCGGCGTCGTGGTCAACGTCGGCCTGCCCAGCCAGCCGTACCAGGTCCGCCCGGGGCGCCTCGTCGGCACGAGCAAGGTGCTGGCCGGCTCCAACATCGGCGGCATCCCGGAGACCCGCGAGATGCTCGCCTTCTGTGCGGAGCACGGGATCGGGGCGCAGGTCGAGACGATCTCCGCCGCCGAGGTGGACGCGGCCTACGAGACGGTGGTGCGCGGCGACGTGCGGTACCGCTACGTGATCGACGTCAGCACCATCGAGGCCTGAGGCCCCGACCCGGCCACACTCAGCCGATCTGGGCGAGGCCCTCGAGGGGTGGTTCGACCATGCGGACCACCCCCACCACCTGCGAGCGCGGGCCGAGCCAGGTCGCGCCCTTGTCCGTGCGCAGCACCGGTCGCCCCAGCTCGAGGGCGAACACGCCGACGAGCAGCCGCTCGCCCTCGCGCACGACGGCCACCTCGCCGCGCGCGGCCCGCCGTGCGGCGGCGTAGTACGCGACCGTGCCCGGCCCCCAGCCGCGCGAGCCGAAGCCCTCCCCGAGCACGAGGAAGTCGAGGGGCTCCTCGACCGTACGCCTCAGGCGGGGCCGCGACGGCGGATCCGTCACCTCACCCCACAACACACCTTGGGCGGCATCGCCGCGCCTGTTCGAACGCACGTTCGGATCCTAGACGCTCCGCAGCCCGGAGCGACACCCCCCACCCCGCGACCGGAACCAGGCGTCCACGGTGCGTCGAACCCGTGGCCCCCACCGCGCCGGTACTGCCAGTATGTCCGCCATGGCGACCACCGAGGCGACGACGAACCAGTTCCTGAGCGGCTCGTACGCGCCGGTCCGCGTCGAGCAGACGCTCACCGACCTGCCGGTGACGGGCCGCATCCCCGAGCACCTCGACGGCCGCTACCTGCGGATCGGGCCGAACCCGATCGCCGAGGTCGACCCCGCGACGTACCACTGGTTCTCCGGCGACGGCATGGTGCACGGCATCCGCCTGCGCGACGGGAGGGCCGAGTGGTACCGCAACCGCTGGGTGCGCGGACGCGAGGCGCAGCGCCTCCTCGGGGAGACGGTGGACTGGCCGACCGACCACGGCGCCGTCCACCTGCCCTGCCGGGTGCCGGACGGGTTCCACGGCAACTGGGTGCCCACCGCCTGACGCCTCGGGCGTGCACACTGGCTCCATGACCATCGTCGACAACGCCGTCTACGTCGACGGGTGCCGGGCGGCGGAGCCGAGCACCCTGGACTCCACGTTCGACCTGCTGCGCGAGCACGGGGGGATGGCCTGGATCGGCCTGTACCGCCCGAGCCGGCACGAGATCGACGCGGTGGCGGCCGAGTTCGACCTGCACCAGCTGGCCGTCGAGGACACCGTCCACGCCCACCAGCGGCCCAAGCTCGAGCAGTACGGCGACGTGGTCTTCACCGTGCTGCGTCCGGCGCGCTACCTCGACGACGTGGAGGAGGTCGAGTTCGGCGAGCTGCACGTCTTCACCGGGCCCGACTTCCTGCTCACGATCCGGCACGCCGAGTCGCCGGACCTGGCCAAGGTGCGGGCCCGTCTCGAGGACGCCCCCGACCTGCTGCGCCAGGGGCCGGCCGCGGTGCTCTACGCGATCTTCGACCAGGTCGTCGACGAGTACGAGCCGGTCGTGCTGGGCCTGGAGAACGACATCGACGAGATCGAGGACCAGGTCTTCGCGGGCGACCCGGCGGTCTCGCGGCGCATCTACGCGCTGACGCGCGAGGTGATCGACTTCCAGCGCGCCACGCATCCCCTGCTGGAGATGATCCGGTCGCTGGACCGGCGCTTCACGGGGAAGGGCGTCGACGAGGAGCTCCGGCGCAACCTGCGGGACGTGGCCGACCACGTCATCAAGATCATCGAGCGCGTGGACGGCTTCCGGGTCCTGCTGCAGAACATCCTGACAGTCAACGCCACCCTGGTCGGGCAGCGGCAGAACGACGAGATGCAGCGCCTCACCGAGACCAGCCTGGCGCAGAGCGAGGAGGTCAAGAAGATCTCCTCGTGGGCGGCGATCCTGTTCGCGCCGACCTTCGTCAGCGGCGTGTACGGGATGAACTTCTCCCGGATGCCGGAGCTGCACTGGGCGCTGGGTTACCCGTTCGCGCTGGGGCTGATGGTGCTGGTCGGGCTGGGCCTGTACATGGTGTTCCGGCGCCGCGGCTGGCTCTGAGCCGCCGCCACGGGGCTGCAGGCTCGGCTACGATCAACCAAGCAACTGCTTGGTCGGCGCCCGCCGGCACCCACCGCCGGAGGTACCGATGTCCGCACCCGCCCGTCCCGTCGCCCTCGTCGTCGGGGGTTCGGGAGGCATCGGGGCAGCCGTCTGCACCCGCCTGGCCGCCGACGGGTACGCCGTCGTGCTGACCTACCGTTCCTCGGCCAGGGCCGCTGAGCGGGTCGTCGCCGAAGTCGCCGGTGCCGGCGGACCACAAGCCCTCGCGGTCCCGCTCGACCTCGGCGACACCGACGGGATCGCGGGACGCCTGGGCGAGGTCGTGGACCAGGTGGGCCGGGTCGACGTGCTGGTGCACGCCGCGGGGCCGCACGTACCGATGCGGCACCTCTCGCGCGTCGCGCCGGCGGAGATGACGCGGCAGCTCCTCGACGACACGGCCGCCTTCTTCGCCGTGGTCTCGGCGCTGCTGCCCGCGCTGCGGGAGAGCGCCGGGTCGGTGGTCGCGGTCACGACCGCCGCGACCTCCCGCTTCCCCGTGCGCGACGGGCTGTCGTCGGCACCCAAGGCCGGGGTGGAGGCGCTGGTGCGCGGGTTGGCCGCCGAGGAGGGCCGCTTCGGGGTCCGGTTCAACGCGGTCGGCCCCGGGATGCTCACCGACGGCATGGCCGAACGGCTGATCTCCTCGGGGGAGCTGGACGAGGCTGCGCTGGAGATCACCCGCAACAACATCCCGTTGCGGCGTTTCGGCAGCGCCGGGGACATCGCCGAGGCGGTGGCGTTCCTCGCCTCGCCGCGCGCCGGCTTCATCACCGGCCAGAAGCTGGACGTCGACGGCGGGTACGGCGTCTGACGCGACCGGGTCCTCAGCCCTGACGTTCGGCCCAGGCGACCGCCTCGGCCTGGATGTCACCGAACCGCTCCCCCATGGCCGCTGCCAGCGCCTGGGCGGCCTTGAGCGGCCGTACCATCACCATGAAGTCGACGATCAGGCCGTCGTCGTCGGTCACCAGGAAGTCGCACCCGGTGATGTCGAGCCCGTCGACCTTGGCCTCGAAGACCAGCGCGTGCTGGTCCCCGTCGGAGAGCTCGCGCACGTAGTGGAACTCCTCGAAGACCTCGATCACCGTCCGCAGGATCGCCAGCGTGATCGCCTTGCCGGCGTACGGCTTGAACGCGACCGGCGAGGTGAACACGACCTCGTCGGCCAGCAACGCCTCGATGGCGTCCAGGTCGCGGGCCTCGACTGCTGCGCGGAACGACGTCACGGTGCCTCCGAACTCCGGTGGGTGGTGAGTCGGATCGTAGGGCCTCAGCGGCGCATGACGCGTCGGGCAGCGGTGTTGCCGACCATCTGGCCCACCTGGACGATGGCGACGATGACGACCACGGCGGTCCAGGTGACCACCGTGTCGAACTGGCGGTAGCCGTACTGCTGGGCGAAGTTGCCCAGTCCCCCGCCGCCGATGACGCCCGCGATGGCGGACATGTCGACGATCGCGACGAAGCCGAAGGTGAAGCCCAGGATCAGCGGACCCATCGCCTCGGGCACCACGACCGTGAACAGGATCCGCAACCGCGAGGCCCCCATGGAACGGGCCGCCTCGATCACTCCCGGCGGCACCGTGACGAGGTTCTGCTCGACCAGCCGGCTGATCCCGAACATCGCCGCGAGGACCAGCGCGAAGACCACGGCCTTGTTGCCGATGCCGATCCCGACCACCTGACGCGCCAGCGGCTGCACGGCTGCGATGAAGATGACGAACGGGATCGGCCGGAAGAAGTTGACCAGCAGGTTGAGCACACCGTTGACCAGGCGGTTCGCGTACAGACCGGAGGGCCGGGTGGCGTACAGCCCGAGGCCGAGCAGCAGTCCCAGCAGCCCGCCCAGGGTCAGGGTCAGCGCCACGATCCACAGGGTCTCCAGCGTGGCTGTCCAGAGCATGTCGGTCAGCTCGGGCAGACGGGTGTCGACGGTGCTCATCGCAGCACCTCCACACCGGTGAGGGCGGAGACGGCCTGCG
The DNA here is from genome assembly GCF_051876515.1 of Nocardioides sp. GTDB lineage: Bacteria > Actinomycetota > Actinomycetes > Propionibacteriales > Nocardioidaceae > Nocardioides. The sequence goes on along the minus strand of NZ_JBJEHY010000106.1, from coordinate 7,428 downwards.
TGGCGCGCGCGGCGTCCGGTCCGTCCAGGGCCAGCACCACGTGCCCGAAGGAGGCACCGCGGACGCGGTTCACGCCTCCCTGGACGATGCGGACCGAGACGTCGTGCCCGCCGAGCGTCGAGAACACGTCCGCCTGCGAGCTGTCGGCATCGAGGTCGACGCTGACCAGGCGGCCGGTGGCGTCGCGTTCGAGCGACTCCAGCTCGGAGCCGCTGGGCACCTGCTCGACCAGGGTGCTCACGAAGCGGCGCGTCACCTCGGCCTGCGGGTGCGCGAAGATCGCCGCCACCTCACCCTGCTCGACGACCCGGCCGGCCTCCATGACGGTCATCCGGTGGGCGAGGGTGCGGACCACGTCCATCTCGTGGGTGATCACGATGATGGTGATCCCGAACTCCTCGTTGACCCGTCCCAGCAGCGCCAGCACCTCGCGGGTCGTGTCGGGGTCCAGGGCACTGGTGCACTCGTCGGCCAGCAGGATCTTGGGGCGGGTGGCGAGGGCGCGGGCGATGCCCACGCGCTGCTTCTGACCGCCGGAGAGCTGGTCGGGGTACGCGTGCGCCTTGTCGGCCAGGCCCACGAAGTGCAGCAGCTCGGAGATCCGCTGCTGACGCTCGGCCGCCGGGACGCCGGCGAGCTTGAGCGGGAACTCCAGGTTCCCCCACACCGTGCGTGACGAGAACAGGTTGAAGTGCTGGAAGACCATGCCGATCTCCCGCTGCACCTCGCGCAGGGCGGCCTGCCCCAGGGTCGTCACCTCGACCCCGTCGACGAGGACCTGCCCGGACGTGACGCTCTCCAGCCCGTTGACGAGACGCACCAGCGTGGACTTGCCGGCCCCGGAGTAGCCGACGATCGCGTGGATCTCGCCGGCCTCGACGGTCAGGTCGACGCCCCGGACGGCCTCGACCGGGACACCCTTGCGGGTGGCGGGCGCGAACGTCTTGTGGACGTCACGCAGTTCGACGAGAGCCATGCGGTTCCTCTCCGGTGTCCGGCCGGGCGCGTACGGGGGTCTCCCGCACGCGCCCGGTCGAGCGGTGTCAGCCCTTGTGGGCCTCGGTGTCGGCCTCGACCTTGGTGAGCGAGGCGACCAGGTCCGCCACGGGGGTGGTGAGCATGACGGCGGTGTTGCCCGACGCCTCCTGCACCCCCTTCTGGACCTCGGCGGTCTCCTGGTAGATCCGCACGAGCTCCTGGTAGGTCTCGTTGTCCTTGTCCTCGGCGCGGACGGCGAAGATGTTCACGTACGGCAGCGCGTTGGGGTCGGACGGGTCGTCCTGGGCGATGGCGTCGGCGAACTCGAGGCCGGCCTTGGTGACGAAGTCGTTGTTGACGACGGCGGCAGCCACGTCCTCCAGCGAGGCCGGGGTGAGCGCGGCCTGCATGGCCTTCACCTTCACCCGCGAGCTGGCCTCGTCGACGTCGGCGAGGGTGGAGAAGATCGACCCGCCGTCCTTGAGCTGGATCAGCCCGGCCGACTGGAGGATCAGCAGGCCGCGGGCCTGGTTCGAGGCGTCGTCCGGCACGACCACGGTCTCGCCGTCCTTGATCTCCTCGGGCGAGTCGTACGTCGCGGAGTACAGACCGAGCGGGTAGATCGCGGTCGCGCCCAGCGGGGTCAGGTCCTCACCGCTGGAGACGTTGTAGTCGGCGAGGTACACGATGTGCTGGAACTGGTTCATGTCCAGCTCGCCCTCGCTCACGGCCGGGTTGGGCTGCGCGTAGTCGCTGAAGTCGACGATCTCGACGTCGATGCCCTCGTCCTCGGCGGCCTTCTCGAAGGTCTCCCAGTACGGCTCGGCGGCGCCGACGACGCCCAGGCGCACCGTCTCGGCCTCGTCCTCGGACTGCCACGGGGCCCAGACCAGCAGGCCTGCGACCACGGCGGCCACCACGACGACCACGGCAGCGATGACGGGTCCCCGTCGCCTCGGCGCCTCGATCAGTGGGGCGTTCGTCTCGGACACGGTGCTTCCTCCTCGGTGTGATGTGCTCATCCGGCAGATGGGCAACAATCAACCGTAGGAATCCACTCCCCTACGACCTCACGATTCCCACATCGTGAACCATGCCCGAGCGTGGGGCATGGCGAAGGTCACGCTCCGAGGTCCCGCTTGGCCGCGTCGATGTCGTCGAGGTTCTGCAGCGCCTCGACGAGGAAGGCGGACGGATGGGTCGGAACAACGGCCCGCAGGGCGATCAGGGCGTTCGCGAGGTCGTGCCCCGCCAGCACCGCCGCGCGCGCCGCGACGGCGGTGACTCCCGCGCCGCTGGCACCGTGCAGGCAGACGGACCGTCCGGCGCGCTGCAGCCGTACGACGGTGCGGGCCGCGTCGTCGAGCACGAACTCGAGGTTGGGGTTGTCGCCCGCCACCTCGTCGGCGATGCCCACGACGTACTCGTCGGCCGTGCCGTGCGCCCCCTCGCCCGGGAGGGCGGTCACCGTCATCAGGGCGTCGACGACGTGCGAGAGCGACTGCGGGTCCGTGTCGGCCAGCCAGACGCCGTCGAGCAGCGGGTGCGGGACGACCCCTCCGCCGGCCCACGGGCGCGCCACCACGCGCGGCGGGCGTCCGGCGGCCGCTCCCAGCGCTCCAGTGGTGAGGCGGGCAAGCTCGCGGGCGCCGTCGACCGGCGCGCCCCAGCCGTGCACCATGCGGCGCCACTCGAGCGGGATCGCGCTGGCTCCCCACCGGGCGCCCAGCAGGGTTCCGGCGATGGCCGCGACCGTGTCGGTGTCGTGCCCGATCCCGATGGCGCGCGCCAGGCTCTCGGGCAGGTGAGCGCACGGGATGCAGCCCGGCTCCGGGGTGTGCACGATCGAGGACCACGCCGCCTGCAGGGCACCGACCACCCACGCGTTCTGGGAGAAGGTCTCCGGCTGCCCCTTCTCCGCCGCGTCGAGGTGGTCCACCCACTGCTCGGAGTCGGGGACGTGACGCAGCAGGTCGCGCGGGTCCGCGAACTCCCCGTGCAGCACGGCGTGCTGGACCATCAACGACCACAGCGCGGCGCCCTGGCCGGCCAGCGGGTCGTGGTGGGTCAGGGCGGAGAGGGCCATCGCCGCCTGCACGACCTCGCGCTCGGGGGCGATCAGGTGGGCGAGCGCGACGGGAGCGGTCCGCATGAGCGACCCGTTGCCCGCCGAGCGCCCACCGTTCTCCCGGTGGACGTCCGTGGCCGCCCGGGTCATCTGGGAGGCGCTGGCGCTGCGCCCGGCGAGCTGCAGCACCCGGCTGGTCTGGATGCCGACGTCCGCGGGGCCGGCTGCGAACCACTCGGAGAACCCGTCGGCCACGGCGTCGAGCGCGTCCTCGCTGCGCAGGTCGAGGCCGCGGGCGCCGACGCGCGCGATGGCGACCGCCTGGGCGGTGTCGTCGGTCCACTCGCCGGGCGTGAAGTTGCCCAGGCCGCCGCCGATCATCGCGGGCCGACCCTCGTACGGCGCGGACCCGAACTCGTAGCCGGCGCCGAGCGCGTCACCGACGGCACACCCCAGCAGCACCCCGTGAGCGCGATCGAGCTGCGCGTGGCTGAGTCTCATCGTTCCTCCCCCAAGGACACGTGAACGGCCACGCTGACGCCTGACCACAGATGAGTGTTGTAGCACGACGCCCCGACGTTCGCCGGACTCTTCCCGGACGCTGCCGGCCGGGAACCGGTCAGGGAGCCTGGCCCTTGAACCTCTGCAGGTACGACCCCATGCCGCGCAGCGGGTACGGGCGCGGCCAGTCACGCGAGCGGAACCACGCGTCCGACCCGCCGTCGACGAACACGACGCTCCCGCACAGGAACTCGGCGGTGTCGGCGAGCATGAACACCGCCCAGGCGGCCAGGTGGTCGGGATCCCCGAAACCGCCCGCGGGCACGGGGAACCGACGGATCAGCCGTGCCTCCGCCGGCGTGGCGAGCTGCTTCTCCAGCATCGGGGTCATGATCGCGCCCGGCGCGATGGCGTTGAGCCGGATCCCGGCCCCGGCCCACTCGGCCTGCACCGCGGTCCGACGGACCCAGTGCGACACCGCGATCTTGGACGCGGCGTAGGCGAAGGAGGGCGCGGCCTTGCCGAAGAAGGAGAGGATCCTGGCGGCGCGCTCCACGTCGCCGGCCAGCATCGCGTTGACCACCGGGCGCGGCACCAGCGGCGTCGTGGTGGTCGAGTTGGACGAGAACACCACCACCTTGGCGTGCCCCGAGGCCGCGAGCGCCGGGCGCCACGCGGTGAGCAGCTCGACGACCCCCAGCACGTTGATCCGCCCGATGAGGAGGGGGCGGTCCTTGCCCGGCGTGGGACCGACACCGGCGGCCATGACCGCGCCGTCCAGCACGCCGGACGAGAGCTCGAGCACGGCCTCGACGGCATGCCGCCGCCCGTCGGCCGTGGACAGGTCCGCGACGACGTCGGCGTCGCGCTGGTCCACGCCCACGACCCGGTGGCCCTGGTCCCTCAACCGCCGGACCACCGCCTGCCCCATCCCCGAGGCGGAGCCGGTCACCACGTACGTACCCATGCGTCCTCCTGCGGTCCTGAGTCGTCGGCCGCGGGCAGCGTACGGGAATCCGCGTCAAATGGACAGGTGTCCAGAATGCCGGGTTGGTCCCGACTTTCCCGACCCCGCCACGACCTCCCTACACTTCCGGCGTGGATCCGGTGCTCAACATCTCCGCCTACCTGTTCACCCCGCTGACGGACCGTGAGCAGCTGCGCGAGACCCTGCTGGCCCGCGCCCGCGCCGGGAACCTCAAGGGAACCGTCCTGATCGCGCCCGAGGGCATCAACCTCTTCCTCGCCGGCGACGCCGTGCAGGTGCGCGGCTTCCTCCACGAGCTGCGTCGCGACCCCCGGTTCGCAGACCTGGGGGCGAAGGAGAGCTGGTCGGCCGACCAGCCGTTCCGCAAGATGCTGGTCAAGCTCAAGAACGAGATCATCCGCATGGACCACCCCGCGGTCCGCCCGGCCGACGGGCGCGCACCGTCCGTGGCTCCCGACGTCCTGCGCCGCTGGCTCGACCAGGGGCACGACGACGAGGGGCGCGAGGTCGTCATGCTCGACACCCGCAACGCGTTCGAGGTCGAGTACGGGACGTTCACCGGGGCTCTCGACTGGCGGATCGAGCGGTTCACGCAGTTCCCCGCCGCCGTCGAGGAGCACCGCGACGACCTCGCGGGCAAGACCGTGGTGACGTTCTGCACCGGAGGCATCCGCTGCGAGAAGGCCGCGATCGTCATGGACGACCTGGGCGTCGACCACGTCCTGCAGCTCGAGGGCGGCATCCTCACCTGGTTCGAGCAGGTCGGCGCGGACCACTTCGAGGGCGGCTGCTTCGTCTTCGACGACCGCGAGGTCCTCACCCCGCAGCTGCGCGTCCCGGAGGAGTTCGAGACGCGGCGCGAGCCGCGGCGCTCGGCGCTCGCCTGAGCCCCGGGAACCAGCGCACCGCCGCGCCGGCGGTGCCACGATGGCCCCATGGAACTCCTCGACGCCTCCGTCCAGCCCGCCGTCGCCGACCTGCCCGGTGAGACCGTGCTGGCGGGCGCCCCGCGGGCCGGCGCGGTCCCACTGACCACGCTGGGCGACCTCGAGGTCGGGGTCTGGGAGATGACACCGGGCACGGCCACCGACGTCGAGGTGGACGAGGTGTTCGTGGTGCTCGTCGGCTCGGCCACGGTCTCCGTCGAGGGAGGTCCCACGATCGACCTCTCCCCCGGCAGCCTCGTACGGCTGCACGCCGGCGACCGGACGACGTGGACGGTGCACGCGGCGCTGCGGAAGCTGTACGTCGGCTGATCCCCCGAATCCCTTGTCCGCGCGCGTCGCCGGGCGCACAATGAAACGGACAGCGTTGTCCGTTTCATTGAGGAGAGAGCCATGCCGACCCCGAACACCTACGACCACACCTACGACGTGGTCGTCGTCGGAAGCGGCGCGGCCGCCTTCGCCACCGCCATGGGCGCCGGCGACGAGGGCCTGTCGGTCCTCATGGTCGAGAGCACCGAGGCGTGGGGCGGCAACTCCTCCATGTCGGGCGGCGGCATGTGGCTGCCCAACAACCCGCTGATGGCACGCGACGGCGTCTCCGACTCCCGCGAGGAGGCCCTGACCTACCTCGAGGCCACCGTGAGCGAGCCCAGCAAGTCCAGCAACCGCGCCCGCAAGGAGGCGTTCGTCGACGGCGTCGAGGACTTCGTGAAGACCGCCCAGCGGTACGGCATGGACTTCGCGCGTGCCCCCGAGTACGCCGACTACTACCCCGAGCGGCCCGGCGGCAAGATCGGCCGCGCCATCGAGCACGAGCCGTTCGACGTCAAGCGCATCGGCGAGTGGTGGAAGACCTGCCAGGCCCCCGCCGCCCTGCCGATCAAGACCGACGACGTCTGGCTGCTCGGCCGCGCCTGGTCGACCCCGGACGGCTTCGTGCGCGGCGCCAAGTTCGTCTTCAGCGCCCTGGGCCGCGTGGCCCGCGGCCACAAGCCCGCCGGCATCGGTGCCGGCCTGCTGAGCTCCTTCCTCGACATCGTGGTGCAGAAGCAGGGCGCCCACCTGTGGCTCTCCTCACCGCTGACCGAGCTCGTCGTCGAGGACGGCCGCGTCACCGGCGTGGTGGTCACCCGCGACGGGAAGCGCGTCACCGTACGCGCCAACCGCGGCGTCATGCTCGCCGCCGGCGGCTTCGACTACAACAAGGAGAAGCGCCGCGAGCACCACGGCATCGACGGCAACCCGTCGGGCGCGCCGGGCAACCTGGGCCTGCCGATCGACCTGGCCGAGGCTGCCGGCGCCGAGCTCGAGCTGATGGACGACGCCTGGTGGGGCGCCTCGGTCACCGGCCACAACGGCAGCACGCCGTTCTTCCTGGTCGGCGAGCGCTCCTTCCCGTTCTCGATCATCGTGGACGCCAAGGGCGAGCGGTTCGCCAACGAGTCGGAGTCGTACGTCGACCTGGGCCACCACATGCTCGAGCACGACAAGGACGGCGCCTACTGGATGGTGACCGACACCCGGCACGCACGCCGCTACCTGCGCAACTACGCCCTCGACCCGCGCCAGAACAAGGTGCTCAAGGAGGCTGGCCTCATGGTCAAGGCCGACTCGATCACCGAGCTCGCCGGCAAGATCGGCGTCGACGCGGCCCGCCTGCAGGCCACCGTCGAGCGCTTCAACGGCTTCGCCCGCGCCGGCGTCGACGGCGACTTCGGCCGCGGGAACTCGGCGTACGACCGCTACTACAGCGACCCACTGGTTCACCCCACCCCCAATCTCGGCCCATTGGAGCGCGGACCGTTCACCGCTGTTAAGGTCGTCATCGGAGACCTCGGCACCAAGGGAGGCGTGGTCACCGACGCCGAGGGCCGGGCGCTGCGCGAGGACGGATCGGTGATCGACGGGCTCTATTCGGCCGGAAACAACTCGGCCTCGGTGATGGG
>NZ_JBJEHY010000105.1:0-12466 GCF_051876515.1 Nocardioides sp. | reverse complement strand
AACATCAACTGGGGCAAGGCCGGCCGCATGCGCTGGAAGGGCAAGCGCCCGACCGTCCGCGGTGTCGCCATGAACCCGGTCGACCACCCGCACGGTGGTGGTGAGGGCAAGACGTCCGGTGGTCGCCACCCCGTCTCGCCCTGGGGCAAGCCCGAGGGCCGCACGCGCAAGCGCAAGGCCTCCGACTCCCAGATCATCCGCCGTCGCAAGTCCGGCAAGAACAAGCGCTGAGAAGGGACTAGGACATGCCTCGCAGCCTGAAGAAGGGTCCCTTCGTGGACGGCCACCTGATGAAGAAGGTGGACGCGGAGAACGACAAGGGTTCCCACAACGTCATCAAGACCTGGTCGCGCCGGTCGATGATCGTGCCGGCCATGATTGGCCACACGATCGCCGTGCACGACGGTCGCAAGCACGTTCCCGTCTTCGTGTCCGACTCGATGGTCGGCCACAAGCTCGGTGAGTTTGCCCCCACCCGCACCTACCGCGGGCACGTGAAGGAAGACCGGAAGGGTCGCCGCCGCTGACGCGGCGCGACAGAACTGGAGACAACGAGCTATGAGCGTTACTGAGCGTCAGCGCGTCAGCGCCCGCCGCGAGTCGCTGCTCGGCGACCAGCCGGGAGCCTTCGCGAGCGCACGCTTCGTGCGGATCACCCCGATGAAGGCGCGCCGTGTCGTTGACATGGTCCGCGGCCTTCCCGTCGACGAGGCCCTGGCCCTGCTGCAGTTTGCGCCGCAGGCCGCCGCCGAGACGGTCTACAAGGTCGTCGAGAGCGCGGTTGCGAACGCCGAGACCACCGAGGGCCTCAAGCGGGCCGACCTGGTGATCTCCGTCGCGTACGTCGACGAGGGCCCGACCATGAAGCGGTGGCGTCCGCGTGCGCAGGGTCGTGCGACCCGCATCAACAAGCGCACCAGCCACATCACGCTGGCTGTGCAGCCGGCCGGCGTCGTCGCCGACAAGAACGGAAAGGGTGCCTGATGGGCCAGAAGATCAACCCGAACGGCTTCCGTCTCGGCATCTCGACCGACCACAAGAGCCGTTGGTACGCCGACAAGCTCTACAAGGACTACGTCGGCGAGGACGTGCAGATCCGCAAGCTCCTGTCCAAGGGCATGGAGCGGGCCGGCATCTCGAAGGTGGAGATCGAGCGCACCCGTGACCGGGTCCGCGTCGACATCCACACCGCGCGTCCCGGCATCGTCATCGGTCGCCGTGGCGCCGAGGCCGACCGGATCCGCACCGAGCTGGAGAAGCTCACCGGCAAGCAGGTCCAGCTGAACATCCTCGAGGTCAAGAACCCCGAGATCGACGCGCAGCTGGTTGCCCAGGGCGTTGCCGAGCAGCTGTCCGGCCGTGTGCAGTTCCGCCGTGCCATGCGCAAGGCCATGCAGACCGCGATGCGGTCCGGTGCCAAGGGCATCCGGATCCAGTGCTCGGGCCGCCTCAACGGCGCCGAGATGAGCCGCACGGAGTTTTACCGTGAGGGTCGCGTCCCGCTGCACACGCTGCGTGCCGACATCGACTACGGCTTCTACGAGGCCCGTACAACCTTCGGCCGCATCGGCGTGAAGGTCTGGATCTACAAGGGTGAGGTTGCTGGCACGCGTGCCGAGCGCCAGGCCCAGCAGGCTGCTCGCGCCGGTGCCCCCGGTCGCGGTGGACGCCCCGCCCGCGGCGGCGACCGCCCGAACCGTGGCTCGCGCGGCGACCGTGCGCCCCGCAACGAGGCCCCCGCGGCCGCCGAGGCTGCTCCGGCTGCCGAGGCTCCGGCCGCTGAGGCTGCTTCTACCGGACAGGAGGGCTGACTCCCATGTTGATGCCCCGTCGTGTCAAGCACCGCAAGCAGCACCACCCCAAGCGGACCGGTGTTGCCAAGGGTGGCACCAAGCTCGCCTTCGGTGACTTCGGCATCCAGGCGGTTGAGGGTCACTACGTCACCAACCGTCAGATCGAGTCGGCCCGTATCGCCATGACCCGCCACATCAAGCGTGGCGGCAAGGTGTGGATCAACATCTACCCGGACCGCCCCCTGACCAAGAAGCCCGCCGAGACCCGCATGGGTTCCGGTAAGGGTTCCCCGGAGTGGTGGGTTGCCAACGTCAAGCCCGGCCGGGTCATGTTCGAACTGTCCGGTGTCTCGGAGGACGTCGCCCGTGAGGCCATGCGCCGCGCGATGCACAAGCTTCCGATGAAGTGCCGGTTCATTTCCCGCGAAGCTGGTGAATTCTGATGGCAGACAAGCTGCACGCCCACGAGCTCGACGAGCTCACCGCCACGGACCTCGAGGCCAAGCTCCGCGAGTCCAAGGAGGAGCTGTTCAACCTCCGTTTCCAGGCCGCCACCGGTCAGCTGGAGAACAACAGCCGTCTGCGCACGGTCAAGAAGGACATCGCCCGGATCTACACCGTGGTGCGCGAGCGTGAGCTCGGGATTCGCACCGCTCCGGGCGCGAGCACGGAAGAGGCGAAGGCATGAGCGAGAACACCACCGAGGTGCGCAACGCACGCAAGGTCCGTGAGGGCCTGGTCGTCAGCGACAAGATGGACAAGACCATCGTCGTCGCCGTCGAGGACCGTGTGAAGCACGCCCTGTACGGCAAGGTCATGCGTCGTACCTCGCGCCTGAAGGCCCACGACGAGCAGAACGAGTGTGGCATCGGCGACCGGGTCCTCATCATGGAGACCCGTCCGCTGTCCGCCACCAAGCGTTGGCGCCTCGTCGAGGTCCTCGAGAAGGCGAAGTGAGTGAGGGTGGCCGAGCCTGCTCGTGCCACCCGAACGAACGAGTCTTCACCGAGCGCAAGCGAGGTTGAGGCCAAGTGACACCCGGGCGCCCGGTCCGCCGGGCGCCCATCCCCACCTACAAGTTCGGCCAGGCTCGCGTCGCCACTGACGGCGCGAGAACCAGCTCGACAACCAGGAGAAATCAATGATCCAGCAGGAGTCGCGACTCAAGGTCGCCGACAACACCGGTGCAAAGGAGATCCTCTGCATCCGTGTACTCGGTGGCTCTGGTCGTCGCTACGCCGGCATCGGCGACGTCATCGTCGCCACTGTCAAGGACGCGATCCCCGGCGGCAACGTCAAGAAGGGCGACGTCGTCAAGGCCGTGGTCGTGCGCACCGCGAAGGAGCGCCGTCGTGCCGACGGTTCCTACATCAAGTTCGACGAGAACGCAGCCGTGATCCTCAAGAACGACGGCGAGCCCCGCGGTACCCGCATCTTCGGGCCCGTCGGTCGTGAGCTGCGCGAGAAGAAGTTCATGAAGATCATCTCGCTCGCGCCGGAGGTGCTGTGAAGATGGGTAACAACGTGAGCATCAAGAAGGGCGACACCGTCCTGGTCATCGCCGGTGCCGACAAGGGCGCCAAGGGCAAGGTCATCCGTGTCCTGCGCGAGGACAACCGCGTCGTCGTCGAGGGTGTCAACCTCGTCAAGCGCCACACCAAGTCGGTCCAGCAGGGCAACGGCGCCAACACCGGTGGCATCATCACCGTCGAGGCCCCGATCCACGTCTCGAACGTGATGCTGGTCGAGGGTGACGGCGTCACCCGCGTGGCGTACCGCCGCGACGAGGTCACCAAGCGCCGTCCCGACGGCTCGACCTACGAGGCCACCCGCTCCGTGCGCGTGTCCCGCAAGACCGGTAAGGAGATCTGAGATGGCTGAGTCCCCCCGTCTCAAGACGCGCTACCGCGAGGAGATCCTCCCCGCGCTGCAGTCCGAGTTCGAGATCAAGAACGTCATGCAGGTCCCCGGTCTGGTGAAGATCGTGGTCAACATGGGCGTCGGCGAGGCTGCTCGCGACTCGAAGCTGATCGAGGGCGCGATCCGCGACCTGACCGCGATCACCGGCCAGAAGCCGGCCGTGACCAAGGCCCGCAAGTCCATCGCGCAGTTCAAGCTGCGTGAGGGCATGCCGATCGGCGCGCACGTCACGCTGCGCGGCGACCGCATGTGGGAGTTCCTGGACCGCCTGCTGTCCCTGGCCCTGCCCCGAATCCGCGACTTCCGCGGCCTCAACGGCAACCAGTTCGACGGTCGTGGCAACTACACCTTCGGTCTCACCGAGCAGGTCATGTTCCACGAGATCGACCAGGACAAGACCGACCGCCAGCGCGGTATGGACATCACGGTCGTGACCACCGCCACCAACGACGACGAGGGTCGCGCCCTGCTCAAGCAGCTCGGCTTCCCGTTCAAGGAGAACTGACATGGCGAAGACTGCACTCAAGGTGAAGGCGGCCCGCAAGCCGAAGTTCGCGGTGCGTGGTTACACGCGCTGCCAGCGTTGCGGTCGCCCGAAGTCCGTCTACCGCAAGTTCGGCCTGTGCCGTATCTGCCTGCGGGAGATGGCTCACCGCGGTGAGCTGCCGGGTGTCACCAAGTCCTCTTGGTGACCCGCTCCCAGTTCCTCCTCGCCCGGCCCGCCGGGTGAATTCGAAGCCACAACAACGATCGCTGCAGGTCGCACCTGACACGCAGGTGCGAAACCGCTGTGGAGAAAGGGCCTCACGGCCATGACGATGACTGACCCGATCGCAGACATGCTCACGCGTCTGCGCAACGCCAACCAGGCGTACCACGACTCGGTGTCGATGCCTTACAGCAAGATGAAGGCCGGCCTCGCCGAGATCCTCAAGCAGGAGGGTTACATCACCTCCTACGACGTGAAGGACAACACCGACGCCGAGGGCAACCCGGCTGTCGGCAAGACCCTGACCGTCACCCTCAAGTACGGCCGCAGCCGGGAGCGCTCGATCGCGGGAGTTCGCCGCATCAGCAAGCCCGGTCTGCGCGTGTACGCCAAGCACACCAACCTGCCCAAGGTCCTCGGCGGTCTGGGCGTCGCGATCATCTCGACGTCCCAGGGTCTCCTGACCGACCGTCAGGCCAACCAGAAGGGCGTGGGTGGGGAAGTCCTCGCCTACGTCTGGTGACCTGGACGAGCGAGAAGGAGAGAGACTAAGCATGTCGCGCATTGGCAAGCTCCCCATCACCGTCCCCGCCGGTGTCGATGTCGCCATCGACGCCGCCGAGGTCACGGTCAAGGGCCCCAAGGGCACCCTGTCCCACACGGTCGCCGCTCCGATCACGGTCGAGCGCTCCGAGGACGGCACGCTCGAGGTCAAGCGTCCCGACGACGAGCGCAACAGCCGCTCGCTGCACGGGCTGACCCGCACCCTGATCAACAACATGGTCGTCGGTGTCACCGAGGGGTACGAGAAGAAGCTCGAGATCGTCGGCGTGGGTTACCGCGTCCTGTCGAAGGGCCCGACCCAGCTGGAGTTCCAGCTCGGTTACTCGCACCCGATCATCATTGACGCCCCCGAGGGCATCACCTTCACCGTCGAGGGCCCGACCAAGCTCGGCGTCGTCGGCATCGACAAGCAGCTCGTGGGTGAGGTTGCGGCCAACATCCGCAAGCTCCGCAAGCCCGAGCCCTACAAGGGCAAGGGCGTGCGCTACGCCGGCGAGCACATCCGCCGCAAGGTCGGAAAGGCTGGTAAGTGACCATGGCTGTTTCGCTTTCCAACAACAAGCACACCGCTGCTCGCACGCGTTCGCGCCTGCGCCGTCAGCTGCGTGGTCGCAAGAAGGTCGCCGGCACCGCCGAGCGTCCCCGCCTGGTCGTGACCCGTTCCACCAAGCACATCTCCGTGCAGGTCGTGGACGACACCGTCGGCAAGACGCTGGCCTACGCCTCCACCATGGAGGCCGACCTGCGTGCCGCCGAGGGTGACAAGACCGCGAAGGCCCAGCAGGTCGGCAAGCTCGTCGCCGAGCGCGCCCAGGCCGCTGGTGTCGAGGCCGTCGTGTTCGACCGCGCCGGCAACAAGTACACCGGTCGCATCGCGGCCCTGGCCGACGCCGCCCGCGAGGGTGGCCTGGCGTTCTGACGCCGGACCAGAGAGAGAAGAGGAAAATCTCATGAGCGGAGCCCAGCGCGGACAGCGCGGTGGCGAGCGCCAGTCCGGTGGCCGCAACCGTGACGGTCGCCGCGACCAGAACGCTGACAAGAACGCGTACATCGAGCGCGTCGTCGCGATCAACCGCGTCGCCAAGGTCGTGAAGGGTGGTCGTCGCTTCAGCTTCACCGCCCTCGTGATCGTCGGTGACGGTGAAGGTCTGGTCGGCGTCGGTTACGGCAAGGCCAAGGAAGTTCCCGCGGCGATCGCCAAGGGTGTCGAGGAGGCGAAGAAGAACTTCTTCCGCGTCCCTCGCGTCCAGGGCACCATCCCGCACCCGGTCCAGGGTGAGAAGGCCGCTGGTGTGGTCCTTCTCCGTCCGGCCGCCCCCGGTACCGGTGTCATCGCCGGTGGTCCGGTGCGCGCCGTCCTGGAGTGCGCCGGCATCCACGACGTGCTGAGCAAGTCGCTCGGTTCGTCCAACCAGATCAACATCGTCCACGCGACCGTCGAGGCGCTGAAGATGCTGGAGGAGCCCGAGGCCGTGGCCGCCCGTCGTGGCCTGAAGGTCGAGGACGTCACCCCGGCCGCGCTGCTCAAGGCGCGTGCCGAGGGCGCGAAGCTCGAGACCGCGGGGGTGCAGCAGTAATGGCACAGCTCAAGGTTCAGCAGAAGAAGTCCACGATCGGCTGCAAGGCCAACCAGCGCGAGACCATGCGTTCCCTCGGTCTCAAGCGCATTGGCGACGTGGTCGTCAAGGAGGACCGCCCGGAGATCCGCGGCATGGTCCAGACCGTCCGTCACCTGGTGACGGTCGAGGAGGTCGACTGACATGACGCTCAAGCTGCACCACCTGCGTCCTGCCCCCGGCGCCAAGACCGCCAAGACCCGTGTGGGTCGTGGTGAGGCGTCCAAGGGTAAGACCGCCGGTCGTGGTACCAAGGGCACCAAGGCTCGTTACCAGGTTCCGGTCGCCTTCGAGGGTGGCCAGATGCCGATCCACATGCGGCTCCCGAAGCTCAAGGGCTTCAAGAACCCGTTCAAGGTGGAGTTCCAGGTCGTGAACCTGGACAAGCTCAACGAGACCTTCCCCAACGGTGGCACCGTCACCGTCGAGGACCTGGTCAACAACGGCCTGGTTCGCAAGAACCAGCCGGTCAAGGTGCTGGGCCAGGGGGACATCTCCGTGGCTCTGCAGGTGACCGCCACCGCGTTCTCGTCCTCCGCCAAGGAGAAGATCGAGGCCGCCGGTGGTTCGGTGACCGTCGCCTGACCAGTCCCCAGGGACACGTCTGCCGCTCGGCCCGGTCGAATCAATGTGCTTCGTCACGATGGTTCGGCCGGGCCGTTCGCATTCCGCCGCCCGGTCCGTGCCGGGGGGACTGTTACGCTTCCCCGGGCCTGTCGGGAGACAGGTCGCTGAACCAGGGGCACGGCCAGGTGAGGTCGGTCCACCGTCACGAAAGAGGAACCAGTGCTAGGCGCCTTCGCTAACGCGTTCCGTACCCCGGAACTGCGGAACAAGCTGCTGTTCGTCCTGATGATCGTCACGCTGTTCCGGTTGGGCTCCCAGGTGCCCTCGCCCGGTGTGGACGTCGCGAACGTGCAGGAGTGCCTCGCTGGACTCGAGAGCTCGGGCCTGTACGGCCTGATCAACATGTTCTCCGGTGGGGCGCTGCTCCAGCTGTCGATCTTCGCGCTGGGGATCATGCCGTACATCACGGCCTCCATCATCCTGCAGCTGCTCGTCGTGGTGATCCCGCGGCTCGAGCGGCTCAAGGAGGAGGGCCAGGCCGGTCAGGCCAAGATCACCCAGTACACGCGCTACCTGACGCTGGGTCTGGCCGTCCTGCAGGCCACCGGCATCGTCGCGCTGGCGCGCAGCGGTGACCTGATCCAGGGCTGTGCCGCCCCGCTGCTGCACAACGACAGCATCGGCCTGTTCCTGACGCTGGTCATCACGATGACCGCCGGCACGGCCGTCATCATGTGGTTCGGTGAGCTCATCACTGACCGCGGCATCGGCAACGGCATGTCGATCCTCATCTTCACCCAGGTCGTCGCGACGTTCCCCGGCTCGCTGTGGGACATCCAGCAGCGCAAGAGCTGGTGGATCTTCGCCGTCGTCCTGGTGATCGGTCTGATCCTGATCGCCGGTGTCATCTTCATCGAGCAGGCCCAGCGCCGCATTCCCGTCCAGTACGCCCGCCGCATGGTGGGCCGCAAGATGTTCGGTGGCAACTCCACCTACATCCCGCTGAAGGTCAACCAGGCCGGCATCATCCCGGTGATCTTCGCCTCCTCTCTGCTGTATCTGCCTGCCATGGCGATCCAGTTCAACCAGAGCAGCAACAACGCCGTTGTGAGCTTCCTGAAGAAGTACTTCGAGGGCGGGGACCACCCGCTCTACATGGCGACCTTCTTCGCCATGATCATCTTCTTCACGTATTTCTACGTCTCGATCACCTTCAACCCGAAGGAAGTCGCGGACAACATGAAGAAGTACGGCGGCTTCATTCCCGGGATCCGGGCGGGCAAGTCGACCGAGGAGTACCTCTCTTACGTCCTCTCCCGCATCACGTTCCCTGGAGCTCTCTACCTCGGCCTGATCTCGCTGGTCCCGCTGATCGCCTTCGTGCTCATCGGTGCCAACCAGAACTTCCCGTTCGGTGGCACGTCGATCCTCATCATGGTCGGCGTCGCCCTCGACACGGTGAAGCAGATCGAGAGCCAGCTCCAGCAGCGCAACTACGAAGGATTCCTCCGCTAATGCGTCTCATCCTCATGGGTCCCCCCGGGGCCGGCAAGGGCACCCAGGCCAAGTACGTCGCCGAGCACTTCGGCGTCCCCGCCATCTCCACCGGCGACATCTTCCGCGCCAACGTCTCCCAGGGCACGCCGCTGGGTGTCGAGGCCAAGCGCTACATGGACGCCGGGCAGTACGTGCCGGACGAGGTCACCAACAACATGGTGCGCTCGCGCCTGGCCGAGTCCGACGCCGAGCCGGGCTTCCTGCTCGATGGCTACCCGCGCACGGTGGCCCAGGTCCACGAGCTCGACGCGATGCTCGTCGACTCCGGTTCCGCCCTGGACGCCGTCGTGGTCCTCACCGTCGACCAGGACGAGCTCGTGCAGCGTCTGCTGGCCCGTGCCCAGGTCGAGGGTCGCGCCGACGACACCGAGGAGGTCATCCGTACGCGTCAGCAGGTCTACGCCGAGGAGACCGCCCCGCTGATCGACGTCTACCGCGAGCGCGGCCTCCTGGTGGAGGTCGACGGCATGGGTGAGGTGGCCGAGGTCACCGAGCGCGTGTTCAAGGCGCTCTCCGCCGCGGCGAGCTGAGTCGTCATGGGCCTGCGTGACCGCGGTCTCGAGATCAAGACCCCCGAGCAGATCGACCTGATGCGTGTGGCGGGCGCCCTGGTCGGGGACACCCTCGAGCTGCTGCGGTCCGAGGCCCGCCCCGGTGTCACCACCGGGGAGCTGGACCAGATCGCGGAGACGAACATCCGCGACCACGGTGGCATCCCGTCCTTCCTCGGGTACGGGGTGCCGCCGTTCCCGGCCACCATCTGCGCGTCGGTCAACGACGAGGTGGTCCACGGCATCCCCGGCGACCGCGTCCTGCGGGACGGGGACATCGTCAGCATCGACTGCGGCGCGATCGTCGGCGGCTGGCATGGTGACTCCGCCGTCACGCTCGCCATCGGCGAGGTCTCCCCGGAGGTGACCGAGCTGATGCGGGTCACCGAGGAGTCGCTGTGGCGCGGCATGGCCGCCGCGCACCTCGGGGGACGGGTCACGGACATCTCCCACGCCATCGAGTCGTACGTCCGTTCGCAGGGCCGCTACGGCATCCTCGAGGACTACACCGGCCACGGCATCGGCACCGAGATGCACATGGCCCCCAACGTGCCCAACTACGGCCGCAAGGGGCGTGGACCGACCCTCGTGGAGGGGCTGGCCCTGGCGGTCGAGCCGATGGTCACCCTGGGCAGCAAGCACACGGACCTGCTCGAGGACGAGTGGACCGTCGCGACCGTGGACGGCTCGTTCGCGGCCCACTTCGAGCACACCTTCACCCTCACCCCGTCCGGCCCGTGGGTGCTGACCGCCGTCGACGGCGGTGCCGCACGTTTCGCGGAGATGGGCATCACGTTCGGCGGTCGCTGAGCGGCCACCCACGCCGCGCGCAGTCCTCCGAATCGCGTCGCTGGACGCGACGTGAAAGACTTGACGCTGCTGGAGGGGAGTATTCCCCCGTGGTGATGTCGTCAGGACGGTCGTACCCGCTCAGGGTCCGGCCCGGTGTCACCGGTCGGCCGCAGGCCGGCGGAAGAGACCTCCGGAGCCCCAGCGGCCCGCACTCGGCGGGCCGCGCGTGACAACTCCGGAGGACATTCCCGCGTGGATGCCATCATGGGCGACTCCGTCGCCTCACCCACCGTCTGGATCATCACGATCGCCGTGACGGTGATCTTCTTCTTCGTCGACCTCTTCGTCATCGCACGTCGGCCCCACGAGCCGTCCATGGCCGAGGTGAGCCGTCACCTGGCGTTCTTCGTCGGGTCGGCGATCGTGTTCGGCGTCGTGCTGTGGATCTTCGCCCACCCGCACGAGCTGTCGCCCAACCCCGGCCCTGAGTTCTTCGCCGGGTGGCTGACCGAGTACTCGCTCTCGATCGACAACCTGTTCATCTTCATCATCATCATGAACAGCTTCGCCGTGCCTCGGCAGTACCAGCAGACGGCGCTGATGATCGGCATCGTCCTGGCGCTGGTGATGCGCGCGATCTTCATCGTCGTCGGCGCCGCAGCGATCAACCAGTTCAGCTGGGTGTTCTACATCTTCGGCCTGTTCCTGCTCTACACGGCGATCAAGCTCGGCAAGGAGGCCAACGCCGACGACGACGAGTTCGAGGAGAACAAGCTGGTCAAGTTCGCCGAGAAGCACCTGCCCTCCACCAAGGAGTGGAACGGAACCAAGCTCTTCACGGTCGAGAACGGCAAGCGCCTCATCACCCCGATGTTCCTGGTCGTGCTGACCCTGGGCACCACGGACCTGCTCTTCGCGCTCGACTCGATCCCGGCGATCTACGGCCTCACCCAGGACCCGTACCTGGTCTTCACCGCCAACGTGTTCGCCCTGATGGGTCTGCGTCAGCTGTACTTCCTCATCGGTGGTCTGCTGCAGCGCTTGATCTACCTGTCGTACGGCCTGGCGTTCCTGCTCTTCTTCATCGGGATCAAGCTGATCCTGCACGCGATGCACAAGAACGAGCTGCCGTTCATCAACGGCGGTCACCACATCGAGTGGGCGCCGGAGATCCCGATCTGGATGTCCCTGACCGTCATCATCGGCACCCTGGCCATCACCGCGATCGCGTCGCTGGCGGTCTCGCGGCGCCGCGACAGCGCGCCGAAGGCCGACCTCGAGGGCTGAGCCCGCACGTCGACGAGAACAGCGCCGGTCACCCCGTGAGGGGTGGCCGGCGCTGTCGTTGCGTACGCGGGTCCTTGCTGAGGTCTCAGGCGACGCACTGCCGGGTCGGGGGGGAGACCACCGCGCCACGGGTCAGCTGGATGGTCAGGCAGACGGACTTGTCGGAGGCCACGACGTGCGAGGTGCGGGTGGTCCGCTCGAAGCCCGCGTCGTCGGTCTGCCAGAGCCACTCGTCGCCGGCCTGGGCCTCGGGGCTGCTCCACTGGAAGCGCACCCCCTTGGCGGTACGACGACCCTCCAGGGTCGGGGCCTCCGCGAGCACCTCCACCACCGGGTCCGAGGGGGTGATCCCACCGGGGTCCGGGTTGGCGCCGGGGTCGTCCTCGCGGCCCTCGCTCATGAAGAGTGCGCCCGCCAGGACGGCGAGCACGACAGCGCCGACCGCCGCCCACACCGCTCCGGACACCTTGCGCGGCGCCCGCTCGGGGGCGCGGTCCTCGATCTGGCGCTCCTGCGCGGCCTGGACGCGCCGCGGGGCGGAGGCGGAGATGACGGTCGGCGCCTTCATCACGGTGGCGCCGTCGACGTCGGGGTGGGCGTCGTGGGGCTGGGGAGCGATGGGTGCCGCCTGGTCGCCCTCGACGGCGATCACCGTGCGGGGCCAGCCGGCCGCCGCCTCGATGCGCTGCAGGGCGCGGGCCAGCTCGAGGGCCGACTTTGGCCGGTGCTCGGGGCGCTTGGCCAGGCACTGCTGGAGCAGCCTGTCGAGCGCCGGGGGCACGTCGGGCCGCTGCGTGGCGGGCGGGGCGGCGTGCAGGATGCGCGCGCTCAGCGCCCGGGTGGAGTTGTCGCCCGAGGGGATGGAGAACGGGGAGCGCCCCACCAGGAGGTGCCACACGGTCGCCCCGAGGGAGTACACGTCGGAGGCCACCGAGCCGTTGGAGGTGCCGTCGAGCAGCTCGGGTGGCGACCAGGGGTAGGAGATGCGGACGTCGTGGTCGCCCTCCACGTCGGCGATGTGGCCGGCGATGCCGAAGTCGGTGAGCGCCGGCTCCTGGTAGGTGGTCACCAGCACGTTGCTGGGCTTGATGTCGCGGTGCAGGATCCCGG
>NZ_JBJEHY010000104.1:0-12490 GCF_051876515.1 Nocardioides sp. | reverse complement strand
GAGGCGATGAACCGCACGACCCGGTTGGACGTGTCGCCCACCTCGTACCCGGCGGGGTGCGAGGAGGTGACGGGGCCGTCGGCGATCGCGATGCCGACTCCGCGGACGACGTCGTCGACCTCGAGCCCGGTCATGATGATGTTGCCGGAGTCCAGCGCCTCGGGGCGCTCGATCGAGTCGCGCAGCGTGATCGCCGGGAAGCCCAGGATCGACGACTCCTCCGAGATGGTGCCCGAGTCGGACAGCACGCAGGCCGCCTCGAGCTGGAGCTTGTTGTAGTCGTGGAAGCCGAACGGCTCCATGAAGTCGATGCCCGACAGGTCGACGTCGGAGTCCAGCGCCTCCAGCCGCTTGCGGGTGCGGGGGTGCGTGGAGACGACGATCCGCTTGCCGTACTGCTCCCGCACCGCCACCAGGCAGTCGAGGAGCTTCTGCAGCCGCTCGGGGAGGTCGACGTTCTCCTCACGGTGGGCGCTGACGAGGAAGTACTCCCCCGAGGTCAGACCGAGGCGCTCCAGCGCGTCGGAGGCCTCGATGCGGTCGCGGAACGTCTCCAGCACCTCACGCATCGGCGAGCCCGTGACCAGCACCCGTCGCGGGTGCAGCCCCTCGGCGAGAAGGTTGCGGCGCGCGTGCTCGGTGTACGCGAGGTTGAAGTCGGCGACGTGGTCGACGAGGCGCCGGTTCGTCTCCTCCGGCACGTTCTCGTCGAAGCACCGGTTGCCCGCCTCCATGTGGAAGGTCGGCACCCGCATCCGCTTCGCCATCACCGTCGCGATGCAGGAGTTCGTGTCGCCCAGCACCAGCAGGGCGTCCGGCTTTTCCTCCAGCAGCACCTTCTCCGTACCGACGAGGACACCGCCGAGGACGGCGCCCAGCGAGCTGGTGTCGACACCGAGGTAGTGGTCGGGGGCCCGCAGGCCGAGGTCGTCGAAGAAGACCTGGTTGAGCGAGTAGTCGTAGTTCTGCCCCGTGTGCACCAGCACGTGCTCGATGCCCGGCGTCGAGTCCAGACGGTCGATCACCCGCGCCAGCCGGATGATCTCCGGGCGCGTGCCGACGACAGTCATGACCTTCATGCGGATGCCTCCTGGGCGATCGTCTCGGGGTACTGGTCCGGGTTGACGGGGTCGAGCAGCTGGTCCGCCCAGAACATCGTGACCAGCTCGGTGTCGCCGACATTACGGATGTTGTGCACCCACAGGGTCGGCATGTCGACAAATGATGGCGTGTCCCCGCTCAGACGGAAACGGACGACCTCGTCGTGGAACAGCCGGCGCAGCTCGATCTCCGCCTCGCCCTTCACCACGAAGAACCGCTCCACCTTGTGCAGGTGGTAGTGCTCGCCGCGCTTCTGGCCCGGCAGCGTCGTCGACATGAACGCCATCCCCGTGCCGCCGTGCGCGCGGACCGTCTCGAACAGGTCGCCACGATTGTCGGCGTGCACCTGGGGCGACAGCGGCCACATCTCCGGGAACGCCGCCGCCCGGTAGGTGTTGAACAGGTTGCGCCGCAGTGGGGTCGAGATGTCCGGCACCTCGCCACGCTCGCGGTACAGCGCATGGAACTCCCCGAACAGCTCCAGCACCCGGCTGATCCCGACCGGCTCGGCCGCCACGACCTCGCGAACGTCGGTGCCGACGGCCGCGATCAGCGCGGCCGCCGCGTCCTGGGCGTGCAGGAGCGGGATCTCCCGGTCGCCGCTCACCGTGGGCACGCGCCCGGCCGCCACCTCGTGCGCGAACGTCGCCACGAACGAGTTGTAGCCCGGTCGCCCGTGCTCGCCGTACAGGTTGGGGAGCAGCAGGTCCGCGAAGTGACCGCCACCCGTGCGCACCACCTCGGCCAGCACCTCCGCCGCACGCGCCTTGCCCCGGCCGTACGGGTTGTCGAGGTCGGCCTGGACGGAGTTCGCGAAGACCACGTCCACCGGACTCCCCGACGCGGTCAGCGCCGCGGCCAGCGTCTCCGCCAGCTCCACGTTGCCCCGCTCGACGGCCTCGTCGGAGTCGGCCCGGTTGACCCCGGCCACGTGCAGCACCGTGTCGACGTCGGCCAGGGCGGCCGCGAGGCGCTGCGGGTCGGCGAAGTCGTCACGCCCCAGGCGTACGGCCTCGACGCCGTGCACCGCCCGCAGACGGCACGCCGTGTGCCAACCGAGGAAGCCGAAGCCCCCGGTGATCGCGACCTTCACTGCTCCTCCTCCGACGCCAGCGCCCGCCAGCCCTCGTGTCCCACCGGCACCGACCAGCCCTGCACCGTCAGCCAGCTCGGCGCCTGCTCCTGGCCCAGCCACAACAGCTCGACCCGACGGGCGTTGGCCGCCGTCGGCCGGTGGACCCGGCCCGCCAGCTTGGCCAGCGCCACGAGCGCCCGGGCCAGCGCCCGCGGTATGCGCCGCGGACGACGCCCACCCGACAGGTCCGTCATCAACGACGTCACCGTCACACCCTCCGACGGGTGGTGCACCACCGCCGGCAGCGCACCCTCGCGGACCGCCAGCTCGGCGACCGCCGCAGCCACGTTGGGCAGCAACGCCTGCGGGGTGAGCTGGTCCCCCGGCGCAGCCACCGTCGCCGCCGGGGACGTCGCGATCCGCCGGATCATCCGCGTCACCCGCCGCTGCGGGGCGTGCACCGACGGAGGCCGGTAGCGCACGCGCTCCACCTCGGACACCGCCTCACGCACCACGACCTCGCCCAGCACCTTCGACGCCGAGTACGGCGAGAAGGGGCGCAGGTCCTCGGTGTCGTCGAGGACCGGCTTGTCGTTCTGGACCACCGCCGAGCTCACGTGCACCACCCGGCGCACCCCGGCCCGGCCGGCCGCCTCGACCACGACCGCCGGGAGCAGTGCGTTCGCGCCGAAGAGGGCGTCCTCCTCCAGCGACGACGCGTCCGGGTTGCCCGCCGCGTTCACGACCACGTCCACGCCGTCGAACGCCTCTGCCAGCGCGGCGACCGCCTCGTGGTCCGCGGCGAGGGCAAAGACCTCCTGCGACGTCCGCGCGGTGCTGCTCAGACGCGGTGCGGCCACGACCACCACCTCGGCCCGCGGTTCCAGGGCCGTACGGACCTCCGAACCGACGAAGCCGCTGGCCCCCAGCAACGCGACCCGCACCGTCATGCCCTCCCCGTCGCGGCCGCGTCCTGCAACGCCTTCTCCAGCCCGGCGGCGCCCACCGACGCGCCCAAGCGGGTCTCGTAGAACCGACGCCCTGCGGCGCCCAGCTCGTCCAGCTCGGTCTGCGACAGTCCGCTGGCCCGTACGAAGAGCGCCGCGAGGGCGTCCGCGTCACCGGCCGCCGCGCTCCACCCGGCCCCGGACTCGTCCGTCAGCCGCGCCGCGTCACCGGGTGCCGAGGTGATCAAGGGGCGTCCGCTCGCCAGGATCGCCTGGATCTTGCTCGGCATCGTCAGGTGGAACAGCGGGTCGTCCTTGAGGCAGACCAGCTGCACGTCCGCGTCCGCCAGGACGCCGGCCATCTCCGCGAGCGTCCGCGACCCCTCGAACCGCACGTGGTCGCTGACTCCCAGCTCCGCGGCCAGCCGCCGCAGCGACTCCTCGGCCACGCCGCTCCCGATCATCCGCAGCGTCACGTCCACCGACGTACGAGCCTTCGCCACCGCCCGTACGGCCGTGTCCAGCCCCTGCACGTCGCCGAGGTTGCCGGCGTACATCACCTCGAGGGCACCCTCACGCCGGGGCCGCCGCGGCGCCGGGTGGAAGACGTCCTCGTCGATCCAGTTGTGCACGACCGTCACGTCCTCGGGCCGCACCCCGCGCTCGACCAGCAGGTCCTTCATCCCCGGGGAGATCACGGCGATGTGGGCGGCCGAGCGGTACACGGCGTTGCAGAACCGGTGCAGGATCCACTCGCTCGGCCGCACCAGGCGCGCCGGCATCATGCCGGTCGCCGTGACGGTGTCGGGCCACACGTCCTGCACGTACAGCACGAACGGGGTGCCGAAGACACGACGCAGCACCCAGCCCGCGGCCCCGACCGTGCCCGGCGTGGAGTACACCAGCGCCGCGTCGGCGCGGCGCGCAAGGAACGCACCCAGCGTGCTCGCCGAGACCATGAAGCTGAGGAAGTTGAGGATGCGGCGCGCGGCCGAGTCGTCGTGGCTGGCGAACAGCGGCACCCGGTGCACGGTCACCCCGCGCAAGGTCTCCCGGCTGTACGGCTTGACCCGGTAGCCCTCGTACACCTCGCCCGTGGGGTAGTTGGGGAACCCGGTCACGACCTCGACGTCGTGGCCGCGCGCCTTCAACGCGCGCACGATCGCGCCCGGGATGGCCGCCGAACCGACCTCCGGGTCGTACCACTGCGTCACGAACGCGAGCTTCACGCCGCCCCACCCTTCCGTACGACGACTGCCGGCGCGACCAGGTAGACCGCGACCGCCACCAGTCCCGCCGCCACCGCCAGCAGCTGCGACCCGTCCGACAGCAGCGAGGCGGCGCAGACCGCCGCCACCGCCAGCGCGCAGAAGGCCGCCGACGCCAGGTGCGGCCAGCCGTGGTCGGTCAGCCGCTGGTACACGTGCTCGCGGTGCGCCTCGGTGAGCGAGCGTCCACCACGGGCGCGCTTCACCAGCACCCAGCCGGTGTCGGCGCAGTAGACGACGAGCGGGGCGGCCGCGGCCAGGGGGCCGACGCCGCCGACCCACGCCACGACGGACAGGGCGACCACCACGAGACCGATGCCGTAGCTGCCCACGTCGCCCAGGAAGACCCGCGCGCGGGGCGCGTTCCACGGCAGGAAGCCGAGCGAGGCACCCAGCAGGGCGGCGCCCAGGACCGTGACGAGGCCGAGCTCCTCGCGCGCACCGACCACCCACCACCAGGCGCCGACGACACCCGCCGTCAGCCCCGAGATGCCGTTGACGCCGTCCATGAAGTTGAACGCGTTGATGTAGCCGGCCACGCCGACCACCAGCACCGGCGCCCACCACAGGGAGACCCCCGAGTGGACCGCCCACGCAGCCAGCGCGACCCCCGCGGCGATCTGCAGGGCCAGCCGTACGCCGCTGCCCAGGCTCCACAGGTCGTCGGCCAGACCGACGCCGGCCATCACCAGCATCGCGCCCAGCACCACCGGCCACGCGTCGCCCTCACGACCGAAGACCAGCAGGGCCACCACCAGGGTCAGCACCACGGCCAGACCGCCGCCCCGCGGGACCGGCCGGGAGTGGGACGACCGGTGGTTGGGGACGTCCATGAACTGCGCGCGGCGCAGGACGGGGACCAGCAGGCCGGTCAGGACCAGGCAGGTGACCAGGGAGACGACGAAGGGCAGCATCACGCAGAGGCCAGCAGCGCCCGGAAGGCCGGGAGACCGTTGAGGAGCTCCACGACGCCGTCCACGTCGAGACGCTCGGTGTTGTGCGAGTGGTAGTCGTCGATCTCCGACTCCTGCTCGTCGCCCTCGTCGAAGTACTGGCCGTAGTTGAGGTCGCGCGCGTCGACCGCCACCCGGAAGTAGTCGCCCTGGTCCTCCGAACGGGCCAGCTCCTCACGCGTCGCGAGCGTCTCGTACAGCTTCTCGCCGTGGCGGGTGCCGATGACCTGCAGCTCGGGCTCCACCCCCATCGCCTTGGCCACCGCACGCGCCAGCACCTCCACGGTGGAGGCCGGCGCCTTGCGGATGAACAGGTCGCCGGGGGCGGCGTGCTCGAAGGCGTGCTCCACCAGCAGCACCGCCTCGTCCAGGGACATCAGGAAGCGGGTCATGTTGGGATCGGTGAGCGTCAGCGGGCGTCCCTGCCTGAGCTGCTCCACGAACAGCGGGATCACCGAGCCGCGCGAGCACATCACGTTGCCGTACCGGACCGTCGAGACGACCGTGTGCGCCGTCGGGTTGTTACGGGCGAAGGCCTGGGCGACCTTCTCCATCATCGCCTTCGACAGCCCCATCGCGTTGACCGGGTACGCCGCCTTGTCGGTGCCCAGGCAGACCAGCGAGCGGACCTCGTTGGCGTTGCTCGCCTCGATCACGTTCGCCGAGCCCAGCACATTGGTCTTCACGGCTTCCAGCGGGAAGAACTCGCAGCTCGGGACCTGCTTGAGCGCGGCCGCGTGGAACACGTAGTCCACGCCGCGGGTGGCACGGTCGACCGAGTCGTAGTCGCGCACGTCGCCGATGTAGAAGCGCACCCGGTCGTCGCCCAGCGCGCGCCGCATGTCGTCCTGCTTGAGCTCGTCGCGGCTCAGGATCCGCACCTCGGAGACCCCCTGCGCGAGCAGGCGGCGCACCATGGTGGACCCGAAGGACCCCGTGCCTCCCGTGACGAGAACGGTCGCGGACGGGTCAACCTTCGTCGACACGAATAACTCCTAGATGAAGAGGTGGCAGTCCCCACGCGGGGCCGAGATCAGGGGCGGTCCGCTACTGCGGGACCTGTGCGTGATGAGGCAGGTGGACCCAGTCGCGGAGCACGTTCACCATGTGCTCCTTCGACGTCGGCTCCGTCAGGGACATCGGGACCTCCGGCGACAGCGGCGGCACGTCCACGTGGGTGATGAGCGGGTGGAACGGACGACTGTCCGCCTCGCCACCGGCGATCAGGATCTCATCGAGCTTCTCGCCCTCGCGCAGACCCGTGTACACGATGTCGATCTGCTGCCCGGACTGCGCGATGAGCTGCTTGGCGACGTCGTCGATGCGCATCGGCTGCCCCATGTCGAGGATCAGCACCTCGCCGTCGCGCCCGATCGCGCCCGCCTGCAGCACCAGCTGGCAGGCCTCCGCGATCGTCATGAAGTAGCGCGTCATGTCGGGGTGGGTCACCGTCACCGGACCGCCGGCCGCGATCTGCGACGTCCACGCCGTCAGCACGGAGCCGCGCGACCCCAGCACGTTGCCGAACCGGACCGAGATGTACGACCCCGTCGCGTTCGTCGCGACGTCAGCGGTGGCGCGCTCCGCGACCCGCTTCGACAGACCCAGCACGCTGGTGGGATCGGCCGCCTTGTCGGTGGAGATGTTGACGAAGTGCTCCACGTCGATCGCGTTCGCCGCGGCGAGCACGTTGATGGTGCCCAGCACGTTGGTCTTGTGGGCCTCGGCCGGGTACTGCTGCAGCATCGGCAGGTGCTTGAGGGCGGCGGCGTGGAAGACCACGTCGGGGCGACGGTCCTCGAAGATCTCCAGGAGGGCATCCGCGTCACGGATGTCGCAGAGGATGACGTCCTTGGTGTCCAGCAGCCCGTGCCCGGAGATGGAGAGTTGCACGCCGTGCAGCGCCGACTCGTCGCGGTCCAGCATCATCAGCTCGGCGATGTCCCAGCCGCTCAGCTGACGGCACAGCTCGCTGCCGATCGACCCGCCGGCACCGGTCACCAGGACCTTCTTGCCGGTCAGGAAGTGGCTGATCGCATCGAGGTCGGTGTCGACCTGCCCGCGACCCAGCAGGTCGGCCATGTTGATGTCGCGCACGTCGCGGATGGTCACGCGGCTGTCGAGGAGCTCACCCACACGGGGCAGTACCTTGACCGGCACCCCCAGCTCGGCGGCCTGCCGGGACACCTCGCCCAGCGCCTCCTTGCCGATGCCCGAGTCGGCGACCACGACCACCTCGACGTCGTGCTGCTCGCAGACGCGGGCCAGGTCAGAGGTGGTCCCGAGGACGCGCACGCCGTGGTCCGACAGGTGCCGGCGCCACGGGTCGTCGTCGACCATCCCGACGGGCTCGTACGGGGAGGTCGCATCGGTGCGCATCGTGAGCACCAGCTGGCGGGCCCGCTTGTCGGCGCCGACCACGAGGGTCCGGCGGGCGTCCTCGGAGGCCACGTAGTCGAAGCCGCGGACGTAGACGCGCCACTGCGCGCGGGCCAGCATCATCAGCGCGAACGACCCCAGAGCGGCCGCCACCGGCACCGACCGGGACAGGCCCTGGGCGAAACCGAAGAAGGTGACCAGCTCGGCCACCGCCAGACCGGCGAGCGACATGCACGCCAGGGCCAGCGTCTCTGCGGAGCTGCCGACCTCCCAGCGCCCGCGGTACACCTTCAGCCAGATCCCCAGTCCGACGTGGGTCGCGATGACGGCCAGCACGACGAGGACCGCGCGGAACCAGGAGATCTCGATCTCGGCGTAGCGCGCCAGCGCGAAGCCGGAGTAAGCCACCGCGATTGCGGCGGCGTCGAACGCGGCCATCACCCACACGCGTCGGCTGCGGACCAGATTGGCGAACCACCGGTCACGCCCACCACTCACGTCGGCCTCGCTCATCGATCCCCCATGTCCGTGCTCGCCAAACAGCCAGCCAAGCATGCCTCTCCCGCCGGATTTCTGCTGGGGGTTCCACAGTTTGGGGGTGGCGCGACCCTTGTCACGTTCCTGGTACCGGCCAGCCCACCGTCGCAGGAGGACGCCCGTCCCCACCCCGAGCAGGGCGCCGCCCGTGTTGGCCACCACGTCCTCGAACTGCGCCGAACGCCCCGGCACCACCTCGAGCTGCAGGAGCTCGGCCACGACCGAGACGCCGAAGCCGTACACGACCCAGTTGGCCCACGGGTGCCGCGGGAAGCCGATCACGCCGAGTGCTGCGGGCACAGCGAACATGCCCACATTGAGGACGAACTCCACGCGGCGCTGCGAGGAGGCCCACAACGGCACGCCCAGCTCCTGCAGAACGTGCGCCGCCGAGCCGACCACTCCCGTCGCGACCGGCGCCCCCGACTGGAGCAGGATCGCGGCGATGACGAGCATCGTCAGCGCGAGTGCCCCACGGGCCGCACGTTGCAGCATGGGCGCATGGTGGCACGCCGGATCACGTCGCGCGACCCCCTCGGGGCGCTCACGGACAGCACACTTCCCCGAGACGCGTCGTGGCGTGCGGGGTGGGCAACTACTGTGCCGTCCATGGCCGGGGACCACACGGGGGCGGACGCCACCTGCGCGCGCACGGATCGTGTCCGGGGTGACGCCGCGTGATGCTGCGACGCTCCCACCTGCGCGACGTCTACGAGGAGGACGGACGCTCGGCGGTCCTCGTGTCCGACCAGGTCGTCGTCCTCTCCGAGCTCGCCACGACCATCCTGCTCGCCGTGCCCGAGGACGGGGAGGCGGGCCTCGACACCGTCGTCACCGCGCTCGTCGAGGAGTACGGCGAACCGCCCGCACCGCACAGCGCGGAGGACCTCGCCCGCGACCAGGTGGAGACGCTCCTGGCGCACGGCGTGCTCGCACGCTCCGACGCGGTCCACGCCGCCGCCCTCACGACACCGGCGGCCGACGCCGTACGCGCGGCCCTGCGGCACGCCCTGGCTCGTGCTGCCGCCGACGGCGCCTCCGACGCGCCCGAGCCGTGGACACTGCCGGACGGCGTGACGCCCGCGGAGTTCGTCGCCGCCGCCCAGCGGCACCGGGTCAGCAGCGCCCTCGCGCTCGTCGGCGACACCCTCGACCTGCCCGTCGAGGCACGCGCCGGCCTCGAGGCACGGCACCGCAACGAGACGGCCACCGTCCACGTCCTCGCCGGCGAGCTGACCGAGGCCCTCTCCGCGCTGGACCGGGCCGGGGTCCGGGCGATGGCCTTCAAGGGCATCGCGCTGGCCGTGCAGGCCCACGGCGACGAGTCGGCCCGCGGCACCGGCGACCACGACCTCCTGGTGGCCCCCGCCGACGTCGAGGCGGCCCTCGGCGTGCTGCAGGGGCTGGGCTGGAAGATCATGTCCGCGTTCCCCACGCCCGGGCCGTCCTGGGCGTGGCGCCACCTGGTGCGCACGGCGTACGAGATCCCCCTCGTCCGCGACGGCCACATGGTCGACCTGCACTGGCACCTCGTCGCGAGCCGCGACTCGTACGGCGACTTCGACGCGCTGTGGGCACGCCGGGAGACCGTCACCGTCCTCGGGCACCCGGTGGCGACCCTCAACCGGTACGACGCGCTGCGCCACTCCGCCGCGCACGCCACCACCGACGACCGCCGCTACCTGCGCGGGCTGTACGACGTCGCCGTGCTGCTGCGCGACCCGCGCACCTGGGCGTCGGCCGACCGCCCCTTCAGCCACGGGGAACGTGTCACCGTCGGCGTCGCCGCGCAGATGCTCGACCTCGGGCCCGGTCTCCCTGCGGTCGTGGGCCACGCCCGGGCCGAGGCCGACGAGGCGACCGCCGCGGCGCGTACGGCGCAGGGGGTGCACGTGCCACCGACGACCTCGCGCATCCCGGGAGCCTCGCTCCTCTCCGGGGCGAGCATCGGCCTGCGCGCCCACCGCAGCCCTGCCGACCTGCGGCGGCAACTCTCCTCCGCCGTCTTCCTCGCCAAGTTCACCTCGCAGGAGCGTTCCCCCCACGCGTACGTCGCAGCCCCTCGGGTTCTCGCCCGGCGCGCGGCCGACGCCTGGGGGCGGGCGCGGAAGGCGCTGCCCGCGCGCACCCCCCGCCTGCGGCGCGGGTGACCTGCCCCACGTCGCGACGCCGCCCTCGCCTGGCGGGCGACGCCGCTGCATACCTCGAGCGCCACGCACTTCGTCTCCCCGCGCTTCGGCGCCGACCCGTACGGATACGGGTACGGCTACGCGCCCGAGACGCCCGCCACGTCCACAGAACGCGAGCACAAGGTCACGTCGCCCTCCCCGGCCGCCTAGTGTGTGCGGCATGTCCGCACACACGTTGCACGTCGAGGCCCTCGACGTCCTCATCACCCTCGAGGTCGCCGGCGACGAGCTGGCCTCGGCCGTACGCGACGCGTGGCGTGACGCCCTCACCGAGGTCGCCAAGGACGACGAGCGTCACCGCCGCACCCTGACCGTGGCCCTGGCCGACGGGGCTGCGGACGGGACCGACGTCACCGGAGCCGACGTGCGCGACGTGCTGCACCGCCTCTCCCCGGCCGTCACCATCGCCGCCCTCGACGCCCGCGCCGGCGAGCTCGTCCTGCTGCACGCCGCCGCGCTCGCCGACCCCGAGACCGGCGCCGCCGCCGTCCTCGTCGCCGCGTCCGGAACCGGCAAGACCACCGCCTCCATCGCGCTGGGCAAGGACCTGGTCTACCTCAGCGACGAGACCGCCGGCATCGACACCGACGGCCGGGTCGCCCGCTACCGCAAGCCCCTCTCGCTCGTCGGCGAGGACCACGTCAAGGCGCAGGTCGCGCCCAGCGACCTCGGCCTGCGCCTCGACCACGTCGACGGCCGCGTCAAGACCGTCCTCCACCTCGAGCGCGACCCCGGCCACACCGGCCACCCCACGGTCGAGCACGTGCACACGGTCGACGCCTTCGCGCTGATCGCGCCGCAGGCCTCCGCCCTCGCCCGTACGGAGAAGCCGCTGCACCGCCTCGCGGACGTCTTCGAGTCCACCGGCGGCGTCAAGCGCATCAAGTACGCCGAGGCCGCGACCCTGCTCCCCCTGATCCGCGTCCTGCTCTCGGAGGAGCGCTCATGATCCTGCGCCGAGCCGCCCTGGCGGACACCTGGTCCGACGGCCAGCGGACCGCCGTCTTCGTGGGGTCCAACGTCATCACGCTCTCCCCGATGGGCAGCGTCATCCTCGAGGCCGTCCCCGAGGGCGCGAGCGTGACGCTCGACGAGGTCGCCGCAGCGGCCGTCGACGCGTTCGGGTCTCCGGAGGAGCCGCTCGACCCGCGAGACATCGTCGCCGAACAGGCCGGCGAGCTGGCCGCGCACGGCGTGCTGGTGCTCACCGACGCCGAGTAGCCGAGGCCCCGGCGAGGCACCGTTTCCACCCGTGGGCCATCTCGCCTGATCCGGATCCCGCGCGTGGGGTCGGCGCAAGAACTATGCTGCGCGCGGTGAGCCGCGAAGCCTCGGCAGGGTTGCTGTGCGCACCGAGGGAGGCGGCGACGTCCGAAGCCCGCGACTCAACGACGTGATGGAGAACCCGTGGAACTGGCTGACTACCTCCGCATCCTGCGCAACCACTGGATGGCCGTGGCCGTCTGCGTGGTCGTCGTCGCCGCGCTGGCGTTCGGCTGGTCCAGCCTGCAGCCGAAGGTGTACGAGGCCAGCTCGAGCGGGTTCGTGACCTCCGGGTCCGGCGGGGACGCGGGCCTGGCCAATCTCAACGACACGCTCTCCAAGTCGCGCGCCGCCTCGTACGTCGCGCTCGCCAAGGACCGTGCGACCGCCAGCATCGTCGCCGAGGAGCTCGGCCTCGAGCAGTCCCCGGAGTCGCTGGCCGCCAACATCGACGCCGCCCAGACGCCGGACACCGTCCTCATCGTGATCACCGCGCGCGACGGCACCCCAGAGGGGGCCCAGCAGCTCGCCGACGCATGGGTGAAGGCGCTCGCGCAGCGCGTCGCGGACATCGAGGGCGCCACCACTCCCGTCACCGGGACGGGCCAGGACGGCAACGGTGAGACCACCAACCTCGGCATGCGGATCGAGGTCTCCGCGTCCGCCCAGCTGCCCACCACCCCCGTCAGCCCGCAGGTCGGCCGCAACGTCCTGCTCGGTGCGCTGCTCGGCGCCCTACTCGGCTTCGGGTACGCCGTGGTGCGATCCGTCCTCGACC
>NZ_JBJEHY010000103.1:0-12597 GCF_051876515.1 Nocardioides sp. | reverse complement strand
CTCACGCTCATCCTGAGCCTGCAGGCCTCGTACGCCGCACCCCTGATCCTGCTCGCCCAGAACCGTCAGGAGCAGCGCGACAAGGTGATCGCCGAGCAGGACCGGCAGGCCAACGCCCGGGCGCACGCCGACATGGAGTTCCTCGCCCGCGAGGTGGCCTCGCTGCGCATGAACGTGGGCGAGGTCGCGACCCGTGACTTCATCCGTTCGGAGCTGCGCAGCCTGCGCGACGACATGGACGAGCTCGTCCGTCCGGTGGAGCCCGACGTCCGCGCGGAGCCACCGACCACGTGATCTCGGGGCGGGCCTCGTAGACTCTCCCATCATGAGCACCCCCAGCCTTGAGCAGGTCCAGGCCGCGCTCGCGACCGTCAACGACCCCGAGATCAAGCGCCCCATCACCGAGCTCGGGATGGTCGACTCGGTGGAGATCTCCGAGGCGGGCCACGTCGACGTACGGGTGCTCCTCACGGTCGCCGGCTGTCCCCTCAAGGACACCATCAACCGCGACGTCACCGCGGCCGTCTCCAAGGTCGAGGGCGTCACCGGCGTCCAGCTCGACCTCGGCGTGATGGACGCCGAGCAGCGCGGCCAGCTGCAGGAGATCCTGCGCGACGGCAAGGCGCAGCGCGAGATCCCGTTCGGCCAGCCCGGCAACCTCACGAAGGTGTACGCGATCGCCTCGGGCAAGGGCGGCGTCGGCAAGTCGTCCGTCACCGTCAACCTGGCGCTCGCCCTGGCCGCCCAGGGCAAGAAGGTCGGCATCGTCGACGCCGACATCTACGGCCACTCGATCCCGGCCATGATGGGGATCGCGGACGCCCGCCCCACCCAGGTCGACGACCTGATCATGCCGGTCCCCACGCCCAGCGGCGTCTCGGTCATCTCCATCGGCATGCTCAAGCCGCGTCGCGACCAGGTCGTCGCGTGGCGTGGCCCGATGCTCGACCGGGCACTGGTCCAGATGCTCGCCGACGTCTACTGGGGCGATCTCGACGCGCTCCTGCTCGACCTCCCGCCCGGCACAGGCGACATCGCGATCTCCCTGGGCCAGCACCTGCCCAGCGCCGAGGTCGTGGTGGTGACCACGCCGCAGGAGGCCGCCGCCGAGGTCGCCGAGCGCGCCGGCACCATGGCCTCGATGATGCACCAGCGGGTGATCGGCGTCGTCGAGAACATGAGCTACCTCCCCTGCCCGCACTGCTCGCCCGAGGAGGACCACCGCCTCGAGATCTTCGGCAGCGGCGGCGGGGAGCGCGTGGCGGCCACGCTGTCGCAGCGCTTCGGGTACGACGTCCCCGTGCTGGCGCAGATCCCGCTGGACGTCACGCTGCGTGAGGGCGGCGACGCCGGTGCCCCGATCGTGTCCACGGACCTGACCTCACCGGCCGCGCGCGCTCTGTACCGCATCGCGGACACCTTGGGCGGTCGTGCCCGAGGTTTGGCTGGAATGCAACTGGGATTGACTCCAACCAGTAAGTTCTGACCCGTGTTCGGAGTCGGTCTGGGTGAGTTGGCGGTCATCGCCCTCATCGTCGTGCTCGTCATGGGGCCGGAGAAGCTCCCGGAGTTCGCACGCCAGGCCGCCGTCTTCCTGCGCAAGGCCAAGGAGATGGCCAACTCCACGCGGGACGACATCCGCAGCGAGCTCGGCCCCGAGTACGCCGACCTCGAGCTGCGCGACCTCGACCCCCGCACGTTCGTGCGCAAGCAGATCAACGAGGCGATGCAGAACCTCGACGCCGAGGAGAAGGCCGCCAAGGAGCTCCCCGAGGGTGTGGCACCGCCGTACGACACCGAGGCGACCTGAGGAGCACCTGGTCCGCACGGGACGAGGTGAGCCCGGCGCCACGAGGGCGCCAGCCGCTCAGGACTCCCGGCTGCTCAGGGCCACCAGCGCACTGAACGGCAGCAGGGCGGTCTCCGTTCCCGCCCCGCGCAGCTCGACGAAGTCCTGACCGACCCGGCCCAGGACGCCCTCGTGGCGCGTGCCGTCGACGAGGTGGGCGCTGACGTGCGCCTGCGCCTCGGCCAGACGTCGCATCGCGGAGGCCACGCCGAGCCGGGACAGCGCGCCCCAGGCCACCTCCGGCACGGACCGCGAGGAGACCCCGTGCACCGCCGTGACCTGCTCGAGGCGGACCACCCAGTCCGTGGTCAGGGCTCCCCCGGCCGAGGTGACCGCGAGCAGGCACCAGTCCGCGGCGGCCCGCTGGAGGGTGCCGACGAGCCGTCCGAGGCCGTGGACGTCGAGCGCCACCGGCTCCCCCAGCGTCGCCACCAGCCGACTCGCGAGGGTCACCGTGGCGTACTCGGCCCGCGCCCGCTCGGCGAGCTCGAGCTCCCGTTCCTGGGCGTACAGGGAGGACGCCTGGCCCTCGAGGTCGTCCAGGAGCGCGAACATCTCCTGCTCCCAACCCATGGCAGCACCCTAGGGGTCGTTGACCACTGAAGCTCTTGTGGACAAACGTTTGACTCAAACCTTGAACCACCCTTGACTGAAGCAAACAGAAGCAAACGAAAGGTTCGCTCGTGTCTCGGGTACACGTCAGCGACCGGCCCGCACCGCTGTGGCGTTGCGCGCTGGTCTGGTCCGCCGTCACCGTCCTCGCCGTCTGCTCCGCGCCGCTGGCCCTCCACGGCCTGCTCGGGCTGCGGGCCGTGAGCGCCACCCCCGACGTGGCAGGCTCCGTCGTCGACGTGGCCGCCGTCGCGCTGGGGGCCGCCGCGACGTGGCTGTGGGTCATCACCACCCACGCCGTCCTCGACCTGTTGCGCGGACGGGCGCCCCGGGCCGGAAGTGGTCTGGTCCGACGTCTCGTCCTGACCGCGTGCGGAGCGGCCGTCGTCGTGGGTGCAGCCGTGGGCCCGGCCAGCGCGGCCGCGTCCCGGGAAGGTGTCCCCGACGACCGGCCCACCCTGTCCGGGCTGCCCCTCCCGGACCGCACCGACGACAGCGCCCCGTCCCACCGGTCCCGGGCGGACGACCGTCACCTCCTCGGCTCCCCCGAGGCCCCTGACGAGGAGCAACGGCCCACACGCCCGGGACACGGTCCCCGGACCTCGCCCGGCACCGCCGGCACCGACGACCCCCGGACCACCACCTCGCCCGAGGGCAGCGACACGCACCGGGTCCCCACCCCGCGGTCGCCCGGGGAGACGGTGCGCGTGTCCCCGGGCGACTCGCTGTGGTCGATCGCCGAGGACCGCCTGGGACCCCGGGCGGGCCAGGACGAGATCGACCGGGCGTGGCGGGCGATCTGGCGGGCCAACGACTCATCCCTGGGCGACGACCCCGACCTGATCCATCCCGGTCAGCGTCTCTGGGTCCCGCCCGCGTCCTCACCCGACCATCCGCGCGCAGGCGACGCCGCCAACACCCCGACGCCCCACGAAGGAGACCTGTCGTGAACGACAACATCGTCCAGATCCGCCGTGCCACCCCGTCGGGCGCCCGTTCGGTCCAGGGCACCCTCGCCCTCGACCTGCTCCCCGAGCTGGACCGCCCCACCTTCACGCCGCCGGCGCGACCCCACGACGTCGTGCCTGTCGCGGAGGAGGCGCGCCGACGCCTCGATGCCTTCGCAGCCGCCTACCTGCGTGCCGCGGTCGAGGTCGCGATCGGCAACCGCCCGGTCGCCCAGATGCTCCGGCACACCAGCGAGGAGGTTCTCGAGGACCTGGGGCGCCGCGCCGTCGTCGTACGCCGGGCGGCCGGCATCAGCGAGGCGCACCACGGCCGCTCCCCCGCGGCCGTGCGCCCCCAGGTCGTCAGCGTGCGGACCTCGATGGTCCGCCCCGACGCCGCCGAGGCCAGCGCCCACGTCCGGTACGGCCTCCGCTCACGGGCGGTGGCGGCCCGGTTCGAGGTGGTGCGTGGCCGCTGGCAGTGCACCGCGCTGGAGTTCGCCTGACGCTGCCCGCCCGGGACGCGCGCAGCAGGGAGTCCCGGACACAGCGAGGGCCCCGACCGAGACGTCCCGGTCGGGGCCCTCCTCGCGTACGGCGTCAGCCGCCGGCGCGCGTGGTCAGCCCGGTCGGGCCACCCGAGGCGCCGTGGCACCGCTTGAACTTCTGGCCCGAACCGCAGGGGCACAGCTGGTTGCGCCCGATGCCCGCGTACGGGTCGTCGGCGGCCGCGGCCCGCTCGGTGCGGACCTCGGCGTCGCCGTCCTCGCTCGGGGCGCTGTAGGAGAGCTGCTGCGGCGCCTTGGCCCCACCCAGACCCTTGGCCCGGATCTGCGGGGCGTGCGACGCGGCCTCGTCGAGGTCGATCAGGGACGGCTCGCCCGCGGGCTCGCTCGCCTCGACCTCGACGACCTCCTCGTCGTCACCCTCCTCCTCGACCTCGACCTCGAGGTTGAACAGGAAGCCGACGGCCTCCTCCTTGATGCCTTCCATCATGACCGCGAACATGTCGAAGCCCTCGCGCTGGTACTCCACCAGCGGGTCGCGCTGGGAGTACGCGCGCAGGTAGATGCCCTCGCGCAGGTAGTCCATCTCGTACAGGTGGTCGCGCCACTTGCGGTCGAGCACCGAGAGGAGCACCTGACGCTCGAGCTCGCGGGCGACCTCCTCGCCGATCTCGACCTCGCGGGCGTCGTACGCCGCGTGGGCGTCCTTGCGGAGGTCGGCGATGAGCTGCTCGCGGGAGAGGCCCTCGACGCCGCCTGCGGCCTCGATCACGCCCTCCTTGGTCAGGGTGCACGGGTACAGCTGGCCGAGCGCCGTGAACAGCGCGTCGAGGTCCCAGTCCTCCGCGTAGCCCTGGGTGGCGGCGTTGACGTAGTCGCCGACCACGTCGTCGATGAACTCGCGGACCTGGTCCTCGAGGTCGGCCCCCTCGAGCACGGCACGTCGCTCGCGGTAGATCACCTGACGCTGACGGTCCATGACGTCGTCGTACTTGAGGACGTTCTTGCGGGACTCGAAGTTCTGCCCCTCGACCTGGCCCTGGGCGCTGGCGATCGCGTTGGTGACCTGCTTGTTCTCGATCGGCACGTCGTCGGGAACCTTGAGGACGCGCAGGACACGGTCGACCATGTCGGACTTGAACAGGCGCATCAGCTCGTCCTGCAGCGACAGGTAGAAGCGGGACTCGCCCGGGTCACCCTGACGCCCGGAACGACCGCGCAGCTGGTTGTCGATGCGTCGCGACTCGTGGCGCTCGGTGCCGATCACGTAGAGGCCACCGAGGTCGGCGACCTCGTCGTGCTCCACCGCCACCTGCGCCTTGACGCGCTCGAGCATCGCCGGCCACGCCTCGTCGTACGCGGTCGGGTCCTCGGCGGGGTCGAGGCCCTGCTTGCGCAGCTCCTGGTCGGCGAGGAACTCCACCGAGCCACCCAGCATGATGTCGGTGCCTCGACCAGCCATGTTGGTCGCAACGGTCACGGCACCGCGGTGGCCGGCCAGGGCGACGACCTTGGCCTCGTCCGCGTGCTGCTTGGCGTTGAGCACCGTGTGCGGGACGCCGCGCTTCTTGAGCTTGTCGGAGAGGTACTGCGACTTCTCGACCGAGACGGTTCCGATGAGGACCGGCTGGCCGGTCTCGTGGCGCGAGACGATGTCCTCGACGACAGCGTCGAACTTCGCCTCCTCCGTGCGGTAGATGAGGTCGGGCTGGTCGATGCGCTGCATCGGCTTGTTGGTGCGGATCGGCACGACGCCGAGCTTGTAGATCTTGTCGAACTCGCTCGCCTCGGTCATGGCCGTACCGGTCATGCCGGAGAGCTTCTCGTACATGCGGAAGTAGTTCTGCAGGGTCACCGAGGCCAGGGTCTGGTACTCCTCGCGGACGGTGACGCCCTCCTTGGCCTCGATCGCCTGGTGCAGGCCGTCGTTGTAGCGACGCCCCGACAGGATGCGGCCGGTGTGCTCGTCAACGATGAGCACCTCGCCCTCCATGACGACGTACTCCTTGTCGTTGCGGAAGAGCTCCTTGGCCTTGATCGAGTTGTTGAGGAACGAGATCAGGGGCGTGTTGACCGAGTCGTAGAGGTTGTCGATGCCCAGGTGGTCCTCGACCTTGGTGATGCCGGGCTCGAGGACGGAGATCGTGCGCTTCTTCTCGTCGACCTCGTAGTCGGTGTCCTTGGTGAGGGTGCGGGCGATCTTGGCGAACTCCGCGTACCACTTCACCTCGTCCTGGGTGGGACCGCTGATGATCAGCGGGGTGCGGGCCTCGTCGATGAGGATGGAGTCGACCTCGTCGATGATCGCGAAGGCGTGACCGCGCTGCACCGTCTTGGCGAGGGTGTCGGCCATGTTGTCGCGCAGGTAGTCGAAGCCGAGCTCGTTGTTGGTGGCGTAAGTGATGTCGCAGGCGTACGCCTCGCGCCGCTCGTCGGGGCGCATCGAGGGCAGGATCACCCCGGTGGTCAGCCCCAGGAAGTGGTGGATGCGGCCCATCATCTCGGACTGGAACTTGGCCAGGTAGTCGTTGACGGTGACGACGTGGACGCCGCCCCCGGCCAGGGCGTTGAGGTACGAGGGGGCCACCGCGACCAGGGTCTTGCCCTCACCGGTCTTCATCTCGGCGATGTTGCCCATGTGCAGGGCGGCGCCGCCCATGATCTGGACGTCGAACGGGCGCATGCCGGTGACGCGCCGCGACGCCTCGCGGGCCACCGCGAAGGCCTCCGGCAGCAGGTCGTCCAGGGTCTCCCCGTCGGCCAGACGCTGCTTGAACTCCTCGGTCATGCCCCGCAGCTCGTGGTCGCTCATCTTGACGAAGTCGTCCTCGATGGCGTTGACGGCCTTGGCGATGGCTTCGAGCTCACGGAGGATCTTGCCCTCGCCGAGGCGGAGGAGCTTGTCGATGATGGCAGGCACGGGTGCAGGACTCCCAGACTCTTGCGGTGAAGACGGTCGGACGACCGTCGGCCATCGTACCCACCGCTCCTGACACGGCGGCGATTCGCGGTGGGTCGTGTCAGCCCGCCGCGGCCACTGCCGCTGCGAGTGCGGGAGCGAGGTCGCCGCGCGGGGCGACCACGACCTCGCCCAGACCGAGCCAGCCCGCCAGCCGCCGCAGCTCGACGGCGAGCTCCTCCGCGGTCGCCTCGGGCGCCGACGGCTCGGCGAAGGCGGCGTGGACCAGCAGCCTGCCGGTCGCCCGGTCCGCCTTGAGGTCGACCCGCCCCACGATCCGGTCGTCGAGGAGGAAGGGCAGCACGTAGTAGCCGTGGATCCGCTTGGCCGCAGGGGTGTAGATCTCGATGCGGTAGTGGAAGTCGAAGAGCTGCTCGGTGCGCTCGCGCTCCCACACGACAGGGTCGAAGGGGCTCAGCAGCGTGCGGGCCCGGACCCGGCGCGGGAGGCGCGCCTCGCGGTGGAGGTAGCCCGGACGACGCCACCCCTCGACGCTCACGGGCACCAGCTCTCCCTCCTCGACCAGCTGGGCGATCGCCTCCCGGGCGCTCGGCACGCCCGGGCTGGGCGCCGCCTGCAACCGGTAGTAGTCGGCCAGCGACCGCTCGGTCGCGACCCCGTGCGAGCGGGCCGCGCGACGCACGAGCTCGGTCACCGCGTCCTGCGGGGTGGGGACGGGGGCCTCGAGCACGTGGGCGGGCAGCACCCGCTCGGGCAGGTCGTAGCGGATCTCGAACTGGTTGTTGCGGCCGACGATCGCCACCTCACCCACGGAGTAGAGGCAGTCGAG
This sequence comes from Nocardioides sp., assembly GCF_051876515.1. Classification (GTDB taxonomy): domain Bacteria; phylum Actinomycetota; class Actinomycetes; order Propionibacteriales; family Nocardioidaceae; genus Nocardioides. Next base: position 4,934 of record NZ_JBJEHY010000103.1, on the reverse strand, counting down.
CATCCGTCGGGTGGCCGACCAGTTCCACCCCCAGTTGTCCTTGCTGCGGGGCAGGCCCTCGTCGAGGTCGCGGGCAGTCGCCGCTCCCCCGTCGCGGATGCGCGCGACGACCTCCTTGGCGAACACGGAGTCGAAGTCGGCCCCGCCCCACTTGCCCCCCTGGGGCCGGTTCGACTCCATGCGGTGCCGCATCAACGGCCACAGCTCCACCGGCATGTACGCCTGGACGTGCGCCCAGTACTCGACGAGACGGCGGGTGCGCGGCGTGGCACCGTCGGCGGCCCGGCGCAGCAGATCGGTGTCGTACGACCCCATCCGCGCGTACAGAGGCATCAGGTGCGCGCGCGCCAGGACGTTGACGCTGTCGACCTGGAGCACGCCGGTGCGACGCAGCGTGCGGTCGAAGGTGCGCATCGTCGGGACGGAGTGCGCGGGGTCGGTGAACCCTTGGGCGGCCAGCGCGATCCGACGTGCCTGCGCGGCGGAGAGGGTCTGGGTGGCGCTCGCCGTCTCGGTCATGTCCAGCACTCAACCACGCCGCTCCGACAACCGCGAGGCACCGCCGGTGAGGTGCCGCGGATCAGGGCAGGTCGAGCAGCTTCTCGCGCATCGCGTACATCACGGCCTCCATGCGCGAGTGCAGCTGGAGCTTCTCCAGGATGTTGCGCACGTGGTTCTTCACCGTGTTCTCGGAGATGTAGAGCTCCTTGGCGATCTCACGGTTGTTGAGCCCGCGGGCGACCAGGCGCAGGACCTCGAGCTCGCGCTCGGTGAGGCGGAGGCCCGGCGCCTGCTCGCGGTCCGGCTTGGACATCTGCTTGAACTCGTCGATCAGCTTGACCGCCATCGACGGGCTGATCAGCGACTGGCCCTCGTTGACCACGCGCACCGCCTGGGAGACCTCCTCGATGGAGGAGTCCTTGAGCAGGTAGCCCGCCGCGCCGTTCTTGACCGACTCGTACAGGTCGGCCTCCTCGTCGGAGGAGGTGAGCATGATGATCTTGGTGGCCGGCACGGCCTCCTTGATCGTCCGGCACGCCTCCACGCCGCCGTGCTTGGGCATGCGCACGTCGAGCAGCACCACGTCGGGGGCGGTGCTGACCGCGAGCTCCGTCGCGGACTTCCCGTCTGCTGCCTCACCCACCACCTCGATGTCCTGGTCCAGCCCCAGAAGCATGATCAGCCCACGGCGGAACAGCTCCTGGTCGTCCACGACCAGCACACGTACGGGTTCGGTTGCGTCGCTCACCGGCGCATCATGTCACGGGTGAGGCAGCAGCGGGCGGGAGTCAGTCCTCCACGTCGAGCGAGATCACTCCGTAGTCGTAGCCCTTGCGTCGGTAGACGACCGAGGGCCGCTCACTCTCCTTGTCCACGAACAGGAAGAAGTCGTGCCCCACGAGCTCCATCTCGTACAGCGCCTGGTCCAGCGCCATCGGCGTCGCCGGGTGCGTCTTCTCCCTGACCACCAACGGGCCGTCGCCCGTCACCGTGATCGGTCCCACCTGACGCTCCTGGACCGCCTCGTCGACGGCCTCGGTCGAGGCGTCCAGCGCGGGCACTCCGGCCAGCGCCGCAGCGACGGACTCGGGGGTCCGGCGGCCGCGGTGCACCCGGCGGCGGTCGGCCGCCCGACGCATCTGCGACTGCATCTTGTCGAGGGCCAGGTCGAGGGCGCCCATCTTGTCGCCGGCACTGGCCTCGGCCCGGATCACCGGGCCCTTGGAGAAAGCGGTGAGCTGGACTCGCGTCGAGCGATCAGTCTGGCGAGGGTTGCGCTCCACCGAGACCTCGACCTGGACCCGCATGATCCGTTGGTCGTGCTTCTCGAGCCGACTGAGCTTGTCGCTCACGTGCTCGCGGAACCGCTCCGACACCTCGATCTGGCGTCCTGTGACCACAACTTCCATCTCAACCTCCGTAGGGTTGGTTACCTGCGATCGACCGGGCCCGGCAGGCCGCCTGACGGCCTGCGGACACGGCGTGGGAGGAGCCCGGTGAGGGCGGCTCGTCGGTGTCCGACGAGGGCCTGCGGCCCACCCCGGGTGACGACCTCACCGACCAGAACGGACTCCATGACAAGACGCTAGCCCCTTGGTGCAACTCCCGGAAGGGGAACGGCCGAGCGACTCCCAGGTCGGGCCCACCAGCCCTGGGATCACGGCCCTTGGTCCCCTGTCGGGCCACCCCCACCGGGCCCGGGACGGCGCTGCGTGGCCGCCACGCAGGCCGCCGCGAACGGCGCGATCCCGACGTCCGCCAGCGCCCGTGAAGCCTCGCACAGCGTGTGGCCGCTGGTGACCACGTCGTCGCACACCACCAGCCAGCGCGGCCCCGGGCGCCGAGCCAGCCGGATCAGTCCCGGCGAGGGGCACCACATCGCCCGCGCCAGGTTCTCGCGCCGGCCGGCCGAGTCCAGCCCGGCCTGGTCGCGGACCCCGCCGCGCACCGAGAGCACCGGCGCCACGCCCACACGAGCGCCTCGGCGCCGCAACCGGTCCGCGCACGCCGACACCATCGCCCGGGTGGGGTCGTACGCCCGGCGCCGCACGACCACGGCCCGCGAGGGCACGGGCACCAGCACGACCTCCGCCCCGGCCGGCAGCCCGCTGGCCGCCGCTGTGACCGAGTCGGCCAGCAGGTCCCCGAGAACCCGGGACAGGCTCCACACGCACCGCTCCTTGTGGGTGAGGACGACCGAGCGGAGCACCCCGTCGTACGGACCCGTCGCCCACACCGGCACCAGGCCCGGTGGCCGGGGGTCGGGGCTCACCGGCCCGGATCCCCCGGCCAGGCCCGCCCGGCAGGTCGCGCACACCGGACGCCCGGGCAGGCCGCAGCCCGCGCAGTGGCTGCCGGTCAACAGGTCGAGGGCCGCGTCTCTCACAGGAGCAGTCCACCGCGGTTCGCCTGCCGGATCGACGGCGGCGGCCGACGCTGTGGAGAACCCCGACCGGGAGGGCGTGTGGACGCCCTCAGCCTGCGTAGCGCAGCGACGTGGTCCGACGCGGCAGCTCCGCCCGGACCACGCCCGGGGCGAGCACGTCCCGCAGCGTCCGGCCCACCTGCACGTAGAGCTGGGCACCGGCCACGGGCGAGGAGAGCAGCGCACTCACCCGGCCCGTGAGGCGGGTGGCACCCGTCGGGTCGACCGGGGCCGGGGAGCCGTCGGCCGAGACCGCGCGGATCTCGTACAGCCCCTCGGAGACCAGCGACAGGACCGCGAGCGTGGTGGGCGTGTGCCACACCAGGTCACGCACCTGCTGCCCCGGCTCGGCGCCCAGGTTGAGGGTGGTGGGCTCGGTGGCCCCGAGCAGCCGGCCCTCGGCGGAGTGCAGGAGCCGCGACACGAGGACGACGCTGCCCTGACGGCGGTCGACGACGGCCGCCAGGCGGGTGCCGTCGCGCGAGACCAGCAGCTGGGTGGCCCGTTCGCCGCTGACGCCGGGCACGTCGACCTCGCGCACGTGACCGTCGCGGACCATCCACACCACGGCCCCGCTCGGACGCCGGTCCAGCAGCCAGATCCGGTCGCGGTGGTCCCACGCCGGCATGCCGAGATCGGTGGCCCCGCTCAGGACCTCCTCGGCCCGCGCGTCGTCGCCCTCGGCGACCGGTGCCACGAGCAACGAGGCGCCGCCGCCGCTGACCGCCGCCACCCGGCTGCCGTCGACGTTCGCGGACACGGTCCGCACCCCCAGGTCGCGTCGACCCATCGGGCCGGTGGTGGGGGCCAGCGCGCTCATCGGCCCGTGGACCACGCGCCCCTCGACCAGGGCGAACAGGTCGGGCGAGGCGTCCGCGCCCAACGGGTCGTACGCGCCACCCACGTCGAGGTTGACCTGGGTGGTGCCGCCGTTGGCGCCGATCTCCTCGCCGTCCACGGTGAGGCGTACGGCCCGGATCCGCGGCTCGGCCCGCAACGTCCAGATGACCTGCACCAGCATCCGCTGCGCCGTCTCGTCGTCGACCTGTCCGGACGCACCGGTCAGGGAGACGTCGGCGACGCCGGCGGAGTCGATCGGCACCGAGAGCAGCTTCATGCCGCGCGGGAAGTAGGTGCGGCTCGCCGCCGTCTCCTCGTCCTCGCCCGGCAGCAGCCCCCGCACCAGCGCCGAGGCGATCTGGTCGCCCTCCGGGACGTGGGCCGGCTCGGGCACGAGGATCTCCCCCGAGGGGTCGAAGCGGTACAGCGAGACCCGGCGGTACCACTCGTTGAACCACGAGTCGGGGACCACCAGGGCGTTGGGAGCCTCGTCGATGCGCCACTCCCCGTCCTCCTGGGTCAGGCGCAGCGACAGGTCGTGGGTCGACTCACTGCTCACCCAGGAGCCGCGGTCGTCGTAGGAGTTGACGTCGGTCAGGGTGACCGTGGCCAGCCCCGACCCGACCGGGTCGTCCGCCTCCGCGTAGGTGAGGATCTCCTCCTCCGGCGCCCAGCGCTTCTGGGCAGACTCGGTGAGGAACGTGCGCGCGACGGTCGTCTTGGTCGGCGAGGCACGCATCGCCTCCAGGAAGCCCTGGATGACCTCGTTCTCGGTCTGCCCCGGCTGCGCCGGTCGGGGGTTGAAGTAGACGCCCGGGGTCTCGGTGGGACTGGCCTCCTCCGGACGCTGCACCACCGGACCGCTCACGGGCATGCCCGCGCACCCCGCCAGCACGGCCACCACCGTCACCACCGAGCCCAGCACGCCGGCACGACGTCGCACCCTCATCGCAACTCCCTCGTGTCGGCCGGCACCAGCGGCAACGGGCTGTCCGGCCTGACGCGGGAAAAGGTGGTGATGCTGGTCAGCGACGGCGTGACCGATGCGCTGAAACCGACCGGCTGCAAATATGCCCTCTTCTCCGCAAGGCGCTGCCAGGAGCCGCTGAACACCGCCATCTGCACCACGCTGAAGGCCAGGGTGCCGGTGACCAGCGAGACGACGCCC
>NZ_JBJEHY010000102.1:0-2393 GCF_051876515.1 Nocardioides sp. | reverse complement strand
AGGTGACGCCGGCCAGCTTGCCGATGAACGATGTGGTCATCGTGCTTCTCCTCCCACTCGTGCTCCGACGACCGCGCGGTGGCCGGAGGTGTTGATGGAGCGCACCGTCAGGAGCCCTCCCTGGCTGGGCTTGGCGCGCTTCCCGATGCCGAGTCGCACGGGCCCGGGAGCCATGGCGGCGACAGCGGAGCCGAGGAGGTCGGGGGCGAAGTAGATCCGCTCCGACCCGTCGGCCTGTGCGTCGATGACCTCCGACCCGCCGGAGCCGTCGATGTCGGCGCCGAGCTCGATGGAGTCCGGCCCGATGACGAGGCCGATGGGCTCAGCGGGGCCGTTTCCACTGCGCGCCAAGAGGCCGGCGCGCTTGATCGAGGCAGCGAAGGTGTCGCGGTCGACCTCGACAGCGAACCGGTCCTCCTCGGGTGCGCGGTCGACGCGGCGCCACTTCGCGTACTCGCCGCTCAGGGTCCTGAGTACGACCACGCGCGTCCCGTCCGAGAGACTGACGCCAGATTCGGAGCGCCCGACGGCGACCTCTCCGGACATGCCCTTGACGGCCGCCACGAGTGCGGCGCTGGACACGGTGGCAGTGAAGGCCTCGCCGCCCCAGTCGAGCGCCCGGTGGATGGCCAGCGAGCTGGACAGGCCGACGATGTCGAGGGCGCCGTCGGCCTCCAGGCGAAGCCCTCGCAGGCCCTCGGCTGGGGCGGCATCGTCGACCGGCGCGGCGCAGGCAGCGACGGCGGCGCCGAGCGTGGTCGCGTTGATCGTGCCCACGGTGGGCGGGGTCGCGGGGAGCTTCGGGTACTCCTCGAGGTTGAGCAGCTGGGTGCGGTACTCCGAGCGGCCGGACTTCATGACCAGCCGCATGCCGTCGACCTGGAGGTCGACGTGGCTGCCGGGGAGTGCGGCGAACATCGTGCGCAGGAACGCACCCGACGCGAGGCACTCGCCCTCGCCGGAGACCTCGGCCTCCAGGTGCACCTCGTGCGAGATCTCGTAGCCGTAGGCACTGAGCGTGAGGGTGTCGCCCTCGGCGCGCAGCCGGATGCCCGACAGGACGGGGGTGGAGTGGAGGCGGGGGATCGCGAGGGAGACCCACGCGGCTGCCTCGGCCAGCGCCTTGCGGTCGGCGCGGACGGTGAGAGTGGACAAGGTTCCTCCTGAAACGGAAGCACCCCCAGCGGTTGCTGGGGGTGCGGCTGATGGGTGAGGGTCAGATGTCGACGTCGAGCAGGTCGAACATCGAGGGCATGGAGTGCTTCATCTCCTCGGCCTTGAGGTAGTTGACGCCGTCGGCGAAGTAGCCGGGGTTGAGCTCGTGCACGCGGCCCTCGCGGCCCAGGGCGAGCGCGCGGACCGCCACGGTGGCCAGCCCGCCGAACGGGTCGAACACGAGGTCGCCCGGGTTGCTGAACCGGTTGATGAGGCGGTCCACGATGTCGATCTGCAGCGGGCAGACGTGCATGGTCAGGTTCCGCTGCCGCTGCTGGCCATTGAGGGTCAGCATGCGGTTGACGTCGTGCCAGACGAACGGGTCGGCGGATCCCGGCGCGAGGCTCATGAACGTGGCCGGCAGGGCACCGCGGGCGTCGAGGTCCTCGCCGATGCGCACGTGGGTCTCGTAGTCGTAGACCTCCTGCAGGGTCTGCTCGGTGAACATCTGCGAGCGCTGCTCCACGGGCAGGGCGACGAGTTCTTCGGGCGTCAGCAGTCGGTCGCCGGAGGACCGCCAGAAGGCGTGCGCGTCGATCTGCCAGCGTGCCCGGGTGTACTCGGCCTTCGACTTCGTGACGGGCTCGTCGGCGTACCCGCGGGAGCGGTCGGTCTGCGGCTTGTGGAACAGCAGGATGTACTCGGGCGACCCGACGCCCATCTTGGTCGCGTCCTTGCACTGCTCGGACCACGAGAGCCGGTACGTCTGGTTGTTCTCGCGCACGACGTCGGTGACGACCGTGATCATGCCGAGGTAGTCGAAGCCGTGCTTGAGCGCGTGGAAGATCGCCTCGGCGTGGAACGGGCTCGAGGTCGGGATGCCGGCCCCGGTCACGTTGCCGAAGTTGATCCGGTCCTTCACGTGGCATGCGTAGATCCGGCCGGGCTTCAACACGCGCAGCAACTGGGGCGTGAGGAAGTCCATCTGCGCCCAGAAGTGCTCGTTGTCGTCGGTGTGGCCGAAGTCGTTGTACGACGGCGTGTACTCGTAGTGGTTGGCGAAGGGGATCGAGGTCACGATCAGGTCGACCTGGTCGTCGGCCATGCGGGCCGTCTCGTCCACCGTGTCGTTGTGGACCGAGGTCCAGCCCTCGCCGGTGACCTCGACCCGCTCGACGCCCATGGAGCGTTCGAGCGCAGCCACGATCCCGGCGGTGTCGAGCCCGTGTTCTCGGATG
>NZ_JBJEHY010000101.1:0-12639 GCF_051876515.1 Nocardioides sp. | reverse complement strand
CTCCGGACGACTTCACCCGGCCCGGGCACGTCTTCCCGCTGCGGTACCGCGAGGGCGGCGTCCTGGTGCGCCGCGGCCACACGGAGGCCGCGGTCGACCTGGCCAAGCTGGCCGGCCTGCCGCCGGTCGGGGTGCTGGTCGAGATCGTCAACGACGACGGCACGATGAAGCGCGGCCCCGAGCTCCGGGAGTTCGCCGACGAGCACGGCCTGCCGATGATCTCGATCGACGAGCTGGTCAGCTTCCGCCGCCGGCACGAGCGTCACGTGGAGCGGGTGGCGGTCACCTCGCTGCCGACCGAGCACGGCCAGTTCACCGCGTACGGCTACCGCATCACCATCGACGACTCCGAGCACGTGGCGCTGGTCAAGGGCGACGTGAGCGGCCCCGAGCCGGTGCTGACCCGGGTGCACAGCGAGTGCCTCACCGGGGACGTCTTCGGGTCGCACCGGTGCGACTGCGGTCCGCAGCTGGCCGAGTCGATGCGGCTCATCGAGGCCGAGGGCCGTGGCGTGGTCGTCTACCTGCGTGGCCACGAGGGCCGCGGGATCGGTCTGGTGGCCAAGCTCCAGGCGTACGCGCTCCAGGACGCCGGCCGCGACACCGTCGACGCCAACCTCGACCTGGGGCTGCCCGCCGACGCGCGCCACTACGGAACCGCCACCCAGGTCCTGCGCGACCTCGGGGTGAGCTCGGTGCGGCTCCTGACGAACAACCCGGACAAGACCTCCGCCCTGCGGGAGTTCGGTGTGGAGGTCGCCGAGCGGGTGCCGCTGGCCGTGAGCGCGACCGAGCACAACCTGGCCTACCTGCGCACCAAGCGCGACCGGATGGGACACGACCTGCCCCATCTCGACGAGCCCGACAACGACCCCACGAGCACGACGGAGGACCCCCGATGAGCGGAGCAGGAGCACCCCAGCAGGCACCGGTGGACTGCAGCGACCTGAGGGTCGCCGTGGTCGCGGCCAGCTGGCACGACCAGGTGATGGACGGCCTGCTCGCCGGGGCGGAGCGTGCGCTCGTCGCGCACGGCGTGAGCGACTCCCGGGTCGTGCGGGTGCCGGGCACCTTCGAGCTGCCCGTCGTCGCGGCGGCCCTCGCCGGGGCCGGGTACGACGCCGTGGTCGCGCTCGGCGTGGTGATCCGGGGTGGCACACCTCACTTCGAGTACGTCTGCGGCGCCGCCACCGACGGGCTCACCCGGGTCGCCCTGGACCACGGTGTCCCGGTGGGCTTCGGGGTCCTGACCTGCGACGACGAGGCACAGGCGCTGGACCGTGCCGGACTCGAGGGATCGTCGGAGGACAAGGGGTGGGAGGCCACCTCGGCAGCCCTGCTGACCGCCCGTACGGTGGCCTCGCTGCGGTGACCTCGGCCCGTACCGCCTAGGCTTGGGTTCCGTGAAGACGTTCGAGGAGTTGTGGGCCGAGCTCAACGAGAAGGCGCGCACCCGACCCGAGGGATCCGGCACCGTCAAGGAACTGGATGCCGGGGTCCATGCGATCGGCAAGAAGCTCCTGGAGGAGGCGGCCGAGTCGTGGATGGCGGCCGAGCACGAGGGCAAGGACGCGACCGCCCTCGAGATCAGCCAGCTGCTGTACCACGCGCAGGTGCTGATGATCGCCTCCGGCCTGACCCTCGACGACGTCTACTCCCACCTCTGAGGACCCATGACTTCCCTCCTGCGCATCGCGGTGCCCAACAAGGGCGCCCTGTCCGCGGCAGCCTCCGACCTCCTGCGCGAGGCCGGCTACCGGCAGCGGACCGACTCCAAGGAGCTCACCCTCGTCGACGGCGCCAACGGGGTGGAGTTCTTCTACCTCCGGCCGCGTGACATCGCCCTGTACGTGGGCGAGGGCACGCTCGACATCGGCATCACCGGCCGTGACCTGCTCCTCGACTCGGGCGCCAAGGCCAACGAGGTGATGGACCTGGGCTTCGGACGGTCCACGTTCCACTTCGCCGGTCCGGCCGGGCGCTACAGCGAGCTCGCCCAGCTCGACGGTCTGCGGATCGCCACGTCGTACGTGGGCGTCGTGGAGGACTACCTGTTCCGTCACGGCATCTCGGCCTCGGTCACCCGCCTGGACGGCGCGGTCGAGACCAGCATCCAGCTCGGCGTCGCCGACGTGATCGCCGACGTCGTGGAGACCGGATCCACACTGCGTCGGGCGGGGCTCGAGACGTTCGGTGAGGCCATCCTGGACAGCGCGGCCGTGGTGATCACACGCGGTGACGAGGAGCCCGAGGGCTACGACGTCTTCCGCCGTCGCATCGAGGGCGTCCAGGTCGCGCGCAGCTACGTGATGATGGACTACGACATCGCGGAGGCGAACCTCGAGGCCGCCACGCAGGTCGCACCGGGCAAGGAGGGGCCGACCATCTCGCCGCTGGGCAAGGAGGGCTGGGTCGCCGTCCGCGTGATGGTGCCCCGCGACGGCTCCCAGCTGCTCATGGACGAGCTGTACGAGGTCGGCGCGCGCGCGATCCTGCTCACCGACATCGCAGCCTGCCGGCTCTGAGGCTGGCGTGGAGTCCCCGGACCTTCCCGTGACCTGGCGCCCGCTGGGCGTACGGCTGGCCGTCGTCTTCTTCGGCCTCATGCTGCTGGTCGTCTGCCTGTTCGCGTGGCTGGGTTTCGACCAGAGCACCCGCGACGCGTTCTCGATCTGGCAGAAGCTGACGCTGCTGCTGCTGGGCGTGCTGATCTTCGGCTCGGCCTGGGTGGTCGGGCGCTGCCGGATCACTGCCCGCGAGGACGGGATCACCGTCGTCAACGGTCTGCGGACGTACACCTACGCCTGGGACGAGGTCCGCAACGTCGACTTCCAGCCCGGTTACCCGTGGGCGCGGCTCACGCTGGACGACGAGAGCCAGCGCCAGGTCATCGGCTTGCGGGCCAGCGACGGCCTGCGCACCGAGCGCGCGGTGATGGCGCTGCGCGGTCTCATCGCCGACCGTCGCGCCTGATCCTCAGGCGGTCCCGTCGACGAGGAGATCGGCCCGCTCCCGGGTGCGCTCGGCCCGGTGCAGCGCCGTCTCGTCGGCGACCCACTGGTCGCGGAACCGGATGGTCTCCTCACCCTCCCGCTCCCACCACCGGGTGAGGCGCAGGTGTTCGGGGGCCTCGACCCACACGGTCGTGGTGACGAGGTCCGCCACCTGGGTGGCGGCGCTGCCGACGCCCTCGAGGACCAGCAGGGGGACGGGCCGAACGGGGTGCCACTGCGTCCACGTGGACGCGTGCCAGTCCCACTGGTGCCACTGCGACTCGTGACCGGCCGCCAGCGGGCGGAGCAGGGCGTCGAGCCGCGCCGAGAGGCCCGGCAGTCCGTCCCAGCCCTCCAGCATCGCGTCGGTGTGCAGGAGTACCGAGTCGGGCGCCAGCAGGTGCACGGCGGCGGCGAGCGTGGTCTTGCCCGCCCCTGAGGGCCCGTCGATGCAGATCAGGCGACCCTCGCCCAGCGTCGCCGGACGCCCGGCCGCGTGGGTCAGCACCTGTGCAGCGGTCTGGCTCAGCCCCACAGGCCTGCGCCGCGGTTGGTCTCCACCGTGTCCACGATCCTGTCGCCGGTCAGCAGGTGGACCTGGCCGACGTGCTCGAAGAGCTCCCCGGACTTGGCGTGGCGGAACCAGACCATGTCGCCGACGGCGAGCAGGGAGGCGGGGTGTCCCGTCAGCGGCGTCTGCACCTCGCCCGCGCCCTCCATGCCGGTGAGGTGCAGTCCGGGCGGCGCCCACGGGAGGGGTGCTCGGTCGGCGCCCACCGGACCGGAGGCGATCAGTCCGCCGCCGTGGACGGTGGCCAGGTCGCGGCTCGGCCTGCGGGTCACGGGGAGCCCGAAGAAGGCCGCGGGGCGCGGCTCGAACGAGCGGTAGTGGTCGAAGAGCCCGGGCACCAGGAGCCCGGACCCCGCGGCGATCTCGGTGACTGCCCGGTCCGCGGAGGTGGCCTCGACGGACCCGGACCCGCCACCGTTCCAGAACTCCAGGGTCGTCAGGGCGGCCAGACCGTCGGCGATCTCCGCGCGGCGCGTGGCCAGCTGCGACAGCGAGGCCTTCTTGAGCCCGCGCACGGCCAGGGACCGCGCCGACTGGCCAGGGACGGAGTCGGGGACGCCGGCGACCTGCCCCTCGTACGTCATCACGCCCACGAGCCGGAAGCCCGGGCGGGCGATGACCTCACGGGCCAGGGAGAGCACGTCGCGGGTGTCGTGCAGCGGCGAGCGCTTGGGGCCGACGTGCTGCGCACCCATCCGCAGGCCGGCGTCGATGTCGAGGCAGATGCGTACGTCGCCGTCGCTGCGCCGTGCCGCGTCGACGACGTCAAGGTGGGCGACGTCGTCGACCATCAGCGTGATCGCGGCGAGCGCGCCGGCATCGGCGGTCAGGGTGCCGATGGCGTCCGCGTCCACGGTCGGGTACGCCACGACCACGTCGTGGCACACGTCTGCGGTGTGCAGCCAGAGCGCCTCGCGCAGCGTGTACCCGAGCACGCCGGCGAACCCGTCCGTGGCCAGCGCGCGGGTCACCAGGGCAGGCACCCGCAGCGACTTGGACGCGACCCGGACCGGCTTCCCGCCCGCACGACGCACCAGGTCGGCGGCGTTGGCGTCGAACGCGTCGAGGTCGACCACGGCGAAGGGCGTCCGAACCGGACCGTCGTACGACGCCAACGCTCCGTCCAGCCGCGTCCAGAGACGGTTCCGCGCGACGTACGAGTCCGCCCGGCGCTCCTCGGCGGGTGCGGAGTGGCCCGAGGCGGCGGCCAGGGTCGGTGCGGAGGCGGGGGAGCGGCTCACTGGATTCCTCGCTTCTTGAGCAGTGCTTCGATCTCAGCCATGTCGTCGTCCGCGGCCGCGCCACCTGATGCCGTCGGCGGGCCGTTCCTCGACCGTCGTGCCTGCGGTGTCGAGTCGCCCTGACCAGCCGGAGCGCCGAGGGCGTGGCCCGCGGGACGGTCGATGGTCCTGGCCCGTCCCAGCTGCCGGTCCCGCAGGAAGCCGGAGACGGCCCACGACGCCACGGCGGCGCCGGCCAGGCCGATCCCGGTCCAGGAGCGCGGGTCGAGGACGAGGTCGCCGGCCCATCCGGTGACGGACGCCGCGATCTCGACGAACATCTGCATGGTCCCGGTCAGCCAAGCGGCGGCCGGGAGCAGTGCGAACCCGAGCGCCCGAAGCGCGTTGGCGGCGCCGCGGCGGCGGAAGGCCAGCCAGGTCCAGCCCAACCCGATCAGGGTCAGGGTCACGGTCAGGGCCGCCCAGGTCGCCTCGGTCACGGGCCCAGCCTTCCACAGTGGACAATGGGCGGGTGGACAAAGTGATCCCTGACCCAGGCTTCGCCGGCGACGACGGCACCTCGGACGCCACCGTGCTCGAGGTGCTGGCCGCGCACCGGGCCGGTGCCCGCAGCAGCGCCGAGGTGTTGACCGTCCTGGAGCAGACCCGGCTGCTCGTCCCGGTGGTCGCCGTGCTCGGCGAGGTCGAGTACGACGAGAACGGCCTCAAGCGGGAGAAGACCTCCGACATGGCCGCCGTGCTGGTCCAGGGTGCCGACGGCCGGCGTGCGCTCCTCGCGTTCACCGGCATGGACACCATGAAGGCGTGGAACCCCGAGGCGCGGCCCGTTCCCGTGCCCGCGCGCACGGCTGCCACCTCGGCCATCCAGGACGGCGCGGCTGCGCTGCTGGTCAACATCGCCGGACCGGCCTCGTACGTGCTGCAGGGGGAGGACCTGACCGGCTTCGCCTCGGGCTGGACGTTGGCCAGGGTGGGGGAGCAGACGGTGTGGGTCGCCACGCCTGCTGCCGAGGAGGGCTCCCCCGGCGCGTCCTGCGACGGGCACGGCCACTGACTGTGGCCGCCAGCCACAACTCGCACCACCAGCGCCTGGGCCACAGCTCGCAACACCAGCGCCTGGGCGCAGTCCGGCCAACCCGCTGAGCCCACCCCGAGACCGTCTTGGTCAGTAACGCGCAGTTATCCGTACGGGCGGATCGCAATGGATCGCACCCAGACCACATAACTGCGCGTTACTAGGGGACGGCCTCCCAGGGGGCGCGCCCGATTCGGCGATCACCGACGTATCGGTTAAGGTTGGCTCGTTGACCGGCCGGGAGTGCCTCGTGCACCCGGCCACCAAGCGGAGACGAGCACGACCAGTCTCCCACCCGCACCGCTCGCCGCAGGGCTCGCCCTGGCACAGAGCGTCGGGTCAGGGTCCAGACACTGCGTGTCCTGTGTGGGTACGTGTGGTTGCACTGGCTTCCGCTTGGGAACAAGCGGGAGCCTTTTCGCATTTGGGCCCATGGCCCATGTCGAGGACGGGGCACCCACCACCCGAACCACTGGAGGACCCATCAGCACCGAGCTGCGTATCAACGAGCGGATCCGCGTACCCGAGGTCCGACTCGTCGGACCCAACGGCGAGACGGTCGGCATCGTTCCGACCGACCAGGCACTCAAGCTCGCCCAGGAGGCGGACCTCGACCTCGTCGAGATCGCGCCGCAGGGACGGCCGCCTGTCTGCAAGCTCATGGACTACGGCAAGTTCAAGTACGAGAACGCGCAGAAGGCGCGTGAGGCTCGTCGCAACCAGACGAACGTGATCATCAAGGAGATGAAGCTTCGTCCCAAGATCGACCAGCACGACTACGAGACCAAGAAGGGTCACGTCGTCCGCTTCCTCGGTGCCGGGGACAAGGTCAAGATCACGATCATGTTCCGTGGCCGCGAGCAGCACCGCCCCGAGCTGGGCTTCCGTCTGCTGCAGCGCCTGGCCGAGGACGTGCAGGAGCTGGGCTTCGTGGAGTCCTCGCCCAAGCAGGACGGCCGCAACATGATCATGGTGCTCGGCCCCCACAAGAAGAAGGCCGACGCCAAGGTCGACGCCGAGGCCGCCAAGGCGTCCAAGGCCGCCGTGCGCGCTGAGCGCGACGCCGAGGAGCAGGCCGAGCGGGAGGCAGCGCACGCCGCCGGCCCCGTGGCCCAGAAGAAGGAGCGTCGTCGCTCCGAGAACCTCGACGACGACATCGACATCTGAGCGGGTTTCCCGGCACACCACCGGGGGCGAGCTCATGAGCAAAGAGAAGGAAGAACAGAGATGCCGAAGAACAAGACCCACTCCGGTGCCAGCAAGCGCTTCCGCGTGACCGGTTCGGGCAAGATCCTTCGCGAGAAGGCTGGCAAGCGCCACAACCTCGAGAAGAAGCCCTCCAAGGTCACCCGTCGTATGACCGGCACCGTCGAGGTTGCCAAGAACGACGTCCCCCGCGCCAAGAAGATGCTGGGTCTCTGATCCCACTTCGCCCCACCCTGAGACCTGAGCAACAAGGAGTTCTGACATGGCACGCGTCAAGCGCGCAGTAAACGCCCAGAAGAAGCGTCGTACCACCCTCGAGCGCGCCAGCGGCTACCGCGGCCAGCGCTCGCGCCTGTACCGCAAGGCCAAGGAGCAGGTCACCCACTCCCTGGTCTACAACTACGCGGACCGTCGCAAGAACAAGGGCAACTTCCGCAAGCTGTGGATCCAGCGCATCAACGCCGCTGCCCGCGCCAACGGCCTGACCTACAACCGCTTCATCCAGGGCCTCAACCTGGCTGGCGTCGAGGTCGACCGCAAGATCCTCGCGGACCTCGCCGTCAACGACGCCCCGGCGTTCGCCGTCCTGGTGGAGACCGCCAAGGCTGCTCTGCCCGAGGACGTCAACGCCCCCAAGGCGTCCTGACCTCAGGCACACCTGTGACTGTTCCCCTGGCCGCGAGCAACTCGCGGGTCAAGGAGGCACGGAAGCTCAGCCGCCGCTCGGCCCGCGCCGAGCGGCGGCTTTTCCTTGCCGACGGGCCCAAGTCCGTCGAGGGCGCCCTGGGCGTGGCTGACTGCGTCGTGGAGGTCTTCGCGACGGCCGCCGCCGCGGACGAGTACGCCACGATGCTGGCCGGCGCCGAGGTCACCCTGGTCGACGACCGCGCGATGGCTGGCCTGTCCGACTCCGTCAATCCCGCCGGGTTGGTGGCACTGTGCCGGTTCATCGACGTCAGCGCGCGTCAGTCCCTCACCGAGGAGTCGCGTCTCGTGGCGATCGCCGCTGACGTGCGCGACCCGGGCAACGCGGGCACGCTGATCCGTACGGCCGACGCCGCAGGAGCCGACGCGGTCGTCCTTGCCGGCCACTCCGTGGACGCGTACAACCCCAAGACGGTGCGGGCGACCGTGGGCAGCCTGTTCCACCTCCCCGTGAGCGTCGACGACGACCCGGCCGCGGTGGTCGATCTGGCGCGCTCGCGTGGGCTGACCGTGCTGGCCGCGGACGGCGCCGGTGAGCTCGACCTCTTCGAGATCGACGACCTGCTGGCCGGTCCCACGGCCTGGTTGTTCGGCAACGAGGCGTGGGGCCTGCCCGAGGAGCTGGCTTCCCTGGCAGACCACCGGGTGCGCATCCCGATCGTGGGCGGCGCCGAGAGTCTCAACCTCTCCACCGCGGCAGCGGTCTGCCTGTACGCCAGCACCCGGGCGCAGCGGACCCTGCCCGACGCATGATCCTGATCGACCCGCCCCTGGTGCACCGCTACGGGCGGGTCTGGTCCCACCTCGTCTCCGACCAGTCGTTCGAGGAGCTGCACGCGTTCGCGGCCTCCGCCGGACTGCCCCCTCGAGGCTTCCACCGCGACCACTACGACGTGCCGCAGGAGTACTACGACCAGATGGTCGTCCTCGGCGCGACCGAGGTCTCGACGCGCGAGGTGGTGCGTCGTCTCTCGGCTGCGGGGCTTCGCCGGCGCCGCTGATCAGGCCCGCACGTCCGGCGGCGCGCCCAGTGCCGCGATCTCCCGCTCGACGTTGTCCCGGGCTGCAGCCTGCCAGGTGTGCCGCGCGTACGAGGTCGTGAAGATCTCGCCGCGCACCAGCTCGCGGAGCACCGCGGTACGCCCCGTGGCGAAGGTGGCGTCGTCGTACCGGGCGTACTCCTGACGGACCCCGGCCGCGTAGGTCGCGTAGCGCTCCGGAGGTGCGGCCAGGATGGCCAGGTCGGCGTCGCACAGCGCCGCGCCTGACGTGTCGCCCGGGGTGGGGCGGTGGTGCTCGGTGAGTCGAACCAGCCGCGCGACCTCCGGCCCCAGGTCGGTGTCCTCCAGGGCCCGCTCGGCCCAGACGGCCGACCGGTCCTCAGCGCCGGGCTCCCCGTCGTACACGCCGTCGTGGAACCACGCGGCGAGGCCGACCGTGCGGACGTCGAACGTCTCGTGGGCGGCCAGCTCGTCCAACCGGTCGAGCACCTCGGCCAGGTGGAGCAGGTCGTGGTAGCCGCGGTCGCCTGCTCCGTACGCGGCGAGCAGGGCGTCGCGGACCGTGTCGAGCCCGTCCAGGGGCCACCGGCTGACCAGTGAGTTCACGGGTCCAGTGAACCAATGTCCGCGCCAGCGCCGCCGGCCCCCTAGGGTGAAGGCGTGTCGCCGACCCGGATCAGAGTGGAACCCGGCCCCAGCCGGTTGCGTTCCCTGACCGACGCGTACCCGGACGGGGTGCTGGCCGCCGACGCCCACGGCGTCGTGGTGGTGATGAACCACCAGGCGGAGGTCCTGCTCGGGGTGGCCGCCGACGACTGCCTGGGGAGGCAGGTCGCCGAGGTGCTCGCGCTGCAGGACCAGGACGGCCGGACGTGGCTCGAGGTCAACGACCCGTACCGCGCGCTGCGGATCCAGCGCGGAGTGCCGGAGCAGTCCTGGATCAACGCTGCCGGCGAGGAGGTCCTCACCACGGCGCGCCTCGTGCGCGACGAGCCCCTGGCACCGCTGGCGGGGGTGGCGGTCGCGCTGCGGCACGGGCGGGGGCGCGCACGCCTGGACAGGGAGCGGTCGGACCTCGTGGCCACGCTGGCCCACGAGCTGCGTTCGCCCCTCACCGGGGTGAAGGGCTTCGTCCAGGCGCTGCTCAACCGCTGGGACAAGCTCACCGACGACCAGCGCAAGCTGATGCTCACCACGGTCAACGCGGACGCCGACAGGCTGACCCGGCTCATCGCCGAGCTGCTCGACGTCGCCCGCATCGACACCGACCGGCTCAACCTCCACCCGCGCGAGGTCGCGGCGCCGGTCCTGGCGCAGCGCGTCGTGGACTCCGTCACCGCGGGTTCGTCCCGGCCGGTCCACCTCGACGTCGAGGACGACCTTCCGCCGATGCTGGCCGACCCCGACAAGTTCACCCAGGTGCTGACCAACCTCGTCGAGAACGGCGTCCGCCACGGGGCCGAGCTCGTCCGGGTCTCCCTCTCCCGGATCGAGGGCGCGAGCGGCGTACGGCTGCGCGTCGAGGACGGGGGAGAGGGGATCCCCGAGGAGCTGCGGCGACGGGTCTTCACCAAGTTCTGGACCTCGGGCCAGTCGGCCGGCACGGGTCTGGGCCTCTACATCGTGGGTGGCCTCGCCAGGGCGCACGGCGCGACCGTCGAGGTGGGTGACTCGCCCCTGGGCGGCGCCAGCGTGGTGGTCGACTGGCCGGGGCCGAGCGGCGAGGACTGAGATGGACCGCGCCGCGGCCGGATCTTCACAGGACCTCCACATGTCCCGACCGGTTCCACCCCGGCGCCGCTCCTAGGGTCGGTGACATGAGTTCCCACACCCTGCTCGTCGTCGAGGACGAGCGCGCGATCAACGACGCGTTGGCGCTGAGACTGCGCTCCGTCGGGTACGAGGTCCACCAGGCCTTCGACGGCCACGAGGCCCTCCGCCTGGCCGAGGAGCACCAGGTCGACCTGGTCGTGCTCGACCTCATGCTGCCCGGCGTCGACGGGTACGAGGTGTGCCGACGCCTGCAGGCCGAGCGACCCGTGCCGGTCCTGATGCTCACCGCCCGCGACGACGAGAACGACGTCATCGTCGGTCTGGGCGTGGGGGCCGACGACTACCTCACCAAGCCCTTCCGGATCCGCGAGGTGGTGGCCCGCGTCGCCGCCCTGCTGCGTCGCGTGGAGCGCGCTGAGGAGGCCGCCGTTCGCGGCGGCTCCGACGTGCTCACCGCCGGGGCTGTCGTGGTCGACCGGGCCGCCCGGCGGGTCAGCGTGAGCGGCACAGAGGTGCACCTCACGCCCACCGAGTTCGACCTGCTCGTCTGCCTGGCCCGCGACCCGGGACGGGTGCTGAGCCGGGAGGCCCTGCTCAGCGAGGTGTGGGACTGGGTCGACGCCGCTGGGACCCGTACGGTCGACAGCCACGTCAAGGCGTTGCGCGCCAAGCTCGGGCCCGGTCGCGTGCGGACCGTGCACGGCGTCGGCTACGCCCTGGAGGTGCAGCCGTGAGTGCCCTGCAGCGCATCGGTTCCATCAAGGTGAAGCTGGGCGTCCTGGTGGTGGTCGCCGTCGTGGTCACCGCGCTGGTGGCCACCCTGGGGGCCGCGGCGGGTGTGCCCGTCTGGCTGAGCCTCCCGGTGACGGTACTGCTGTCGCTGGCGGTCACGCAGTTGCTGGCGGCCGGGATGACAGCGCCCCTGCGTGACATGACCGAGGCGAGCCAGCGGATGTCCCGGGGCGACTACTCGGCCCGGGTGGTGACGCCCAACACTGACGAGGTGGGACGGCTCGCCGCCGCGTTCAACGTCATGGCCGGCGACCTGGCCAGCGTGGACGCGGAACGGCGTGACCTCATCGCCACGGTGTCCCACGAGCTGCGTACGCCGGTCGCCGCCATCAGCGCCCAGCTGGAGAACCTCGTCGACGGCGTGGTGGAGGCGGACCGCGCCCAGCTCGAGTCCGTCCTGGCCAGCGCCGAACGGCTCGGCGACCTGCTGGGTGACCTGCTCGGACTGTCCCGGCTCGAGGCTGGCGTGGTGGAGCTCGACCCGTCGGAGGTCGTCCTCGCGGACCTGGTCTCCGAGTGCGTCGACCAGGTCCGGGCGGCGGGCCGTCGTACGGACGTCGTCGCGACGGTGCCCCCGGGCATGCGCGTCGCCGCGGACCCGGTACGTGTGCGCCAGTTGTTGACCAACGTCCTCGACAACGCCGCACGGCACTCCCCGGACGACGCCGTCGTCCGTGTGCTGGCCGGCACGTCGCCCGACGGCTGGTGGCTGGAGGTCCTGGACGAGGGGCCCGGGGTGGCCCCTGAGGACCGGGAGCGCGTCTTCGAACGGTTCGGCACCGACGCCACGGGCGGCGGCACCGGACTCGGTCTGGCCATCTCGCGCTGGGTGGCCCGCCTGCACGGTGGCACCCTCGCCTTCCTCGACCCGGTCGCCGGCCATGCGGGGGCCCGTCTGCGCCTGGAGGTCCCGGTCGTGGCCGGGGCTCCGCAGGCCGCGGCCGTGGCAGAGACGGGCGGCGACCGTACCCCGGAGCCGCGCGTGACGTCGGCTCCGGGAATGGCAGGGGTGGCCCCTGCGGCCGCGCCCGTCGGCCAGACTCCGCGGCCCGTCACCGCGGCGCACGCCCCGTCGGCGATCGACCAGGCGTTCGGTCGGCGCTGGCCGGAGATACTCCCGGAGGCCGACCTCCGCGTCGTCGGGGGAGCCGCTGCGGTGGGCCTGCTCGCGGGCGCCGTCATGACGTTCTCCGGACCCGGCCTGTCCTGGGCGGTGGTGCTGATGGCCGCTGGGCTGTGCGCCTGGCTCGCGTCGGGGCGGAGGACCGCTCCGTGGACCCTG
>NZ_JBJEHY010000100.1:35258-41543 GCF_051876515.1 Nocardioides sp. | reverse complement strand
CGGTCTCCGGATCCGTGCTCGAACCGCACGGTCCCGACACCGCCTCCACCCTGTTCGTCCTCGTCGACGGCGTCCTGTACGTCAGCGACACCCAGGTCTCCGCCGAGGGGTTCCTGCGCGTCGAGCCCGAGCAGGACGGCGACGGCACCGACCTGTACGCGGGCCTCGACCCGACCGGGGTGGGCGTGGTCGACGTCGCCGATGCCACCGACGTGACGCACGTGGGCACGAAGGACGAGGGCGGCACGACGCTGCACCAGTTCCGCGTCGTCGGACCTGCCCCCGACACCGGCGCCGACACCAGCGACGGGCGTACGGGTCCGGGGGAGGTGGTCGTCGAGATGTGGCTCGACGGGCTGGCACGCGTCCACCGCTACGAGGCGACCACCACCACGGACGGGCTCGTACGTCGCACCACCAGCACCGTCAGCGACTTCGGCCTTCAGGTCGAGATCACCGCACCCTCGGACGACGAGATCGTCGGCTCCCTGGGCTGAACCGCTCAGTCCCCGGGACGTGCCCGGGTACGACGGAGCCCCGACCGCCAACCGGCGATCGGGGCTCCACACGTCAGAAGAGGTCAGCGGCCACGCTGCTGGCTGCGCACGCCCTTCATCGAGGTCGGGACCGGGCCCTTGGGCATCGGGATCGTGCCGCGGGTCGCGTCGATCGCCTTGATCCGGTTGAGGATGTCGGTGATCTCGGCCGGCTTCACCGAGCGGCCCAGCTTGGTCACGTGCTTGACCAGCTTGGCCAGCGGCACCTCGCCCTCGCCGTTGCCGCAGATGACCTCGTGCACGGGGATGTCGGCCAGCACGCGCTCGTGCTTGCGGCGCTCGGTGGCCAGCAGCTGCTTCACGCGGGACTGCGAGTCGCCCTCGCCGACCAGCACCACACCGGGCGGGCCGATGACGCGGTGCACGACGTCCTGCTGCTTGTTGAAGCCCACCAGCGGGGTCGTGGTCCAGCCGCGGCGCAGCATCTGCAGCGCGCCGGCGGCGGCACCCTTCTGGCCGTCCATCTGCTTGTACTGGGCGGCCATCGCACGGCGGCCGAACACGATCAGGGCGAGCAGCACGCCGAGCAGCAGGGCGCTGATCACGGCCGCGACGGTCGAGATCCAGCCGTCGCCGGGCAGGAACCAGACGACGGCGAACCCGGCTGCGGCACCGACCAGGAAGGACAGCAGGATGTACAGGCCGATCCTGGGGTCGGTCTTCTTCGCCAGGTGGTACGTCTGCATCATCTGCGCGCGACGCGACGTGGGAGTGCTGGTGGGGGTCGACATGCTCAGGCCCTCTGTTCAGGTGGTGCGGGGTGGAACGGTTCAGTTGCCGGAGACGCCGGCACGCTTGTCCATGGCCTGACGGTACAGCCGTCCGGCGCGGTACGAGGACCGGACCAGCGGACCGGACAGGACACCGGAGAAGCCGATCTCCTCGGCCTCGGCGGCGAGCTCGACGAACTCCTCCGGCTTGACCCACCGCTCCACGGGGTGGTGGCGGGCCGAGGGGCGGAGGTACTGGGTGACCGTGATCAGCTCGCAGCCCGCCTCGTGCAGGTCGCGCAGCGCCTGGGACACCTCCTCGCGGGTCTCACCCATGCCGAGGATCAGGTTGGACTTCGTGACCAGGCCGAACGCGCGGGCCTGGGTGATGACGTCCAGGGAGCGCTCGTACCGGAACGCGGGACGGATCCGCTTGAAGATGCGCGGCACCGTCTCCAGGTTGTGGGCCAGCACCTCGGGCCGGGCGTCGAAGACCTCGGCGAGCAGGTCCGGGTTGGCGTGGAAGTCCGGGATGAGGTTCTCCACGCCGGTGCCGGGGTTGAGCTCGTGGATCGCGCGGACCGTCTCGGCGTACAGCCACGCACCCTCGTCGGGCAGGTCGTCACGGGCGACGCCGGTGATCGTGGCGTACTTCAGGCCCATCGTCTGCACCGACTCGGCGACCCGGCGGGGCTCGTCGCGGTCCAGCGGCTCCGGCTTGCCGGTGTCGATCTGGCAGAAGTCGCAGCGCCGGGTGCACTGGTCGCCACCGATGAGGAACGTCGCCTCGCGGTCCTCCCAGCACTCGTAGATGTTGGGGCAGCCCGCCTCCTGGCAGACCGTGTGCAGGCCCTCCGACTTCACCAGGCGCTGGAGCTCGGTGTACTCGGGGCCCATCTTGGCCCGGGTCTTGATCCACTCCGGCTTGCGCTCGATGGGCGTCTCCGCGTTGCGGACCTCCAGTCGGAGCAGCTTGCGGCCTTCAGGAGCAGGAGCGGTGGTCACCCGGCCGAGTCTACGCGGCGCCCCGGGGGCTCCCAACTCGCGTCGGCCCCACCCGGACGGTGCCCGTCAGGCGCCCGGGCGCACCAGCTCGATGCGGGGCGTACGGCCCGGCTCCGGCCGCGGCTCGTAGTCGGGCGTCGCGTCGTACGGCTGCCAGGCCAGGTAGGTGTCGAGGTGCCGCTGGACGGCCAGCAGGATCTCCTGGACCGTCACGTCGCGCCCGAGCTCCCGGCTCAGCGAGGTGACCCCGGCGTCCGCGATGCCGCACGGCACGAACCGGTCGTACCAGGACAGGTCGACGTCGCAGTTGATGGCGAAGCCGTGCATCGTGACACCGCGGCTGACCCGGATCCCGATCGCGGCGATCTTGCGCTCCGGGCCCTTGTCGTCCGCGGCCAGCCACACCCCGGACCGGCCCGGCACCCGGGCGGTGACGACACCGAGCTCGGCGCAGACCGCGATCAGCGCCTCCTCGACGCGACGCACGTAGTCGACGACCTTGACGTGGTCGGGCAGCGTGACGATCGGGTAGCCGACCAGCTGGCCGGGGCCGTGGAAGGTGATCTTGCCGCCGCGGTCGACGTCGATCACGGGGGCACCGCCGGGGTCGGCGGGGCGCTCGTGCGGGTCGGTCCGCTTGCCCGCGGTGAAGGTCGGCGGGTGCTCGAGCAGCAGCACGGTGTCGGTGCGCGCGCCGTCCGCGACGGCCTCGTGGACCTGGCGCTGCAGCTCCCACGCGGCCAGGTAGTCGATCGCCTCGGGGCCGAGGCCGGCAACGTCGTACTGCAGTGGCATGGGAACGAGCCTACGCGTCCGCCTCGCGCGCCTCGTCAACCCTGTGGATGAAGGTCCCCGCAGGCTCCCGTCCTGCGCCAGCATGCCGCCATGGATCCCCGCCGCCTCCTTCCCGTCCTCCTCGCCCTGTGCGCCGTCGCCGTGGTGACGACGCTGGGCGTCCGGGTGGGCCTGCCCTGGTGGCAGGGCCGCGACGGGGGCTCCACGCCGCCCTCCGGTGGGCTGTCGGACGCACGCGTCGTCCTGGCCGCCTGGGACGACCGGAGGGCGGCCGCCTGGGCGTCGGGGGACGCGGGGGCGCTGGAGGCCCTGTACGCGGCCGGCGTGCCTGCGGGTCGCGCCGACGTGGCGGCGCTGGAGCAGTACCGCGCGCGCGGCTTCGTGGTCGTGGGGATCACGAGCCAGGTCACCGCGTTCCGCGTCGTGAAGGAGACGGACGCCCGTGTGGTGGTCGAGGTGACCGACCGGGTCGTCGGGGCACGGGCGGTCGCGGGGGAGGCGAGCACGCCGCTGCCGCGCTCTCGTCCGGTCGCGCGACGCATCACCCTCGTACAGACGCACGGGACGTGGGTCGTCTCCGCCGTGAAACGACTCGACGGCGGACCGTGAGGCGGGCAGCAGGGCGCGGGTCAGGCCAGGGCTGCGGCGAGGACCTCGTGGACGTCCTGGTCCTGGAAGTCGAAGCCCGCACGCTCCAGTGCAGCAGGACGTGCGTTGAGCGACCCGAGGATCTCCGGTGCCATCCGCCCCGCCGCGACCCTCAGGACCGGGGCGGGAGCGGCCAGGAACGCCTTGCGGCCCAGGACCGACGCCAGCGCCTCGGTGTACTCGGCGTTCGTCGGGGTCGTGGGACAGCAGAGGTTGAACACCCCCGCCACGTCGCGCGACTCCAGGAGGAACGCCGCGGCGCCCACCCAGTCGCGCAGCGAGATCACGGGGAAGTACTGGCGCCCGTCGCCCATGCGGGTCCCCAAACCGGCGGAGAAGAGCGGGATCATCGGCTTCAGCGGGGCCGTGGACCGGTCGAGGACCGGAGCCGTACGCAGCACGCACACCCGGGCGCCGGCGGCTCGGGCGGGCTCGGTGGCCGCCTGCCACTCGCGGGTCACCCGCGTCAGCAGGGCATCGCCGCGGCTCTCGGACTCCTCGGTCAGCGGGGCGTCGCCGTGGTCGCCGTAGAAGGAGATCCCGTTCCCCGCGATGTACGCCGGGGGCCTGTCCGCCTCGGCGATCGCCTCGGCCAGCAGCGCGGTGGTGACGACGCGGCTGGACATCACCCGCGACGCCCACGAGCGGGAGTGCGGGTTGCCGGCGACGTTGACGCCGGCGAGGTTGACCACGACGTCGCTCGAGGCGACCAGGTCACGGTCCACCTGTCCCGCGTACGGGTCCCAGGCGGATTCGTTCGGGCTGGTGGACCCACGGCGGACGAGGTGCGTGACGGTGTGACCGTGGGCCCGCAGGTGGGCGGTCAGGTGGGTGCCCAGGAACCCTGAGGCACCGGCCATCACGACATGCATGGGGCCAGCCAACCAGACGCCCCCAAGAAGAACCTGAGCGTTCTCCGCCCGGGACGCCGAGTTCTGGCCGCGCGCCGCCCTCACACGCACGGTGCCCCGCCCGCAGGAGCGGACGGGGCACCGGACGACGTGCGGGTCAGACCTCGAACTGACCGGCCTCCAGGCGGGTCTTGAGGTCGCGCAGGAAGCGACCGGCGTCCGCGCCGTCGACGAGGCGGTGGTCGTAGCTCAGGGCCAGGTAGACCATGTGGCGCACCGCGATCGTCTCGCCCAGGTTGGGGTCGTCAATCACGACGGGACGCTTCACGACAGCACCGGGGCCGAGGATCGCGACCTGCGGCTTGTTGACGATCGGGGTGTCCCACAGGGCGCCGAACGAGCCGAGGTTGGTGATCGTGAAGGTGCCACCCGACAGCTCGTCGGGGCTGATCTTGTTGGAGCGGGTGCGACCGGCCACGTCGGCGATCTTCTTCGCCAGACCGGCCACCGACAGGTCGCCGGCCTCCTTGACCACCGGGGTGATCAGGCCCTTCTCGGTGTCCACCGCGAACGCGATGTTCTCGCGGTCGTAGTAGGTGATCGTGCCGGCGTCGGTGTCGATCGCCGCGTTGAGCTTCGGGTGCACCTTGAGGGTGTCGATCGCAGCCTTGGCGAAGAACGGCAGGTACGACAGCTTGACGCCCTCGCGGGCCAGGAAGTCGGCCTTCACCTGGTCGCGCAGACGCGCGATGTTGGTGACGTCGACCTCGACCACCTGGGTCAGCTGGGCGGAGGTCTGCAGGGAGTCGACCATGCGCTCGGCGATGATCTTGCGCAGGCGGCTGATCGGCTCGGTCGTGCCACGCAGCGGCGACGGGGTCACCGGCGCCGACGCGGCGGCAGCGGGAGCTGCGGCAGCCGGAGCGGCCGCGGCCGGGGCAGTCTGGGCGGCCTGAGCAGCGCTGGCGGCGTCGAGGATGTCCTGCTTGCGGATGCGGCCACCGACACCGGTGCCGGTCACGGCGCCGAGGTCGACCCCGTGCTGGGCGGCGAGCTTGCGCACCAGCGGCGTCACGTACGCCGACTGGTCGCGGTCACCCTGGGCCGGAGCGGCCGGAGCGGCCGGAGCGGCCGGCGCGGCCGGAGCGGCGGGCACCGGAGCAGCGGGGGCAGCCGGAGCGGCGGGCGCCGGAGCAGCGGGGGCAGCCGGAGCAGCGGGCGCCTCGGGAGCAGCCGGGGCCTCGGGAGCAGCCGGAGCCGCGGGGGCCTCAGGAGCAGCGGGAGCAGCGGAGGCAGCCGGAGCGCCGGAACCGATCACGGCCAGCTCGGCGCCGACCTCGACGGTCTCGTCCTCGGCGACCTTGATCTCGAGCAGGGTGCCAGCCACGGGGGAGGGGATCTCGGTGTCGACCTTGTCGGTGGAGACCTCGAGAAGGGGCTCGTCCACGGCGACCTCGTCGCCGACCTGCTTGAGCCAGCGGGTGACGGTGCCCTCGGTCACCGACTCGCCCAGGGCGGGCAGGGTGACGGACGTACCGGACGCCTGGCCGCCAGCGGCGGGGGCCTCGGCGGCGGGCTGCTCGGCAGCGGGAGCCTCAGCTGCGGGGGCCTCGGCGGTGGGCTGCTCGGGGGCCGGAGCCTCGGCAGGAGCTGCCTCCTCGGCGGGAGCCTCAGCGGCCGGAGCCTCAGCGGCCGGAGCCTCAGCGGCCGGAGCCTCGG
>NZ_JBJEHY010000100.1:0-35158 GCF_051876515.1 Nocardioides sp. | reverse complement strand
GGAGCCTCAGCGGCCGGAGCCTCAGCGGCCGGAGCCTCAGCGGCCGGAGCCTCGGCCGGGGTCTCCTCGGCGGGCTGCTCGGCAGCTGCCTCGCCGCCACCCTCGCCGGCCTCACCGATCACGGCGAGCACGGCGCCGACCTCGACGGTGTCGTCCTCGTTGGCCTTGATCTCCAGCAGGACGCCCGCCACGGGGGAGGGGATCTCGGTGTCGACCTTGTCGGTGGAGACCTCGAGCAGGGCCTCGTCCACCGCGACGGTGTCACCGACCTGCTTGAGCCAGCGGGTGACGGTGCCCTCGGTGACGGACTCGCCGAGAGCGGGGAGGGTTACTTCGGAAGCCATGAGTTTCCTTCGATCGAGTGTGCTTGGTCTCAGTCTCTCTCGTCGTGGTGGAGGAGTGCGCCACCGGCCCTCCTCTTTGCGCCGAGAAGATGCTGCTAGGTGTGTGCGTGGAGCGGTTTGCCGGCGAGCGCCAGGTGGGCCTCGCCGAGTGCCTCGTTCTGCGTGGGGTGCGCGTGGACCAGCGGGGCCACGTCGTCGGCGTGCGCCTCCCAGCCGGTGATGAGCTGGGCCTCACCGATGAGCTCGCCGACGCGGTCGCCGACCATGTGGACGCCCAGGACGGGGCCGTCGGCCAGGGCGACCAGTTTCACGAACCCCTGGGTGGCGAGGATCTGGCTCTTCCCGTTGCCGCCGAGGTCGTACGTCAGGGTCCTCACCGCGTCGCCGTGCTCGGCCCGGGCGGTGGCCTCGTCGAGGCCGACGGAGGCGACCTCCGGGTGGGTGTACGTCACCCGCGGGATCGCGGAGTCGGGGACGACGCGGGGGGACAGGCCGGCGATCTCCTCGGCCACGAAGATGCCCTGCTGGAAGCCGCGGTGCGCCAGCTGGAGTCCGGGGACGACGTCGCCGACGGCGTACACGCCCTCGACGTTGGTGCGGCACCGCTCGTCGGCGAGGACGAAGCCCCGGTCGGTCGCCACGCCCTGCTCCTCCAGACCGATGCCCTCGGTGGACGGCCCGCGTCCGACCGCGACCAGGAGCAGGTCGGCCTCGATGACGTCCCCGCCGGCGACGTGGACGCGTACGCCCGTGCCGGTGGCCTCGACGGACTCGAACGCGGTGCCCGTGCGGAAGGCGATGCCGCGCTTGCGGAACGCCCGCTCGAGGGCCTTGGAGGAGGTCTCGTCCTCGGCCGCGAGCAGGCGCGGAAGTGCCTCGACGATCGTCACCTCGGCGCCGAAGGAGCGCCACACGCTGGCGAACTCGCACCCGATGACGCCGCCGCCCAGCACCACGACGGAGTCCGGGACCCGGTCGAGGGCCAGGGCGTGCTCGGAGGTGAGGACGCGCTCGCCGTCGACCTCCAGGCCGGGGAGGCTGCGGCTGTACGAACCGGTCGCGACCACCAGGTGACGGCCGGTGAGCTCCCGCCCCGCGACCTCCACGGTGCGCGGGCCCGTCAGCCGGCCGCGGCCCTCGACGACGGTGACGCCGCGGGAGGAGACGAGCCCGGTGAGCCCCTTGTAGAGGCGGTTGACGACCTTGTCCTTGTACGCGTTGACGCCGGCCATGTCGATCGAGTCGAGGGTGGCGCGCACGCCGAACGCCTCCGCGCCGCGCGCGGTGTCGGCGACCTCGGCGGCGTGCAGCAGCGCCTTGGTGGGGATGCAGCCGACGTGCAGGCAGGTGCCGCCGACCTTCGCCTCCTCGACCAGGGCGACGCTCAGTCCGAGCTGTGCGGCGCGCAGGGCGCAGGCGTACCCGCCCGAGCCAGCACCGAGGACCACCACGTCGAAGTCAGGGTCGCTCACGTCGTTCCCTTCGAGTGCCATCAGCCAGGACCGGTCCATCTTTGCACTCATTGTGGTCCGACACACACCACCCCTTCGCCCGGGCGGCACAATGGCCCCCATGGGACTGCTTGATCGATTCCGCCGCTCCGGGCGGATGAGCGCGCCGGCCAAGGACGCCACGCGGACGGGGTCGACCCGGGTACGTGCCTCGGACAGTGCCGACATCCAGCACCTGGCAGCCTTCGTCTCCTCGCGACGCGGCGTCGAGGGGTTCGTCGAGCCCCGTACGGCGGTCAGCGACGTGACGCTGCTGCTGGTCGCCCACGACGGTGAGTGGACCCGCCGGCGCGTGCCCAGCGTGGCGTGGGCGCACGAGTTCGCGAACCGCAACAGCGTGCCGTCCTACGACGCCGCGGTGGTCGGCATCCCGCAGCGGATGCGGGACTGGAACCGGCGCAAGAAGGCCGGCGAGGTCTGACCTGCAGGTGCCCGGCGACGGTCCGCCGGGCGTCCCTCACACCTCGGAGCGCGACTCGACGAAGCGACGCACGAACTCCACCAGTGTCGCCACGCCGAACCCGGTCGCGCCCGGAACCACGTGCCCGTACGCGCCGCCGGAGTTGATCTCCTTGCCGGCGATGTCGAGGTGCGCCCACGGCAGGCCGGCGGTGAACTCGCGCAGGAACGCGGCGGCGTAGAGACCGCCGCCCCAGCGGACCCAGTCGTGCTGGAGCAGGTCGGCGACCTTGGAGGAGGTGATCCGCTCGGCCATCTCCTCGGGGATCGGCATCGGCCAGTGCGCCTCGCCGCCCACCCGGCCGGCGGCGATGACGTCGGCGACGACGTCGTCGGAGCCCAGCACGGCACCCACGCGGTCGCCCAGCGCGAGCTGCAGGTGGCCGGTGAGGGTGGCGATGTCGACGAGCACGTCGGGCTCGTCCTCGGCGGCCAGCACCATCGCGTCGGCGAGGATCATCCGTCCCTCGGCGTCGGTGTTGGCGATCTCGACGGTGCGTCCGCCGCGGATCGTGACCACGTCGCCGGGTCGCGTGGCGGTGCCGGAGACCATGTTCTCGGCCATCGGGGCGTACGTCGTCACGCGCACGGGCAGGCCGAGTCGGGCGATGGCGAACGTCGCCTGCACGACGGCGGCAGCGCCGGCCATGTCGCCCTTCATCCCCGTCATGCTGGAGGACGGCTTGATGGACAGGCCGCCGGAGTCGAAGGTGATGCCCTTGCCGACGAGCGCGACGTGGCCGACCGCGTCGGCGGGCGCCCACTCGAGGCGGACCAGACGGGCCGGTGCGTCGGAGGAGTCGCCGACCGAGAGGATGCCGCCGCAGTCCATCTCGGCGAGCTGCTCGTGGTCGAACACCTCGATCGCGACCTCAGGGGCGCCCCGGCCCTTGGTGAGGGCGCCGTGGGCCTCGGCGACCGCCTCGGCGAACGCGGGCGGCGTGAGGTCGGCGGGGGGAGTGTTGACCCAGTCGCGGGTGGCGATCACGGCGTCGGCGAGCACCTGGGCGGCGCTGAACGCCTCCTCCATCTCGTTGCGCCGTGCCTCCGCGCTCAGCACCACGACGGTGCCGGGGTCGCCGGCCTCGGGCTTGGCGGACTTGTAGCGGTCGTAGGTGTAGGCGCCGAGCCGGTGCCCGGTGAGGACGGCGGCCGCCTCCTCGGGCGTGGACGCCGGGAGCGCGAGGGCGACCGAGGCGGCGTTGGGGATGCTGCGTGCGGCCACGCCCGCGGCCCTGCGTACGGCTGCGGTGTCGGACTCGTCGGCACCGAGGCCGACCAGGACCAGCAGGGGGGAGTTGATGGTGCCGTTGGTGGGGACCTTGGCGACCTCGCCGGCCTTGCCCTTGACGCCCAGCGTCGAGAGCAGCGGGCGGAGCTTGCGGCCGTACGCCTCGGCGACGTCGGCGCCGGCGGTGCACAGGTGCGGGCCCTTGTCGCCGGAGACGACCCCGACGACGACGGCATCGACGCGGGTCTTGGCGGGGCTGGCGGCGCGCAGACTGTACGTGGAGGTCACCGGAGCATCGTAGGGGAGCGGGACTGGTTGCCCCGGTCAGGAGGCCCTGTTGCGCTAGGTTTGCGCCATGGCGGACGAACAGCTGAAGCAGTCCCCGCTCCACGCGCGCCACGAGGCGTTGGGAGCGAAGTTCGCGGAGTTCGGCGGCTGGTCCATGCCGCTGGAGTACGCGGCGGGCGTGGTCAAGGAGCACACCGCGGTGCGTGAGGCCGTCGGCATCTTCGACGTCTCCCACCTCGGAAAGGTGATGGTCTCCGGCCCCGGGGCCGCCGACCTCGTCAACGCCACCCTGAGCAACGACCTCGCCAAGGTCGGTCCCGGCAAGGCCCAGTACACGCTGTGCTGCAACGACGCCGGCGGGATCGTGGACGACCTGATCGCGTACTGGCACGACGACGAGCACGTCCTGCTGGTGCCCAACGCGGCCAACTCCGCGGCCGTCGCGGCCAAGCTCGCCGACGCCGCCCCCGAGGAGGTCAAGGTCCTCGACCACCACGACAAGTACGCCGTGCTGGCCGTCCAGGGCACCCGCTCCGACGAGCTCCTGCGCGCCGTCGGCCTGCCCGCCGACCTGGACTACATGTCGTTCGTGGAGGCCCCGTGGACCGACGGGGGCGAGGTCGAGGTCGGCCTCGTGGTCTGCCGCACCGGCTACACCGGTGAGCGCGGGTACGAGGTGATCGTCGCCAACGAGGCTGCGCCGGCCCTGTGGGACGCACTGATGGAGGCCGGTGCCGAGTTCGGGATCCTGCCGTGCGGCCTCGGCTCCCGCGACACCCTGCGCACCGAGATGGGCTACCCGCTGCACGGGCAGGACATCACCGAGGAGACCAACGCCGTCGAGGCCGGCCTGTCGTGGGCGGTCGGCTGGAAGAAGCCCGAGTTCTGGGGCCGCGACGCGCTCCTGGCGATCAAGGAGGAGGGCGCCAAGCGCCGCCTCGTCGGCATCGTCGCCCAGGGCCGCGGCATCCCGCGCCCGGGGATGTCGGTCAGCCTCACCCAGCACCTGCCCCTCGGCGACGTCACCTCCGGCACCTTCTCGCCGACCCTGCGCAAGGGCATCGGCCTGGTCTACGTGCCGGTGGGTACCAACCCCGAGGCCGAGGTCGGCGTCGACGTGCGGGGCCGCCGCGAGATCTTCCAGATCACCAAGCCGCCCTTCGTCGACACCTCCGTGCGAGAGTCCTGATGCTGCCTCCCGAGCCCGCGCCGGCCCAGCCGGTCGAGGCGCCCGAGCTGGCCTGGTGGTGGAGGTTGGAGGACGCCGCGGGGTCCGTCATCTCCGCCGACGAGTTCGGTGACGAGCGGTTCGCCTCGCAGGCGGAGGCTGAGTCCTGGGTCGGGGAGGTCTTCGCGGACCTCGCCGCCGCGGGCGTGGACGCCGTCACTCTCGTCGAGTTCGACCGCGAGGTCTACGGCCCGATGTCCCTGCACGCGTGAGCGGGCGCGGGCGGTGACCCAGGACCTCTGGGAGGGCGTGGCGAGCCCGTACGAACGCAGCTTCGCCCACCTGTGCGCGGGAGCGGTTCCGTTCGTGACGGCACAGGTCGGAGCGGCGCCGCGCCGCGTCCTCGACGCCGGCTGCGGCTCCGGACACCTGACGGCCGCGCTGGTCGGGGCGGGGCACCGGGTGAGTGCCCTGGACCGCGACGCCTCGATGGTCGAGGCCACCCGCGCCCGAACCGGAGTGCAGGCCGTCGTGGCCGACCTGGCGGAGATCCCCGAGGAGCTGTGCGGGGCCGACGTGGTCACCGCCAACTTCGTCGTCAACCACGTGCCGCGCCCGCGCGAGGCGATGGGCTCGCTGGCCTCGGCGCTGCGCGTGGGAGGGCGGTTGGTCGCGACCGTCTGGTCCGCGTCCCCGCCGCCGCAGGCGCTGGCGTACGGCGCCGTGATGGACGAGGCGGGAGCGGTGCTCCCGGACCTGCCGCGGCTGGACCCGGCCGACGACTTCGAACGCACCCCGGCGGGTCTCGCCCGGATCGCCCAGGACGCGGGCCTGCAGGTGGTGCACGCCTCGGCGCCGCGCTGGACGTGGCGCGTCGACGGCGAGGACCTGTGGGCCGGGCTGACCTCGATCGGCAACTTCGGGGTGCGCTGGCGCGCCCAGGACGACGCGGTGCGCGCACGGGCGGCGGCGCTGTGGCACGAGCGCCACAGCGGTGAGCAGGCCTTCGAGGTGGAGTGCCTGCTGGTGGTCGCGGAGTCGTACACCCCCGGACGAGGAGGAGCAGCATGAGCACGGACCCACGGGTCAGGCCCGCCACGGTCGAGGACGTCCCGGCGATCCTGCGGCTGGTGCACGCACTGGCCGTGTACGAGAAGGAGCCCGACGCCGTCGAGGCCGGCGAGGACCACTTCCGCCAGGCGCTGTTCCCGACCGAGGGGCCGGCGGGCGCCTTCTGCCACGTCGCCGAGGTCGACGGCCGGGTCGTGGGGATCGCCGTGTGGTTCCTCAGCTTCTCCACGTGGACCGGCCGTCACGGGATCTGGCTGGAGGACCTGTTCGTGCTGCCCGAGCAGCGCGGCTCCGGCCTCGGGAAGGCGCTGCTGCAACGGCTGGCGCAGATCTGCGTCGAGCGGGGTTACACGCGCCTGGAGTGGTGGGTGCTCGACTGGAACGCGCCCTCGATCGCCTTCTACGAGGCGCTGGGCGCCGTGGCGCAGGACGAGTGGACGACGTTCCGACTCGACGGCGCCGCCCTGTCGAACCTGGGGGCCTGAGCCCTCGATCGGGCTGGGCGGGTGTGCGAGGCTCGATCCATGCGCTCCTTCCGGCAGGTCGACGTCTTCTCCAGCGAACCGCTCCTCGGGAACCCGGTCGCGGTGGTGCACGACGCGGACGGTCTCAGCGACGAGGCGATGGCGGGTTTCGCCCGCTGGACCAACCTGAGCGAGACCACGTTCCTGCTCACCCCCACCGACCCTGCGGCCGACTACCGGCTGCGCATCTTCACGCCCGCCGGTGAGCTGCCCTTCGCGGGCCACCCGACTCTGGGGAGCGCGCACGCGTGGCTCGAGGCGGGTGGCGTGCCCCGTACGGCGGGGACGGTGGTGCAGGAGTGCGGCGTCGGCCTGGTCGAGCTGCGCTCCGACGACCGACTCGCCTTCGCGGCCCCGCCGCTGATGCGGACGGGGCCGGCCGACCTGGAGACCGTCGAGCAGATCGCCCGGTCGCTGCGGATCGACTCCTCGGAGATCCTCGCGGCCGAGTGGATCGACAACGGTCCCGGCTGGGTGGCCGCGCAGCTCGTCGACGCCCAGGCGGTGCTCGACGTCGACCCCGACTTCGCCGAGATGGGCGACCTCGACCTCGGCATCGTCGGGCTGTACCCGTCGGGCTCCGAGTGCGCCATCGAGGTCCGTGGATTCGCGCCCGAGCTGGCCGTGGGGGAGGACCCCGTCACCGGCTCCCTGAACGCCGGGTTGGGCCAGTGGCTGATCGCCGCCGGGGAGGTGCCGGAGTCGTACGTCGCCTCCCAGGGCGCCGCCCTGGGCCGTCGCGGCCGGGTGCACGTCCAGCGCATCGACGGGACGGTGTGGGTGGGCGGCGACACGCGCACGACGATCACCGGATCCGTCACCCTCGACTGAGGGTTAGGCTCGCCCCGTGCGTCAGTACCTCGACCTTCTCCAGCGGATCCTCGACGACGGCGTGGAGAAGTCCGACCGCACCGGCACCGGCACGTTGAGCGTGTTCGGGCACCAGATGCGTTTCGACCTGGCCGACGGTTTCCCGCTGGTCACCACCAAGAAGATCCACACGCGCTCCGTCTTCGGCGAGCTGCTGTGGTTCATGCGCGGCGACACCAACGTGCGCTGGCTGCAGGAGCGTGGCATCAGCATCTGGGACGAGTGGGCCGACGAGAACGGCGACCTGGGGCCGGTGTACGGCTACCAGTGGCGGTCCTGGCCCACCCCGGACGGTGCGCGCGTCGACCAGCTGGCCAAGCTGGTCGAGTCGATCCGTACGAACCCGGACTCGCGCCGGCACATCGTGTCGGCCTGGAACGTCGCGGACGTGGACGACATGGCCCTGCCGCCGTGCCACACCATGTTCCAGTTCTACGTCGCGCCGCAGGCTGACGGGCCGGGCAAGCTGTCGTGCCAGCTGTACCAGCGCAGCGGCGACACCTTTCTGGGCATCCCGTTCAACATCGCCTCGTACGCCCTGCTCACCCACATGGTCGCCCAGGTGACCGGCCTGAAGGTGGGGGAGTTCGTGCACACCATCGGCGACGCCCACCTCTACCTCAACCACGTCGACCAGGCCCGCGAGCAGCTGGCCCGTGAGCCCCGGGCGCTGCCGACGCTGTGGCTCAACCCCGAGGTCACCGAGCTCGACGCGTTCGACCTGGACGACATCCGGGTGGAGGGGTACGACCCCCACCCGGCCATCAAGGCCCCGATCGCCGTCTGATGGGCCAGGTCACCCTGATCGCGGCCCGGGCCCGCAACGGCGTCATCGGCGACGGCCCCGACATCCCGTGGCACAGCCGCGAGGACTTCGCGCACTTCAAGGCCACCACGCTGGGCCACACCCTGGTGATGGGCCGCGTCACGCACGAGTCGATCGGCCGACCCCTGCCGGGGCGTCGCACGATCGTCGTCACGCGCGACGAGGCGTGGACGGACGAGGGCGTCGACGTCGCGCACAGCCTCGAGGAGGCGCTGGCACTGGCCGGTGACGACGAGGTGTACGTCGCCGGCGGCGCCCAGATCTACGCCCTCGCCCTGCCGTACGCGACCGGGCAGGTGCTCACCGAGGTGGGCCTCGAGCCCGACGGGGACGTCCTGTACCCGGAGTTCGACCCCGACGAGTGGGTCGAGGTGCGCCGGATCTCGCGTCCCGACCTCGACCCCTCGCTGGAGTGGGTCTGGTGGGAGCGTCGCGATGACGATCTCTGAGATCAGGATCGTCGTCGACCACGACGGAGCGGTGCCGCCGTTCGAGCAGGTCAAGCAGCAGGTCACCGACGCCGTGGACTCCGGCGCCCTGGCTCCGGGCGACCGCCTGCCGCCCGTACGGGCCCTGGCGGCCGAGGTCGGGCTGGCGGCCAACACGGTGGCCCGGGCGTACAAGGAGCTCGAGGCCGCCGGCGTCGTCGCGACGCGTGGGCGGGCCGGGACGGTCGTGCTCGGTCGCGGCGCCGAGCGGGCGTCGCGGGAGGCAGCCCTGGCGTACGCCTCGGCGGCACGCTCGCTGGGGCTCGAGGTCGACGAGGCCGTCGTCCTGCTGCGGAACGCCTGGCCCAACGCGTCGAGCTGAGGCGCGACAGGCCCAACCCTCGGGGTGGTGTCGGCCCGGAGGTGTCCCTGACGGAGACTGGGGCGATGACCACCATCGTCGTGTCGGCCGTCGCCCTCGTCCGTGACGGAGCGGTCCTGACCGTCCGCAAGACCGGCACCGAACGGTTCATGCTCGTCGGCGGCAAGCCGGAGCCGGGGGAGACCGCGGCGGAGTGCGCTATCCGCGAGACGCGCGAGGAGACCGGGCTGGAGCTCGGCGAGCTGACGCTGGTCGGCGAGTTCGAGTCCGAGGCCGCCAACGAGCCCGGGCACCGCCTCCACTCCACCGTGTTCGAGGCCGACCTGCCCGGTGAGCCGGTGCCGGCCGCGGAGATCGCGGAGGTCCGTTGGACCGAGATCTTCGGGACCTACGACGACCTGGCGCCGATGCTGGAGTTCAACGTCCTGCCGATCCTGCGGGCGCGGCACGTGCCCGGCCAGCGCTGATCCCGCTCCGACCCGGCGGCCTCAGGTGCCGCAGAACGTCTGGAAGCCCTCGTTGAACGACTCCGGGGCAGGCTCGGCGTAGCGCTCGCCGCCCTCGATCGGCGTGTACGGCGCCCGCACCGCCGCGAGCAGGCCCGTGAACGGGGCCAGGTCGCCGGCGACGGCCGCGGCCAGCGCCTCCTCGACGAGGTGGTTGCGGGGGATGTGCACCGGGTTGGCGGCGTCCATCGCGTCGGCGTCGGGGGCCAGCGCGAGCCACCGGTCCAGCCAGGCGTCCAGCCGCTCCAGCTCCAGCGTCTGGTTGCGTACGGCGGTGGAGTCGCCGCGGGCGGCCCGGGCGAGGTGCCGGTAGAAGGTCGTGTGGTCGACGGCGCTGGCCTCGAGGTACCCGTGCAGGTCGACGACGAGCTCCTGCAGACCCTCGGTGTCGCGCGGAACCCCGAGCTTGGCGGCCATCGCGTCGAGCCAGGCGTCGTTGAAGTGGCCGACGTACGCCTCCAGCGCCGCGGTGCCGGCCGCGACCGCGTCGGCCTCGTCGTCGGCGAGCAGCGGCAGCAGCGACTCGGCGAACCGGGCCAGGTTCCACTGGGCGATGACCGGCTGCTGGCCGAAGGCGTACCGGCCGCCGGTGTCGATCGAGCTGAAGACCGTCTGCGGACGGTACGCGTCGAGGAACGCGCACGGGCCGTAGTCGATCGTCTCGCCGGAGATGGTCATGTTGTCGGTGTTCATGACGCCGTGCACGAACCCGACCGAGAGCCACTGCGCGACCAGACGGGCCTGCGCCGCCACGACCCGCTCGAAGAGCTCCAGCGGCGGGTGCTCCGCGTGCACCGCGTCGGGGTGGTGCCGCTGCATCGCGTAGCGGGTCAGCGTGGTCAGCAGCATCATGTCGTCGGCGGCCCGGGCGTACTGGAACGACCCGACGCGCAGGTGGGAGGAGGCCACGCGCACCAGGACGGCACCCGGCAGCGCACCTTCCTCGCGCAGCACCTCCTGCCCGGTGGTGAGGACGGCCAGGGAGCGGGTCGTCGGGATGCCGAGGGCGTGCATCGCCTCGCTGACGAGGTACTCGCGCAGCATCGGACCCAGCGCCGCCAGACCGTCGCCGCCGCGCGAGAGCGGGGTGGGGCCCGACCCCTTCAGGTGGAGGTCGCGCAGCCCCTGGGTCGTACGCAGCTCGCCGAGCAGCAGAGCCCGGCCGTCGCCCAGACGCGGCGAGAAGCCGCCGAACTGGTGTCCGGAGTAGACCATCGCGACCGGGTGCGCGCCCTCGGGCAGGGCGTGGCCCAGGAGGAACTGGACCCCCTCGTCGCTGCGCAGCCAGTCCACGTCGAGCCCGAGGTCGGCGGCCAGCTCCTCGTTGAGGACCACCAGCGCCGGCGCGGGCGCGGGCGCGGCGGATGCGTCCAGCGCGAGGGCGGGCAGGTTGTCGGCGAAGTCGTGCTCGAGGGTGAGATCCACGCCTCCAGCCTAGGTGGGCTACTTCGGCGGGAGCGTGGCGACGTGTGCCACTCCGCGCTCGACCCACACCTGCAGGGCACCGTCGGGCACCTCACCCGGACGGCTGTCGGTGGCCCGTGACATGGTGGGGCCATGGAGCTGCGCATCTTCACCGAACCCCAGCAGGGCGCCACCTACGACGACCTCCTCGCGGTCGCGCTGCGGGCCGAGGAACTCGGCTTCGGAGCCTTCTTCCGCTCCGACCACTACCTGACCATGGGCGGCGACGGCCTGCCCGGCCCGACGGACGCCTGGACGACGCTGGCCGGCCTCGCGCGCGACACCTCGACGATCCGCCTCGGCACGCTGATGACCTCGGCCACGTTCCGTCACCCGGGCGTGCTGGCGATCCAGGTCGCCCAGGTCGACCAGATGAGCGGTGGTCGCGTGGAGCTCGGCCTCGGGGCTGGCTGGTTCACCCAGGAGCACACCGCGTACGGCATCCCGTTCCCCGGCACCGGCGAGCGATTCGACCGGTACGAGGAGCAGCTCGAGATCGTCACCGGCCTGTGGGCGACCCCGGAGGGGCAGACGTACGACTTCGCCGGCGAGCACTACCAGCTGGCCGACTCGCCCGCCCTGCCCAAGCCCGCCCAGGCGAAGCCGCCGGTCCTCATCGGTGGCCTCGGCAAGAAGCGGACGCCCGCCCTCGCGGCCCGCTACGCCGACGAGTTCAACCTGCCCTTCGTCGACCTCGAGGCCACCCGCGCCCAGTTCGACCGGGTGGCCCGCGCCTGCGAGGCGATCGAGCGTGACCCGGCCAGCGTGACCTGGTCCAACGCCCTGGTGCTCTGCGTGGGCGAGGACGAGGCCGAGATCGACCGGCGCGCTGCCGCGATCGGGCGTGAGAAGGCCGAGCTGCGCCTCAACGGACTCGCCGGGACGCCCGACGAGGTGGCCGACAAGATCAACGCGTACGCCGAGGCCGGCGCCCAGCGGATCTACCTCCAGGTGCTCGACCTGAGCGACCTCGACCACCTCGCGCTGGTCTCGGAGCGGGTCGCGCCGCAGGTGTGAGCGCCCGACAGCGATATTCTGTCCCCATGAGTTCCTCTGCGCCGTTCGGACGCCTGCTCACCGCGATGGCCACGGCCTTCCAGGACGACGGCTCCGTCGACCTCGACGGCACCGCCCGGATCGCCGCCCACCTCGTGGCCAACGGCTCCGACGGTGTCGTGGTCAGCGGCACCACCGGCGAGGCGCCGACCACCACGGTCCCCGAGGACGGTGAGATCCTGGCGGCGGTCAAGGACGCCGTCGGTGGCGACGCCGTCGTCATCGCGGGCGTGGGGACCAACTCCACCGCGCACTCCGTCGAGCTCGCCGAGCAGGCGGCCAAGGTCGGCGTCGACGGCGTCCTGCTCGTCACGCCGTACTACAACAAGCCCGGCCAGGCGGGCACCCTGCACCACTTCCGCTCCGTGGTCGAGGCCACCGAGCTGCCGGTGATGCTGTACGACGTGCCCGGCCGCACCGCCACGATCATCGAGCTCCCCACGTACGAGGCGATGAGCTCCTACGACCACGTGCTGGCCGTCAAGGACGCCACCGGTCAGCTCGACCGCAGCGCCCGCGTCGCCCAGCTGGGCTACTCGATCTACTCCGGCGACGACGAGGCGACCCTGGGTTACCTCGCCTACGGTGCTGTCGGCCTGGTCTCCGTGGTTGCCCACGCCGCGGGCAACCAGCTCGCCGCGATGATCGACGCGTACAACGCCGGCGACCGCGACGAGGCCCTGCGCATCCACCTCTCCCTGCTCCCGGCGTTCGACGCCGTGATGGGGGTCGCCAACTACGGAGCCACCACCGCCAAGGCTGCCCTGCAGCTGCTCGGCGTGCTCGACAACCGCAACGTCCGCGGCCCCCTGGTGGCGCTGGACGACGACGAGGTCGCCGCCCTGCGCGTCGGCCTCACCGCAGCCGGCCTGCTCTGACGCACGCCGCCTCACCGAACCGAGGAATCCTCTTGAGCCACCCGCACCCCGAGCTGAGCATCCCCGGCCCCCTCCCCGAAGGCGGTCTGCGCGTCATGGCCCTGGGCGGCCTCGGCGAGATCGGCCGCAACATGACGGTCTTCGAGTACGACGACCGCCTGCTCATCGTCGACTGCGGGGTGCTCTTCCCCGAGGAGCACCACCCGGGCGTCGACCTGATCCTCCCGGACTTCGACGCCATCCGGGACCGCCTCGACGAGGTGGAGGCGCTCGTTCTCACCCACGGGCACGAGGACCACATCGGTGCCACGCCGTACCTCTTGCGCGAGCGCGGCGACATCCCCCTGGTCGGCTCGGAGCTCACCCTGGCCCTGCTCGGCGCCAAGCTGCGCGAGCACCGCCTGCGCGAGACCGTCCACCACGTCGTCAGCGAGGGCGACGTGCTGCAGTTCGGGCCGTTCGAGCTCGAGTTCGTGGCCGTCAACCACTCCATCCCCGACGCGCTCGCCGTCGCCATCCGTACCGGCGCCGGCATGGTGCTGCACACGGGTGACTTCAAGATGGACCAGCTGCCGCTCGACGGTCGGATCACCGACCTGCGTGCCTTCGCGCGGCTGGGGGAGGAGGGCGTCGACCTCTTCCTCACCGACTCCACCAACGCCGAGGTCCCCGGCTTCACCACGCCCGAGGCCGACATCACCCCGGTCATCGACCGCGTCTTCAACAAGTCCGAGGGCCGGCTGATCGTGGCCTGCTTCGCCTCGCACGTGCACCGCGTCCAGCAGATCCTCGACGCCGCCGAGGCGCACGGCCGCAAGGTTGCGTACGTGGGTCGCTCGATGGTCCGCAACATGGCCATCGCGCGCGACCTGGGCTACCTGACGGTGCCGCCGGGCCTCATCGTCGATGCCAAGGAGCTGGCCGACCTGGCTCCCGAGCGTCAGGTGCTCATCTCCACCGGCTCGCAGGGCGAGCCGCTGTCGGCGCTGAGCCGGATCGCGCAGCGCAACCACAACTTCGTGCACATCGAGAAGGGCGACACCGTCGTCCTGGCCTCCTCGCTGATCCCCGGCAACGAGAACGCGGTGTTCCGGGTCATCAACGGCTTGACCCGTTGGGGCGCCAACGTGGTGCACAAGGGCAACGCGCTGGTCCACGTCAGCGGCCACGCCAGCGCCGGCGAGCTCCTGTACTGCTACAACATCGTCAAGCCGCGCAACGTGATGCCGGTCCACGGCGAGATCCGGCACATGGTCGCCAACGCCGAGCTGGCCCGCAAGACCGGCGTCGAGAACGTCGTGCTCGCCGAGGACGGCGTGGTCGTCGACCTGGTCGACGGGGTGGCGAAGGTCGTCGGCAAGGTGCCTTGCGGTTACGTGTTCGTCGACGGCACCACGATCGGCGACATCACCGAGTCCTCGCTCAAGGACCGTCGGATCCTGGGCGAGGAGGGGTTCATCTCGATCATCGTGGTGATCGACTCCAACACCGGCAAGATCGTGAGCGGCCCCGAGATCCAGGCCCGCGGGTTCGCCGAGGACGAGGCCACCTTCGACACGATCCGGCAGCCGATCATCGACGCCCTGGAGGCTGCGGTGGCCGAGGGTGTGGACGACGCGTACCAGCTGCAGCAGACGATCCGCCGCACGGTGGGACGCTGGGTCAACCGGGCGCACCGCCGTCGCCCGATGATCATCCCGGTCGTCATCGAGGCCTGACCGCGGCAACTGGCACCGGCGGGTTGGTGCCGCCGGTGCCCCACTGTCCCTAGACTCCGTGCAGCGGTGGGCCGCCCTGGCCTGCCCGAGCACTCGGGAGCGGGGTGGTGCAGGTGCCGGACAGTGTCGAGCCACGCCTCGCCGTACGCCGCCTCTCGGAGCTGATGCGGCGCGTCAACTCCTCCACGGACACCGCCGACGTCCTCGAGGAGATCGCCACGGGTGTGGTCGAGGTGCTCGGCTACGGCGTGGCCGCGATCGCGCGGCTCGAGGGCTCGATGCTGGTGATGACCAACGTCGCCGGCCCCGACGCGGTGAAGCAGCAGATCCTCGGGCGCCGGACGCCCGCCGACCAGATCCTCGACGAGTTCCGGCAGGCCGACAAGTGGGGCATCCTGCGCTTCGTCCCGCACGGCCGGATGTCCGACGCGCGGCGCCGCGCGGCCTGGATCCCTGACCTGCCCCAGCTCGAGGACGCGGACGCGTGGCACCCGGAGGACGCCCTCTACGCACCGCTGTACTCGGCCACCGGTGAGCTGCTCGGCAACATGGCCGTCGACCTGCCGCCGCACGGGCGCATCCCGGGGCAGGCTGAGCGCGAGCTGCTGGAGATGTTCGTCGTCCAGGCCGGGCTCGCGCTCTCCAACGCCCAGCAGCGCGAGCAGCTGACAGAGCGGTTGCGCCTGGGCGACATGATGAGCCAGATCGCGCGCGCCGGGGGAGCGGGCGGGCTGGAGCAGATCCTCGAGGTCGCCGCCCAGTCGATCGCCCAAGGGCTGCGGGCCCGGCAGGTTTGGCTGCGCCTGTACCCGGAGTCCGACCCCGCGCCCGAGTACGTCTCGGGCTACCCGTACGTCATGGTCCCCGAGGACGACATCCTCGA
The DNA here is from genome assembly GCF_051876515.1 of Nocardioides sp. GTDB lineage: Bacteria > Actinomycetota > Actinomycetes > Propionibacteriales > Nocardioidaceae > Nocardioides. The sequence goes on along the minus strand of NZ_JBJEHY010000100.1, from coordinate 19,551 downwards.
CCTGCGCATGGACCTGGCCCGCTCGGGGACCATCCTGACCCGGCCGGTCGAGGTCACCATCTACGACTCCGGCTCCGAGGAGCTACCCGACAGCTGGGAGGCGCTGCAGAGCGTGCTGCGCGGCGTGCGTGCGGACCGCATGATGATCACGCGGATCCACTCCGGGACCCGGCTCATCGGGTACCTCGCGGTCGCGTTCTCGCCCTCGCGCCAGCCGATCAGCGGGGCGGAGCAGTTCGTGCTGCGCGAGGTGACGCGCGAGCTGGGCAACGTGGTCGCGCGCGCGAGGCTGCTGGAGACCGAGCAGCGTCTCGTCACCGAGCTGCGCGAGCTCGCCCGGTACCGCAGCGAGCTGATGGCGACGATCTCCCACGAGCTGAAGACGCCGCTGACGGCGATCATCGGGCACGCCGAGATGCTCTCGGACCGGTACCCGGACGCGGCGTCGGTGCACGCCATCACCCGCAACGCCCAGCGTCTCAACCAGCTGGTCGGCAACCTGCTCAACTACTCCCGGGTCCACTCGCGCCGGGAGGCGCTGCGCCAACGTGTCGACCTCGTCGAGCTGGCCCAGGCCAGCCGTGACCTGCTCGAGGTCCGGGCCGACACCATGGGCGTCCACCTCACGTTCACCGCCCCCGCGGGACCTGTGGACACGTACGGCGACCCCGAGGAGCTGGGGACCGTCATCGACAACCTCGTCGACAACGCGGTGAAGTACACGATGCGCGGCGGACGGGTCGACGTCTCGGTCGGTGGCGACGGGGACACCCTGTGGGTGCGGGTCGCGGACACCGGGCTGGGGATCTCCAGCTTCGACATCGAGCACATCTTCTCGCCGTTCCACCGCTCGACCAACACCGATGCCCTGTCGATCCCCGGGACCGGGCTCGGACTCGCCATCTCGCGGCGGATCGCCACCGCGCAGGGCGGCGAGATCGAGGTGGAGTCCGAGCCCGGTCAGGGCAGCGTGTTCACCTTCCGGCTGCCGGTGCAGGGGCCTCGTCCCGACGAGTGACAGCAACCCCGTCGCGGGCGTCGGGTGCCTCGAGGCTGAGCACCCGGTGCATCCGGTCCAGCCCGACGGCGGTGTGGGTGATCCACACGACCGACCGGTCGGCTCCACGCTCCGCGCCCAGCAGGTCGTCGGTGACCGCAGCCGCGGTCGCGCTGTCCAGGTGGGCGGTCGGTTCGTCGAGCACCAGGACCGCCGGGTCGGCCAGGACCGCACGCGCCAGAGCGATCCGCGCCCGTTCACCGCCCGACACGTCACGGTGCCCGGTGCCGACGAAGGTGTGCATGCCCTCGGGAAGGGTCGAGACCCAGGCACCCAGGTGCGCGCGTTCGAGGGCGGCGCCGACCTGTTCGTCGGTGCTGCCGGGCGCGGCGAGCCGTACGTTCTCGGCCACGGTCGAGGCGAAGACGTGCGGGTCGTCGTCGACCAGTCCGACCCGGCTGCGCAGGTCGTCGATGCCCAGCTGCCGGGCGTCCGTGCCGCCGTGCAGGTACTCGCCCGAGGCCGGGTCGAGGTAGCGCATCAGCACGGCTGCCAGCGTGGACTTGCCGCACCCCGACGGTCCGACCACCCCGACCCGGTCGCCGGGTGCCAGGTCCAGGTCGACGGGGGCCAACGAGACCTCCTCGTCCCACGCGGCGCTGACCCCGCGCAGCCGGAGGTCGTGCCCGGCGGGCAGCGGGAGCGGCTCGACAGGTTCGGTGACGGCCGGGGCCTGGCGGGTGAGCTCGTCGAGCCGGGCGCGCGCAGCGGCGGTGCGTACGGACAGGGCGCCCGCGTCGGCGAGGGGCGCGGTCGCGTCCACGAGCGCGAGCGGCAGCAGGAGCAGCAGGGCCAGCGTCTCGCCGGCCACGTGGCCCGACGTGGCCCACGCCATCGCCACCACACCCGCCCCCGCGACGGCCTGGGCGAGCGCACGGCCGCCGGCCGTGCCGCGTACTGACGTCGCCGAGGCAGCGGCCAGGTCGTCGGCGACGACGTCGACGCGTTCGAACGCCTTCTCGATGGCCTGCCACTGCTCCAGCTCGCCGAGGCCGGAACCGATCTCCTCCAGACGCACCGAGAGCTCGGCGCGCGCGGCCACGAGCCGGCGTTCGGCGCTGCTGGTGGCCGTACGGGCCAGGACGAAGGCCAGTGGGCCGGCGAGGGCCACCAGGGCGAGGACGCCGCCAGCGGGAAGGTGGAGCCACGCCCCGAAGACGGCCGCCCCGAGACCGACGAGGCAGCTGGTGACCACCGGCTGACGTACCCGCAGCGTCGCGTCCAGGACGGCGTCCACGTCATCGACGACCCGGGTCAGGAGATCCCCGCGACGGGGACCGAGACGGCCAGGCACCAGAGGCACGAGCGCCTCGTACACGGCCGCGCGCCGCTCGGCGAGGTCGCGCAGGACCGCGTCGTGCGAGATGAGCCGCTCAGCGTGGCGCAGTGCGGGTCGGGCCAGACCGAACATGCGCACGCCCACGATGGCGACCATGAGGTGCAGGACCGGCGGGTGCTCGGAGGCGCGGGTGATGAGCCACCCGGCCGTGGCCGTGAGCGCGACGCCCGAACCGACCGACAGCGCGCCGAGCAGGGTGGCGGTCGCCATGCCCCAGCGGGAGCGGTCGGCGGCGTCGCTGACGTCCTCGACCGGTACGACGGGCGCCGGCACGGTGGCCGGCTGCTCGACCGCGTCCGCCGGGGCGGGGCCGGGGGCGGACAGGGGCGTGAGCGCGACGACGACGTCGGCTGCCTCGACGACGGCCGGTCGGTGCGCCACGGTCACGATGAGCGCCTCGCGCGACAGGTCGCGCAGCGTGTCGAGCAGGATCCGCTCGGTCTCCTCGTCGAGGTGCGCCGTCGGTTCGTCCAGCACGACGACCGGACGCCCCGCCAGCACGACGCGGGCCAGGGCGACCCGGGCGCGCTGGCCGGCGGACAGCCCGGCGCCGTCCTCGCCGAGCGGGGTCCGGAGCCCCCACGGCAGACTCTGGACGTGCGCGGCCAGGTCGACGCGCGCCAGGGCCTCCCACACGTCGCCGTCGCTGGCAGTGGGCCGTCCGACGCGTACGTTGTCGCCGATCGTCCCGGCCAGCAGCCACGGACGCTGGGGTGCCCAGGCGACCTGGGCGTGCCACCAGGCGGGGTCGACCTCGCTCAAGGGGACGTCGCCGATGCGGATCTCCCCACCCGCCGCGACCAGGTCGCCGCGCAGGGTGGTCAGGAGAGTGGACTTGCCGCACCCCGAGGGACCGGTGACCGCGACCAGTCCGGAGCGCGGCAGCGTGAGGGTGAGCGGCGCGACCAGGGCGGGGCCGCCGGGGTGGCCCACCTGGAGGTCGACGAGCTGGACCCCGGTGCCGACGGGCACCGTGGTGCCGCGTGAGGCGGGGGGCTGGTCGAGCAGGGCGTCCGCCTCGGCCAGGGAGGCGGTGCCCTCGGCGGCGGCGTGGAACTCGGCTCCGACCCGGCGCAGCGGCCAGTACGCCTCGGGGGCGAGGAGCAGGACGGTCAGGGCGACCTGGAACTCGACGTTGCCGGCGGCGAGCCGCAGGCCCACGGCCACCGCGACGAGCGCCACCGAGAGGGTGGCGATCAGCTCGAGGACCGTGGAGGAGGCGAAGGCGACCTTGAGGGTCTCGATGGTGGCGCGCCGGTGCCGGTGGGTGACCGTGCGGATGGTGGAGACCTGCGCGGTGGCGCGGCGGTGCGCGACGAGCGTCGGCAGGCCCCGGACCACGTCGAGGAAGTGCCCCGACAGGGTGGCCATGGCACGCCACTGCCGGTCCGCCTTGTCCTGGGTCACCGACCCGATGAGGGCGGCGAAGAGGGGCACGAGGGGGAGGGTGCAGACCACGATCAGCCCGGCGATCCAGTCCTGCGACCAGATCGCCACGACGGTGGCGACGGGCAGGACCACGGCCGGTACGAGTGCCGGCAGGTAGCGGGTGACGTACGGCTCCAGCGCGCTCATGCCGCGGGTGCACAGGACGGCGAGCTCGCTGGGGTCCGGGCGTCGGTGGGCGGGCAGGAGGCGGGTGGCCTCGAGGAGGCGGCGGCGCAGGTGCTTCGACACCTGCCCGGCGGCGCGGTCGGCGCTGACGTCGCCCACCCACGCCAGCAGCGCGCGGCCGAGCACGATGGCGAGCAGCACCAGGGCGTACGTGTGCCAGACGGTGTCGGTGTGGTCGGTGACCAGGCCCACCACGAGCGCGGCCAGGACGAAGGCCTGGGCGACGGTGAGGAGCCCGTTGAGCAGCCCGGACACGACCACGGCCACCAACGCCCCGCGAGCGGGGCGGAGGTGGCCGAGGACGTGCGGGTCGAGTGGCTTCACGCGGCCGGCCCGGACACGGTGTCGGCCACCGGGTCGGGGATGTGGTGCACGGCGATGCGCTTGCGGAAGACCCAGTAGCTCCAGGCCTGGTAGAGCAGGACCAGGGGCGTGAAGACCAGCGCCACGATCGTCATCAGCTTCAGCGTGTACGGCGTGGACGCCGCGTTCTCCGCGGTCAGCGAGAACGCCGGGTCGATCGAGGACGGCATCACGTCGGGGAACAGCGCCAGGAAGAGCCCGGCGACCGCGAACGCGATGGTGAGGAAGGTGCCGGTGAAGGCCCAGCCCTCACGTCCGGCCCGGGCCATGGCCAGTCCGCCCAGCAGGGTGACCGCGGCCAGGACGAAGGCGACCGCGGAGCCGACGGATCCGGTCTTGACCTGCATCCAGACCATGAACGCCACGGCGAGCACGGCGGCCACCAGACCGATCTTGACCGAGAGCGCCCGGGCACGGTGCCGGATGTCGCCGTCGGTCTTGAGGGCGACGAACATCGCGCCGTGGGTCATGAAGAGGGTCAGGGTGACCAGGCCACCCAGGATGCCCAGCGGGTTGAGCAGGTCGAAGACCGGGAAGCCGGTGTACTCGAGGAAACGGGCCTCGGGCGGGTTGTCGCCCAGCGGCTCGATCTTGGTACCGGCGACGATGTTGGCGAACGCCACGCCCCACAGGAGAGCGGGGACGTACGACCCGAGGATCGCGGCCAGGTCCCAACCACGACGCCACGGCTCGGAGTCCTTCTTGCCGCGGTAGTCGAAGGCGAGGTTGCGCACGATGAGGGCGACCAGGATCAGCAGCAGCGGCAGGAAGAACCCGCTGAAGAGGGTGGCGTACCACAGGGGGAAGGCGGCGAAGATCGCGCCGCCGGCCGTGAGCAGCCAGACCTCGTTGCCGTCCCAGACGGGGCCGATCGTGTTGTACATGACGCGGCGCTCCTTCTCGTCCTTGGCCAGGACGGGAAGCAGCATGCCGACGCCGAAGTCGAAGCCCTCGAGGCAGAAGTACCCGATCCACAGGATGGCGACCAGGGCGAACCAGATGGTGGTGAGTTCCATGTCGTGTTCCTCCTTCCTCAGTAGGCGAATGCCAGGGGCTTGTCGTCGTCAGCGCCACCCAGTGGCACGTTCGGCGGCTCCTCGAAGGGGTCCGCACCGCGCTTGACGTACTTGATGATGAGTCCGAGCTCGATCACGGCGAGCACCCCGTACAGCAGGGTGAAGGTGATGACGCCGATCCAGGCCTCGGTGAGGCTGACGCCGGGGGAGACCGCGTTCTCGGTGGTCATGAGGCCGAAGACGACCCACGGCTGACGACCCATCTCGGTGAAGATCCAGCCGAAGGAGCTGGCGAAGACCGCGGCGAACGGAAGGGCCAGCCCGAAGCGGCCGAACCACTTCGAGGTGGGCACCCGACCCCTGCGGGTCATCCACAGCACGGCGATGGCGCCCAGCGCCACGACGAAGCCCAGGCCCATCATGAAGCGGAACGACCAGTAGGTCACGGGGATGTTGGGGACGAAGTCGCCGGCGCTGAAGTACGCGGCGCCCGGGTCCTGCCCGAACTCCTCGATGTAGCGCTCGCGCAGCGGGTTGATGCCCTCGACGGTGCCGTTGAAGGAGCCGGTGCCCAGGAACGACAGCAGGCCGTGGACCTCGATGATCGGGGTCGCCTCCGACCCGTCCAGCCGCCCGATGGTGAGCACCGAGAACGGTGCGGTCGTGGTGGTCTCGTACAGACCCTCGGCGGCCGCCATCTTCATGGGCTGCACCTCGGTCATGATCTTGCCCTGGAAGTCGCCGGTGACGATGACGCCCAGCGAGGCGATCAGGGTGACCACGGCGCCGAAGCGGATGCCACGGTGGTAGACCGAGCGGTCGTCGGCGCGCTTGACGTAGAGGTACGCGCAGATGCCGAGCACGAAGGCGCCGGCGGTCATGTACGCGGCCAGCACGACGTGCGGGAACGTGACCAGCTGGACCTTGTTGAACATCACCGCGGCGAAGTCGGTCAGCTCGGCGCGACCGGTCTCGGCGTTGTACTCGTAGCCGACCGGGTGCTGCATCCACGAGTTGGCGGCGAGGATGAACCACGAGGAGGCCAGCGTGCCGATGTGGACGATCCACATGCACGCGGCGTGCAGGGCGCGGGGCAGCTTGTCCCAGCCGAAGATCCACAGGCCGATGAAGGTCGACTCGAGGAAGAAGGCCAGCAGGGCCTCGATCGCCAGCGGGGCGCCGAAGACGTCACCGACGAACCGGGAGTAGTCCGACCAGTTCATGCCGAACTGGAACTCCTGCACGATGCCCGTGACCAGGCCGAGCGCGAAGTTGATCAGGAAGAGCTTGCCGAAGAACTTCGTCAGGCGGAGGTAGTCGGGGTTCTTGGACCGCAACCACATCGTCTCGAGGATGGCGATGAGGAGTGTCAGTCCGATCGTGATCGGTACGAACAGGAAGTGGTAGACGGTGGTGATTCCGAACTGCCACCTCGCGATTTCAAGGACGTCCATGCGGATCCTTCCGGGAGGTGCTGCTGTCTGCCCAGGGCGCACGCCTGGCAACTGTCTTGCAGACTAGTCCCGCTATCTGACGGTTTGTCAGGGCAACCCGTCCTCACCTGACGGGGCAGGAGGTCCCAGCGCAACGGGGGCCTCTGGACCCCCGCGGGCGGCGACCGACCTGTCCGAGGGGCCCGCGGGCGTGACGCGCGACGCGTCGGACGAGTCCCGCGACACGCTCCTGTGGTCCATGGGGCGCGTGTGACTTCACCGTAAGGTCGCAGCATGGCGACCCGTACGTCTTCCCCGCCGCGGTCGCGGAGTTCGAGCACCTCCAGGTCCACGTCCGCCAAGGGCGGTGGGTCAAAGGGATCGAGCACCCGATCACGGAGTACCAGCACCAAGCGCACCACCTCGAGCCGAGGTGGTGCTTCGTCACGCTCTGCCGGACGTCCCGCGCCGCGCGCGGTGCGCAACGGCCCGAGCCCCGTCGCGCGGTTCTTCACCGCGCTCGGCGGGGTGTTCGTCAAGGCGTGGCTGGCACTGGCGCACGGGATCGGTCACCTGGCCCGGTCGATCGGGCACTCCGCGCGCGAGCTCGACCCCGAGCACCGTCGCGACGGCGTGGGCCTGCTGCTCATGGGCCTGGCCGTCGTCGTGGCCGGTGCCGTGTGGTGGCAGCTGCCCGGCGGCGTCATGGAGTTCATGCGTGAGGCCAGCAGCGGTGTGGTGGGCAAGGTCGGCTGGCTCGTCCCGCTCTTCCTCGTGTACGCCGGCTGGCGCACCCTGCGCGACCCGGAGCGCAACGGCCCCGTGGGTCGTCAGGTGATCGGGTGGACCGCGTTCGGCCTCGGCCTGCTCGGCATCGTGCACATCGCCAACGGCAGCCCGGCGCCCACGGCCGGGGACTCCAGTGAGCTCCAGGGAGCCGGAGGAGCGGTCGGGTACGTGGTCTCCAGCCTGATGCTCGACCTGTTCCGCACCCCGTACGTCGTGGTGCCGCTGCTGGCGCTGCTGTCGTTCTTCGGCACCCTGATCATCACCGCCACCCCGCTCTACCAGGTGCCGGTCAAGCTCAACGCGCTGCTCGACCAGATGCTCGGCCGCACGGCGTCCGTGGACGCCGACGGCGCGTCCACCTCGCGTCGCGGCCGGGGAGGGGAGATCGACCCCGACCTCGGCGACCCGGCGTACGACTCCGCGCTCGTCGAGGACGAGAAGCCCCGGAAGCGTGGCCGCAAGAAGGACGCGCTGGACGTGGCGGCGGAGTTCGACGAGCCCGACGCCGGCATCGACCTGTTCAACGACGACGTCCCGACCCAGGTCACGCCCGTCGTGCCCGTGGTCGAGGAGGACGTCGAGCTCGTCCCACCGCCGCACGCCGACCTGCCGCAGCGGGTCGAGCAGCTCGCGCTGTCGGGCGACATCACCTACACGCTGCCGGGTGCCGAGGTGCTCAAGGCAGGCTCCCCGCACAAGCCGAAGTCGGCGGCGAGCGACAACATCGTCGAGCGGCTCACCCAGGTGCTGGACGAGTTCAACATCGACGCGCACGTCACGGGCTACACCCGTGGTCCGACCGTGACGCGGTACGAGGTCGAGCTCGGGCCGGGCGTCAAGGTCGAGAAGATCACCAACATCCAGAAGAACATCGCGTACGCGGTGGCCTCCGCGGACGTCCGGATCCTGTCGCCGATCCCGGGCAAGTCCGCGGTGGGTGTGGAGATCCCCAACCTCGACAAGGAGATCGTCACGCTCGGTGACGTCCTCCGCTCGTCGGTGGCGCGCAACAACCACCACCCCATGGTCACCGGCGTCGGCAAGGACGTCGAGGGCGGCTTCGTGGTGGCCAACCTCGCGAAGATGCCGCACCTGCTCGTCGCGGGTGCCACCGGATCCGGAAAGTCGTCGTTCATCAACTCGATGATCACCTCGCTGCTGATGCGCTCGACGCCGGACGAGGTCCGGATGATCATGGTCGACCCCAAGCGCGTGGAGCTCAACGCGTACGAGGGCATCCCGCACCTGATCACCCCGATCATCACCAACCCCAAGAAGGCCGCCGAGGCGTTGCAGTGGGTCGTGCGCGAGATGGACATGCGCTACGACGACCTGGCCAACTTCGGGTTCCGCCACGTCGACGACTTCAACAAGGCCGTGCGCGCCGGGACCGTCGAGGTGCCGCCGGGCAGCGAGCGTGTGCTCTCGCCGTACCCGTACCTGCTGGTCGTGGTCGACGAGCTCGCGGACCTCATGATGGTCGCCCCGCGCGACGTCGAGGACGCGGTCGTCCGCATCACGCAGCTGGCCCGCGCGGCCGGCATCCACCTGGTGCTGGCGACCCAGCGCCCCTCGGTGGACGTCGTGACCGGTCTGATCAAGGCCAACGTGCCCTCGCGTCTGGCGTTCGCGACCTCGTCGTTGGCCGACAGCCGGGTCATCCTCGACCAGCCGGGCGCCGAGAAGCTCGTGGGCCAGGGTGACGGCCTGTTCCTGCCGATGGGCGCCTCCAAGCCGATCCGCGTGCAGGGGTCGTGGGTCAGCGAGTCCGAGATCGCCCAGGTGGTCAAGGTCTGCAAGGAGCAGCTCGAGCCGACGTACGTCGAGGAGGTCACCGCGCCGGCCTCGGCCAAGCGCGAGCTGGACGACGACATCGGCGACGACATGGACCTGGTGGTCCAGGCGATCGAGCTCGTGGTCACCAGCCAGTTCGGGTCGACCTCGATGCTGCAGCGCAAGCTGCGCGTCGGCTTCGCGAAGGCGGGCCGTCTGATGGACATCATGGAGAGCCGCGGCGTCGTGGGTCCCAGCGAGGGTTCGAAGGCACGTGACGTGCTGGTCAAGCCCGACGAGCTGGACTCCGTGATCGCCACGTTGGAAGGGGGAGCGTGATGGGGGCAGCTGAGGAGTACGTCGCGGCTGACGTCGAGGAGCAGGGCCCGCAGGAGCGGGTCGAGGGCCTCGACCTGGCGCCCAGCACCGTGGAGGTGTACCGCAACGGCGTCGTCGGTGGCGTCGTGGGCGTGGCGTCGGCCGTCGTCGCGATCGTCTACCTGGCCCGGGCCACCCAGACCGGCGGTCTCCTGGACTGGGCGTTCGCCGTCGGGCTCGGCCTGCTGGCCGCGGGCTGGCTCTCCAGCCTGGTCGACTCGCGCACCCCGCTGCTGGTCGCCGACACCCAGGGCGTGCGGGTGCGCCTGGGGCGCGGCTGGCACGGTCTGCCCTGGGGTGCCGTCCGCGAGGTCGAGCACCGCCCGCGGCGCGGCCTGAGCGACGGCCGTCTGGTCGTGGTGCCCCACAACGAGGAGCGCTTCACCGCCGAGCTCGACGCAGCCGGTCGCCGCCAGGTCGCCCTGTCGCGACGCCTGCACGGAGCCCCGCTGGCGATCCCGCTCGGCCTCACCACCCGCGTCGAGGGAGCCGACGGTGACCTGTACGCCGCCCTGAGTGCCGTTGCCGACGGCGCCAGTCGCGTCGTGGTCGTCGAGGACGAGGTTGCCGCCGGCAACGACGGTGCCGAGCCGTACGAGCTCGAGGACGAGACGGCGGAAGCCTTCGGCGCCGAGGCTCCGCTCGACGAGGACGCCCTCGACGACGACGTCGAGGTGACCCCGGCTGCGGGTGACCGACTCCGCGACGGTCTGGCCCTTCTGGGGGCGCGCGTCTCGTCCCTGTTCGCGCGTGGCGACGAGGAGTCCCTCGCGACCACCTCCGACGAGCTGGACGTCCACGACGACCACGAGGACGTCGAGACCACCCAGCAGTGGGACGCCGCCGAGCTGGCCGAGGCCGTGGAGCCTGCGCCCAGCCCGGTCCGCGACCTGCGCTCCGCCCGTCGCAGCGAGGTCACCGTCGTCATCGACGACCTGGCCGACGACGAGATCGTGGGCCGCGAGCTCCGCCGCGCCGGCAGCGTGGACCTCGTGGAGGAGACCCAGGCGTGGGGGGACCGGGTCCGCCCGATCTCCCGCCAGGGTGACCCGGTCGAGGCGCTGGTCATCGACGAGTTCGCGGTGCAGCCGGCCGAGGACCCGGTGATCGGTCCCGAGATCAGTGCCGCACGCACCCGCCTGGGCCTGAGCGTCGACCAGCTCGCCGACCGTACGCGGATCCGTCCGCACGTCATCGAGTCGATCGAGGTCGACGACTTCGCGCCCTGCGGTGGTGACTTCTACGCCCGCGGCCACCTGCGCACGCTCGCGCGCGTCCTGGGCATCGACGTGGCACCGCTGCTCTCCAGCTACGACGACCGCTACGCCAACGCTCCGGTGAACCCGCGCCGCGTGTTCGAGGCGGAGCTCGCGACCGGTGTGAACGGGTCGATCCGCGGCACCCGTGGCGGCCCGAACTGGTCGGTCCTCGTGGCGGCCGTGATGGCGCTGGTGCTGTGCTGGTCGATCGCCCGGCTGGTGATGGACAACCCGACCGACCTGCGCTCCGACCTGCCCGTGCTCAACGGCTCCGGCGGTCCTGACGGCTCGTCGGGCGCGGCGCTGGCCGACCCGGTCAAGGTCGTCCTGTCCACCCCGGCCGGCGGCGCGCACCTGGTGGTGCGGGACGCCTCGGGCGAGATCGTGTTCAAGGGGAGCCTGACGGCGGGGGCCACCAAGGAGCTCAAGGCCTCGCCGCCGGTCCGGGTCCAGTCCAGCGACGGCGCCGCCACGGTGGCGCTCGACGGCCAGAAGGCACGCCCCGTCGGTGAGGCGGGCGTCGCGGGCCAGTCGACCTACGTGGTGGGGTGACACCGCGATCGCGAGATCCGTACGCGCGCAGGGCCGTCGGAGGGCAGTGACACTGCTCACCGGCGGCCCTCGTCGCGTCCACGGGTGCGGAGGTTCGTGGCCCGAGACGGCATACTCACGGTGCGATGACCACTGATTCTGAAACCGAGACCGCCACCCTGAGCGTTGCCATGGTGACCCTGGGGTGTGCCCGCAACGAGGTCGACTCCGAGGAGCTGGCCGGACGTCTGGAGGCCGGAGGCTTCCGCCTCGTGGAGGACCCCGACCTGGCCGACACGGTCGTGGTCAACACGTGCGGGTTCGTGGAGTCCGCCAAGAAGGACTCCGTGGACACCCTGCTGGAGGCCGCGGAGCTCAAGAGCACCGGTCGTACGCAGGCCGTGGTCGCGGTCGGCTGCCTGGCCGAGCGCTACGGCAAGGACCTGGCCGAGTCGCTCCCTGAGGCCGACGCGGTCCTCGGCTTCGACGACTACCCGGACATCGCCTCGCGGCTGCGCGCGATCGTCGCGGGGGAGACGCACCACCCGCACACCCCCTCGGACCGACGTCTGCTGCTCCCGATCTCGCCGGTCGAGCGCGACGCCTCGGGCATCTCGGTGCCCGGTCACGCCGACCCGGTCGTGCCGGACCAGGGCGAGGAGATCGGGGTGGGTGCGCCGGCCACGGGTCCGCGTGCGATGCGCCGGCGTCTCGACGCCGGCCCGATGGCGCCGCTCAAGCTGGCCAGCGGCTGCGACCGCCGCTGCTCGTTCTGTGCCATCCCCAGCTTCCGCGGCTCGTTCGTGAGCCGTCGCCCCAGCGACGTGCTGGGCGAGGCGCGCTGGTTGGCCACCCAGGGCGTCAAGGAGCTCTTCCTCGTCTCGGAGAACTCCACCTCGTACGGCAAGGACCTGGGCGACCTGCGCCTGCTGGAGACGATGCTCCCCGAGCTGGCCGGGATCGACGGGATCGAGCGCGTCCGGGTCTCGTACCTCCAGCCCGCCGAGACGCGCCCCGACCTGGTCCGCGCGATCGCGACGACACCCGGCGTCGTGCCTTACTTCGACCTCTCCTTCCAGCACGCCAGCGCCTCGGTGCTGCGCCGGATGCGTCGCTTCGGTGACCCGGACAGCTTCCTCGGGCTGCTCGAGCAGATCCGTGGTCAGGCGCCCTTGGCGGGCGTCCGCTCCAACGTCATCGTCGGGTTCCCCGGGGAGACCGAGGAGGACCCCGAGACGTTGTGCGACTTCCTCGAGGCCGCGCGCATGGACGTGACCGGTGTCTTCGGCTACTCCGACGAGGACGGTACGGAGGCGGCCGGTTTCTCCGACGACCTCAAGCTGGACGAGGACGAGATCCGTGCCCGCACCGAGCACGTGACGACGCTGGTCGAGGAGCTCAACGCCCAGCGGGCCGAGGAGCGCATCGGTGAGACCGTCCAGGTGCTCGTGGAGAGCCTCGAGGACGGCGTCGAGGGACGCGCGGCCCACCAGGGGCCGGAGGTGGACGGCACCACGCTCCTCCAGGACGCGCAGGGTGCCCGGGTGGGCGACCTGGTCACCGCCGTGGTGGTGGCGACCGACGGAGTGGACCTGATCGCCCGAGTGAGCGGAGCTGACGCATGACCGAGCCCAAGGCCTCCAACCTCAACGTTCCCAACGCGTTGACGACCCTGCGCATCCTCATGGTGCCGCTGTTCGGCTGGGCGCTGCTGCAGGAGGGCGGCGACTCGGTGACGTGGCGCTGGATCGCGTGCGGCATCTTCGTGGCGGCGATGATCACCGACAAGATCGACGGCGACATCGCCCGCAAGTACAACCTCGTCACCGACTTCGGCAAGATCGCCGACCCGATCGCCGACAAGGCGATCACCGGCATGGCGTTCATCGGGCTGTCGATCGTCGGCGACATCTGGTGGTGGGTGACCATCGTGGTCCTGCTCCGCGAGTGGAGCGTGACGCTGCTGCGCCTGTCCGTCCTCAAGGACGTCGTGATCCCGGCCGCCCAGAGCGGGAAGATCAAGACGGTGCTGCAGTCCGTCGCCCTGACGATCCTGCTGGCCCCCCTGCCGCACGGCGACGCCCACGGTGGGGCGTTCGACGCCCTCGGGGCGGTGGGCACCGGGCTGTTCTACGTGGGCCAGGTGGCGCTCGCGGCGGCCGTCGCGATGACCCTGTGGTCGGGGTACGAGTTCTTCCGCGAGGTCGCCAAGCAGCGACGCAACGTTTCCGCCTGAGCGGGACCCCTCGCAGAGATCATCCAGCCACCCCCGCCGCCGGACGGACAGACCGGCGTCGGGGGTGGTTTCGGCAAAACGTCACCCCTTGTTTACGTGGATACCGTCGGGAGGGGGTTCCAAGGGACGAATCTCGGGCTAGGGTGCTGCCGTTCGAGAACTTCGGAAGGTGGAACCAGTGTCAGCATCCCTCTCCAGCCCCGGCGCGGCGCGCCGGGGCCTTTCTGTTGCCGCGGTGGGCGGTGTGGTGGCCGCGTCCCTCGCGGTGCTCGCCGCACAGGCGCCGGCCCAGGCGGCCAATCCCGTCGACTTCCAGATCATCGCGACCAACGACTTCCACGGTCGTCTCGCGCAGGAGGCCCCGGCCAACGGCAACGACGGCGTCGGTGGCGCCGCGGTGCTCTCGCAGTACGTCAAGGACCAGCGCGCGCTGCAGCCCAGCACGCACTTCGTCGCTGCCGGTGACCTGATCGGCGCCTCGACGTTCGACTCGTTCATCCAGAAGGACAAGCCGACGATCGACGCCCTCAACGAGGCCGGTCTCGACGTGTCCGCGGCGGGCAACCACGAGTTCGACGCTGGTTACGACGACCTCAAGAACCGCGTCATGGCTCCGTACGACGCCACCACCAACCCGCTGGGTGGTGCTGAGTGGGAGTACATCGCGGCCAACGTGAAGCTGAAGACCGGCGGCGACGCCCTGGCTCCCTCGTGGACCTCGACGTTCAACACCGGCACGGCCAACGAGGTCACGGTCGGTTACGTGGGTGCGGTCACCGAGCACCTCGACGAGCTGGTCAGCCCCGCCGGCATCGCCGACCTCGAGGTCACCGATGTCGTCCAGGCCGTCAACACCGAGGCCGACGAGCTCAAGGCCGCGGGTGCGGACGTCGTGGTCATGCTGGTCCACGAGGGTGCCCCCTCGACCGACTGCGCGACGATGGACGACGACCCCGCGAGCGACTTCGGCTCGATCGTGACGGGCGTCAACGCCAACGTCGACGCCATCGTCTCCGGCCACACCCACCTGGCCTACGACTGCTCCTTCCCGGTCGCGGCCTGGTCCGGCCGTGCCGTCACCGAGCGCCCCGTCGTCTCCGCGGGCCAGTACGGCACGTACGTCAACAACCTGAACTTCACCGTGGACACCGAGGCCACCGGCGCGAGCAAGGTGACCTCGATCGACACCGCGATCACCGCGATGTTCCCGAAGGCTCCCGTCCCGGTCACGCCGATCAACACCGGCGACCCGCTGGTCAAGACGATCGTCGACGCCGCGGTGACCAAGGGCAACGAGCTCGGCGCCGAGGTGCTCGGCAAGATCGGTGGTGAGTTCAACCGAGCCCAGCGTCCCCGTGCCGCCGACCCGAGCGTGATGGAGGAGAACCGTGGTGGCGAGTCCACCCTGGGCAACGTCGTCGCCGAGGCCCAGCGCCAGGCCACCGCGTCCGCGGAGTTCGGCTCGGCCCAGATCGCGTTCATGAACCCGGGCGGTCTCCGCGCCAACATGACGGGCCTGCCGGGTGCCTTCCCGCGCGACCTGACCTACAAGCAGGCCGCCACCGTGCAGCCGTTCGCCAACACGCTCAACAACATGAAGCTCACCGGGGCACAGATCGCCGACGTGCTCGAGCAGCAGTGGCAGCCGTCCGGCGCGTCGCGTCCGTTCCTGCGCCTGGGCGTCTCCGAGGGCTTCGAGTACACCTACGACCCGGCGACCAAGCAGATCACCGGCATGTGGCTCAACGGGACTCCCGTGAAGGACGACCAGACCTACTCGGTCACGGCCAACTCCTTCCTCGCGGCCGGTGGTGACAACTTCACCGCGTTCCGTGCGGGCACGGGCAACCGCGACACCGGCCAGGTCGACCTCGCCGGCATGGTGGACTTCATGAAGGCCTACGCCACCACCCCGCTGGCGGTGGACGCCTCCCAGCGCGCTGTGGGCGTCTCCTTCCCGGCCGGCGCGCCTGCGTCGTACAAGACCGGCGACACCGTGGCCTTCGAGCTGTCCTCGCTCGCGATGACCGGCACCGGCGACGCGCAGGACAGCTCGGTCGAGGTCTTCCTCGGCTCCACGTCCCTGGGCACCGTCCCGGTCGACAACACCGTGGCCGCCGGTGCCACGGACGACGAGTCCGGCAAGGCCAGCGTCTCGCTCACCGTGCCGCAGTACTACGGCGCGCCCACGGCGCTCACCGTCGTCGGTGACACCACGGGCACCGAGGTGAGCATCCCGGTCGCGTTCGCGGCGCAGAAGGCCACCGCCAAGGTCCAGGCCGCGGTCACGCCCAAGAAGATCGTCCGCAAGAAGACCAAGGCGAAGGTGACGGTCACCGTCACCGCCCCGACCAAGGTGACCGGCAAGGTCACCCTCAAGGTGAAGGGCATCAAGAAGGTCTTCACCGGCACGGTCAACGCCAAGGGCAAGGTCGTCTTCACGCTGCCGAAGTTCAAGAAGGCCGGCAAGTACAAGGCCACGGTCCGCTACCTCGGCAGCGACACCGTGAAGGCCGCCACCAAGACGGTCACGATCCGCGTCCGACGCTGATCACCGCCGGGGCGGGCCCTTCGTGGGGCCCGCCCCGTTCCTTCCCCGGCCCCTGAACGGGGTCGTGGTCCCTGCACGCTTCCCACTCGGAGGACCTCATGCAGCACCTCAAGCCCGGCACCCGCCGGCTGGTGGCCGGTACGGCCGCCCTCGCGGTCTCCCTGGGCGGCACAGCCGTCCTTGCGCAGACCGCCGTCGCCAACCCCGGCGGCACCGACCTCGTGATCAACGAGGTGTACGCGAACGGCGGCTCGGCCGGCGCCGCGTACACCCACAAGTTCATCGAGCTCTTCAACCCGACGAACGCGGCGATCACGCTGGACGGCAAGAGCCTTCAGTACCGGGCCGCGACCTCGACCAACCCCAGCAGCGGCGTCCAGGTCCTGTCCGGCAGCATCCCCGCCGGTGGGTACTTCACGGTGACCGCTGGGTCCAACGGCTCCAACGGCGCCGCGGTACCAGGTGTGGACCTCACCAGTTCGCTGAACCTCGGCGGTGGGGGAGGCACGGTCTCGCTCGTGGCAGGGACCGCGGCGATCACTCCAGGCACCGACGCGACCATCGATCGAGTGGGCTGGGGCAACAGCAACGCGCCCGAGGGGACCGCCACGTCCGGCAACTCGGTGACGCTCAGCCTGCAGCGTTCGGCGACGGGCGGTGACACGGACGTCAACCAGGCAGACTTCACCGCGGCGGCGCCGACCCCGGACGCCGTCAGCGGGTCCGGCCCGGTCGACCCCGAGCCCGAGACACCGGTCGTCAAGACGATCGCCGAGATCCAGGGCACCGGTGCGGCCACCCCGCTGGAGGGCACCCTCGTCGAGACCACCGGAGTGGTCACGGCCGCGTTCCCCACCGGCGGCCTGAACGGCTTCTACATCCAGACGCCCGGTGCCGACACGCCTGACGCCTCCGACGGCCTCTTCGTCTACCGGCCCGGCTTCACCGGTGTCGCGGTCGGCGACTCGGTCAAGGTGACCGGCACGGCCACCGAGTTCAGCACCCTCACCCAGATCAACGCGACGGCCGCCACCGCGTCCGTCGAGGTGCTCCCGACCAGCCTGGGCGACGTGGTCCCCAAGACCACGATCCCCGGCACGGACTGCACCCTGCCCGGCACCGACTGCCTGGAGGGTGCCGCGCTGGAGGCTGCCAAGGAGAAGTCCGAGGGCGAGGTCTTCGACCTCTCCGGCACCCACACCGTCACCGACGTGTACGACGGCTCGGCGTACAACCCGCCCGCCGGCGGCAGCAGCAACTTCTTCGGTGAGATCGGCATCGCCGCGAACTCCTCGATCCCGCTGGTGACGCCCACCGAGGTCATCGACGCCCAGGACGCCGCTGCCATCGCGGACCGCAAGCGCTACAACAACGCGCACCGCGTCGTCCTCGACGACGGCTCGTCCACCACCTACTGGAACACCGCCAACACGGCCTCCGGCATGGGCACCCCGCTCCCGTGGTTCGGCAAGGACACCACCGTCCGTGTCGGCGCGACGGCGGACTTCAAGGACAACGTCATCCTCGACTACCGCTTCGGCTGGAAGGTGCAGCCGACCTCGCAGGTCACCGACTCCGGTGCCGACAAGGTCGCCTTCTCCGACACCCGCGCCGACAACGCTGCTCCGGCAGCCGTCGGCGGCAACCTGAAGCTCGCCACGTTCAACGTGCTGAACTACTTCACCACGCTGGGCACCGACATGGACCCGGGCGTCTGCACCTCGTACAACGACCGTGAGGGCACCCCGATCGCGGTCAACCGCTGCGCGTCGATCCCCAACGGCCCGCGCGGCGCGTGGGACCAGACGAGCTTCGAGCGTCAGCAGGCCAAGATCGTCAAGGCGATCAACGTGCTCGACGCCGACGTCGTCTCCCTGGAGGAGATCGAGAACTCGGCCGCCGTGGACGGGCACGACCGTGACGAGGCGCTGTCCGCGCTCGTGACCGCTCTCAACACGGCGGCGGGGGAGACCCGCTGGGCCTTCGTCCCGTCGCCGGCCGCCAGCGACCTCCCGCCGGTCGCCGACGAGGACGTCATCCGTACGGCCTTCATCTACGACCCGTCCACCACCGACCTGGTGGGTGCGTCCAAGGCGCTCGTGGGCGTCGCCGCCTTCGACAACGCCCGCGAGCCGCTCGCCCAGGTGTTCAAGAAGAAGGGCGCCCCGGCCGACGAGGCGTTCGCGGTCATCGTCAACCACTTCAAGTCGAAGGGCTCCGGCACCGACGACGGCACCGGGCAGGGCAACGCCAACCCGGACCGCGTCGCCCAGGCCCAGGCCCTCGCCGCCTTCTCCGACTCCTTCAGTGCCGAGCGTGGCGTGTCCGCGGTCTTCCTGACCGGCGACTTCAACGCGTACTCGAAGGAGGACCCGGTGCAGGTGCTGGAGTCCGAGGGGTTCACCAACCTCGCCTCCAGCGACGCTGAGGAGTGGTCGTACAACTTCGAGGGTCAGGTCGGCTCGCTCGACCACGTCTTCGCCAACGCGGCCGCCCAGGCGTTCGTGCGTGGGGTCGACCTGTGGGAGATCAACGCCAACGAGACGGTGTTCAACCAGTACAGCCGCTTCAACTACAACGCGGCCGTCCTGTTCGACGCCACCACGCCGTTCTCGGCCTCCGACCACAACCCGGAGATCGTCGGCCTGGAGTTCAGCACCGAGGAGCCCGAGCCGCAGCCGGTCGCCTCGACGATCAAGATCACCGCGCCCAAGAAGGTCGTCGTCGGCAAGAAGGCGACCATCAAGGTCAAGGTCACCGCTGCCGGCACCACGCCGACCGGCAAGGTCACGGTCAAGGTCACCCTCAAGGGCAAGACCCGCACCTTCAAGGTGACGCTGAAGAACGGCGTCGCCACGGTCAAGGTCCCGATGCGCAAGGTCGGCAAGGCCACGGTGAAGGTGACCTACCCGGGCACCGCCACGGTCAAGCCGTCCTCGAGGGCCACCA
The DNA here is from genome assembly GCF_051876515.1 of Nocardioides sp. Lineage (GTDB taxonomy): Bacteria > Actinomycetota > Actinomycetes > Propionibacteriales > Nocardioidaceae > Nocardioides. Next base: position 263 of record NZ_JBJEHY010000100.1, on the reverse strand, counting down.
CCATCAAGGTGGTCAAGAAGCGTCGCTGACCTGAGCACGTCCCGCAGGGGCTCGGTCGTCCACGGACGGCCCGGCCCCTGCGGCTACGTTGGGCGCATGGATGCTGCCTCAGTGCTGGACCTGCTGGTCAGGTCCGACTCGACGTTGGCCACCGTCGAGTCGCTCACCGGGGGCCAGGTCGCCGCGGCGGTCACGGCCGTCCCGGGCGCGTCGCGCTGCTACGTGGGTGGTCTGGTCACCTACGCCACCGAGCTGAAGCAGAC